>DASYRH010000027.1:0-42768 GCA_036004585.1 Nitrososphaera sp. | reverse complement strand
GGAGCTTGAATTCTGGAACTTTAGGCGCAACATAACAGAGCTTGGCATGAAGGATTTGATGCTCCCAATCGGGATGAAGGCGCCGGTTTCAGAAAAGATCAAGCAGAAATTCAGGTTTGGCTCACACAAAGATGCTGAAGTCAATAAGGAGCCGGAATTTGTAAAGGCCGATGGATACTTTTTGGTTTCAGTAACTCTGCAGGGTGGCAAAACACTCGCACTCGAGCTCTCGCGGAATGGGTCCGGCAGTCAGGATACTGATATTTTCAGGATATCGTACGACATCGCCAGCCTTACGGAGCAAAATCCGGATCACGCAACCTTGCCAAGGATAGATTATACCTCGATGGAGGAAAGCAATCCTGTGACAGAGTCCGACCTGCTCCAGATAGCAGAGATCAAAGCGAATTCGGACATTCCAAAGCTCCGCCTCCTGGGTGCAGCCGTTCTGTCAAGGTCAAGGACTCTTCAGGATCCCCAGTTGGTCGGCTCCAGGGGCAAGCTGGTCGAGCTAAGAATCCATGACGAGGACGTGATCATTCCATCTGCTCTGCAGGAAGGCGACTACAGCTCGCTTTTCAAGTTCCTCGGCTCTATCGCCCAGTCGTACTCACCGTTTGTGAAAAAGATGCAGGAGAAGACCCTTGTAAAGGGCGAGCTGACTCTGAGAGAAGAACTTGGAGGCGGGCAGCGAAAAGAATACTCGGTCCGTGTCGAAGAACTTAGAACGCAGCTCAGGGAAACGGAAAGCGGCAAATCCGTCGCATTAGCGCTGGGCATATGATCCCTACACAAAGCTAAAAATTGAGGAACAACGCAAGGTTCCTCTGCTTTCGTCAATGGAGTTATCGGATAACTGCAAGGGTGGCAACCATCTTGACTGCACAGACTGCCTGTGCCGATGCCACATTCCGGGAACCATGGAAAACCTTGCGAAGAATATTGCCCGGCTAGACCGCAAGCGTCCCGGGATCGGGGAAACCCTCTAATCTTTTTTACATTTCGTCAGAGTTTTCGCTTTCGAGCTTGTCGAGATCGATCTCTGACTTTACTTTCATGTTCGAAGCCTGCGTGCCCTTTGACTTCCATGCCTTTGGATACGTTTCTGGCTTCATTATGATCCGCTTCATTACGAATGCTATCCCTCGGACGTTCTGCTCTATCTCCTCCTTTGTCATCGCCGCCTGACCTAGACCGACAATTTCTCCCTTGAGAGTATATACGCCGACAAGTTCCCCTACTCTGATGTCTTTTGGCAGAGAAATCACCCCCGGCACTGCGAGCGGGGCGCCATGGCAGATTGCGTCCACTGCCGTGTCCCTAATCGTTATACCCCGTATGCCTTCCAGGCAATACTCTATCGGCTTTATCAATCTCCTCAGCTTTTCGTCATCCTTATTCTGCTTGTAGCGATAGAACGCGTCTGCAAGATCGTGCAGCCTCACAAGCCCGTCGGCCTTTTCTGAAAAGTTGCTTACCCGGGTCCTGCGGAGCTCTACCATGGTTGCGCCCGGCAACAGAATTTCGCCTATGTCATAGATTATCTTGCGGATATATGTGCCGGCCTGGCAGAGTATGCGCATGAGAACTAGCCTGTCATAGTCTTCGAGGTAGTCAAATTCGTAGACAGTCCGATTGCGAGTAACTCGCTTTACTGACGACCGCTGCGGCGGCCGCTGGTAGATCTCGCCTGTGAATTCTTGCATTATACCCTTGACTTTTTCTCTTGATGCGTGTGCATGAAGGCGTGCCAATGCAAAGTATTCCTTTGGGCCGAGTAGCAGGACCGAAAGCGCTTTAGTGCCTTCGCCGAGTCCCATCGGGAGCATTCCCGTGGCGCCAGGATCCAGTGTTCCACTGTGGCCAGCTTTATCAATCTCTAGTATGCGCTTGACCCAGGCGACTACTTCGTGGCTGGCAGGACCCGCAGGCTTGTCCACCAGTATCATGCCGTATTCTAGCAATGATTCAATCGGCCTCTTGTCAGGATAATGGCCATAATTTTCGTTTGTGACATCGTCGTCAATTCTGACCAGATTCTCTAGCTGGGGCAGCTTCAACGCCATTACCTACCTGTCTGGCGCCTTACGATCAGTTTTGAAACCTCAATGAGCGAGTCAAGGGGCAGCTTGTCAGTGTTGAGCACGTAATCAAATACAGTAAGGTCCTCCCCAAAGCGAAATTTGTACAGTTTAAAGTAGATCCTACTGTTCTCCTCGTCTCTTTGCTTCACAATTTTCTTTGCCTCTGAAAAGCTGATGCTGTCCCGGTTTGCCATCCGCTTGGCGCGGTTTTCTTGCGACCCGCGCAGCCATAGCTTGATTATCGAATTGTCCGTTACAAGCCAGGGGAGGGTGTAACTGGTGATCACCGCGCCTCCTTTCTTTACGATTTCGCCCAGTTTCTTGTCAACCCGCTTGTCAAAGGATGGGTCGGTCTTGCGCTGTGCCATGAACTTTTTTGCTTCTGCGGTATCCCACCAGTCGTCCCTTTCCGTTGAATAACCGCTTTCGGAAGCCAGCAATTTCAAGATGTCTCCGCCATTGTACATGGTGAGGTCAAACTCTTCGCCAAGCTTGCTGGCAATAGTGGTCTTGCCGACTGCAGGCCAGCCCGAAATGACAACGCTGAATTTTCTGGCTAAAGACAATTCTAAGTCATGCTCGGCATGCTGGTTTTCGTGACCTTTGAAATGATGCCGCTGAAGCCAAAGGAGGTAACCAGAAACCAGCCCCACAGGTACATCTCGCCAGGTAATTCGCATGGACCCTTGACGCCCAGACTTGGATCGGTCTGGTTCCTTAGCTGGGTATCATTTTGGACATTGCTTTCGCTGCACGAGATAAATGGGAGCTCGATAGGAGAAATCGAGACGGTCCCCCCAAAGATTGTAGGGAATACGAAGATCCAGATCATAAACGACGGTATCATGTAGATGAACATAGGCCTCATCTGTTGCTGTTGCATTTCAAGGGCCATCTTGTTGACGTAGGCCTGTCTTTTCTTCAGCTCATCTATCCTGACCTTGTCCTTTTTCTTGATGGCGTCGGTATACTGCTTGCGCCATTCCGTTGTCTCCTTCATGACCCTCTGCATCTTGTCAATGTCGGTGGTCTTCTTGCGGAGCATTGCAAATGCAAAGTTCATTCCGACAGAGATCAACATTGCGATTATGGTCGCGGTGAGAAGATCAGGGAATATCGGGTTCTGGGTATACTGGGGGCTAAAGAACGACTGGAGTATCAGGTTGTCAAAGATCGACATTGCGCCTACCTATCCGACCCTATGAGCACCTTTGCTATATTTGCTGCCGCTTCGTCCTCTTTACCGTCGTTATTCATAATGATTGCAAAAGGAGCGCCTGTCAGTATGGAGCACGATGCCACCATCACCCGCGAGATGTCAAGTTCCTTCTGGATATTGTCTGCAGATATGATGTCGCGCTGTCGGGTCTGGTCTGCCTTCCTCCTGTCAGCTATTTCTTGAGGCTCTGCGGCCACCATGACGAGGTTTGTCGGGTTCATGATGTTGAGAAGCCGCATTGGCAGCCCAGGGTAGTAGCCTTCGCTCGTATTTATGAAAAGATGCGTATCCACCAGCACGATATCATCCTTCATATCAGCTATCCGCTGCGCGGCCATCTCCTGGAGCCTGCGCTGCTCCACCACCGGCATGCTTCGCATCTCGTCTCGGTGCCTGACCCCCATCTTGGTCTTTGCTTCCTCAAACATGAGGGTCCCGAAAACAACCACTGTCGCTTTGGTCTTTTGATTGAGCAGTTCAGCCGCACGGCTAATGACAGTCGTCTTGCCGACGCCGGGGATGCCGACTATGATTGCGCGTTTACTGTTTTCTGCCAATTAGGGCCGCCAGGTTTGGCATGTAGGTGTCGACCTGCTCTTTCACTAGCGTCTGGTAATAACTTACCATGATGTTGACCATCAGTAAGATACCAGTGCCTGATCCAAAAACGTTGAGGACGTCAGAGACTCCGGCCAAGAGCCCGATAATCATTCCGCTTAGCAGGGTCAGTGAGGGGATGTAACGGTTAAGCAATATCTCGACAGATCCTTCCGATCGCCTAAACCCGGGCACCTGCACGTCTGCGTCAAGCAGGTTACGAGCGGCGGTTCTCGCGGACAGGCCGCCGAGCTCTACCCATAGCCTGGAAAACACCGTTACGATAGCAGTGAGAAATATGACGTAAACTAGAGCCCGAATCGGATCTTGCGCAACTATGTCAAGGCTCCTTGGTGAAGTGATATAGTACAGCACACCCCCTATTGGTCTGGGGTTGCTCCCCTGCGCGTTAGGGTCGAACATCGCTATCCAGTTAAACGCAGGATTATCATTATTGGGGTTGTAATTTGCCCAGAGCATCTGGCCCATGAATACAGCATTCGCTACCAGGGCTGACGCTAGGATTACTGGAATTACAGAAGTGTACAACAGCTTGATGGGATACACGGCCGTAAAACCCCGGTATTTTGTCGATACTATCGGGATGTCTACATGTATTCCTTCGATATACACGAGCGTGAGAATTACTCCCACGGTCATGCCAAGCCCAAAGAGGCTTGCCAGCTGGCCGCTCCTAAAGATGGCATCATAGCCGTGTCCATTCGCGATGGCGTCGATGGTGAACGGAAGAACCCCGACCGGACCGTCGGTTGCAGGTACCGGGCTAAAGACACTCCACAGGATCGTCTGCGCGATGCCAGCCATGATGAACAGGCTGAGCCCCGAGCCTACGCCCCAGCCTTTCTGCACCATCTCGTCCATCAGCATGACAATGACACTAGCTCCGATCAGCTGGCCTATTACGACATAGATAGCAAAAGGCGCTTCGTCCGCAGTCAGCGGACCGTAAACGCTTGCCCCATACAGTGTGCCTTCAGCAATAATTACGATTATCGTGACTATCTTTGTAGCCGATGTAAACAGCGACCTATCATCCGGATTCTTAAAGTCGAGTCTAATGAGATCTGAGCCCTTTAGCAGCTGCATGAGCAACCCCGCCGTGACAATGGGTCCGATGCCAAGCTCCATCAGCGTTCCTTGCTGCGCAGCAAAAATGACCCTGGCAAATGCCAGAAAGTCGAACCTTGGGTCGTCTGTTACACCATAAAGCGGGATCTGGCCCATAACAAGATAGGCAAGAAGCGCGATTCCGGTCCAGACGAACTTTTCAGTCAGCGAAATCTTTCGTTTTGGCTTTGGGACTTGGGGGACATAAACCGAAGCGGCCTTGACAATCCGCCTGACTATGCCTTCACTCTGCGTTGCGCTGCTCATCGGTCAAAACCTCGCCACCTGCAGCCTCAATTTTCGCCTTCGCAGTTTCTGAAATCTTTGCTATCTTGATCGCATAAGCAGCGTTTATCTTGCCACCGCCTAGAAGTTTGTCGTAGCCAAGGGCAGCCAAATCCAGTACGACCTTGCCCTTGTCGTCGGCCTTGCCATGCTTTGCAAAAACCCCGTCGAGGTCCCGGATGTTTATCCACCTATGGACGAGGTTGCGGTTGAACGAGTTAAACGCGTCGTGACCAAAGTGGTCCGGTTCTTCAATTACTGTTCTGATGAAGAAATGCTTGTGCTTTCCAGCGCCACCGATGCCGCCTCTGCTGCCGGCCTGCCTGTGTTGACCAACCTGGCCCCAGCCGCAGTACCTGCTGCCGCGTTGTCTTCTGGATTTTCTAAATCTAGTAGCCATAAATTATCTTACCTTCCGCTGGAACTTGCTGGTTCAATTTTTCTTTCACCTTAATTAAGTCTTGCTGCACTAGAGCATCCTCTTGACAATTTCAACAAGCTCACTGTCATCACCGAGGATTCCCGCTTGTGAGTACTGGGTCTTGGTCTTTCTCTTGAATCCGCCTTTTGGTGGGCCCAAGGCAAACCATGGCTTGATGCCTTCCAACTTTGACATTGCAACTTTGTTATCCGCTATCGCTGAAGCAAGGTCGCCAATGCTCTTGTACTCTTTTGGAAGATCAGAACCTGTCAGCGGCTTGTAACCGGTCTTGCGCCCTCTTTTCTCTAGCAATTCTGTTACAATAGCAGCATCCGCCTTTGTCCAGGCTACAACTTCCTTGACCCTTCTCAACATGCCGAGGTACTCTGGATTTTCGGGCACTATAGTGGCACGGAACCGCTTGTCAAGGTTAAGCCCGTCAAGGGTTCGCTTTGCCCACTCTGGAATGTTGACAGTTCCCTTTATTCGGACGACCAGATATGCCAACAGCATCAACCTACGCTGTAAGTGCTCCTCAGAGCATTGAAAATTGCCTTTGTCGTAGACGACATCGTGTTTGTCGAGCCAAAGGATTTTGTCCATGCATCCTTTAGACCCGCAAGTTTGAGCAGGTTCTTGATATTTTCGCCTGCCACAAGCCCAAGGCCTCTAGGACCTGGGATGATGTCTATTGTGACGCTGCCTCCCCTGCCCCTGACCTTGAATGGAACCGAGTGCAGCTGGTTGCATTTGCACTCCCAGCTCCCGCAGCCAAGCTTTACAGGAATAACGTTAAGAAAAGAAGCATTAGTTGCCTTGTCGATGGAAATTCTCATCTGCGATGCCTTGCCCTTTCCTATGCCAAACCACCCGGCTTCGTTGCCCACAGCGACGAGTGCGTTAAAACGCGTCATTTCGCCAGCGTCAGTCTGCTTTTGAACAATGCCCACGTGGACGACTTGGCTCTTCATGTCTGGCAGAAGGTGCTTTACTATCTCTGCTTCCTGAATCCTCCACCCGTTTTCATAGATTTGATCCATTGTCGTAATCTTGCCGGTCTGCACCTGGGTGCCCAGAGTGGTTCGGGGCTTCCATTCAACCTGCTGTTGTTGTGACGGTGAATAGCGACTCATTTCTTCTTGCCCTTACCTCCCTTCTCTGACTTTTTGCCCTTCTTTTCTCCCTTTGTTTCCTTTTTGGAAGCCTTTTCCTTCTTTTCTCTGGGAGCTTTCTTTTCTTTAGGTGCCTTTTCAGCAGGAGATTCCTCCTCTTTTCCGGCCTTTGTAGGGGTCCTTACCTTGCCGCCAGCGATCTTGCTTTTGATTTCTTCAAAGTGAGCAGGATAATCCTCTGGCTTTAGGCCGTTCTTTAGAATAGCCGAAAATCTAGAATTGTATTTTTCCTGGTCTTCTTTTAGAGTATCGGCATACTCGGCGATGTGCTTCCCGGAAACCCTGTCCTCAGGAGGGAGCGACTCCTCTGACACGGGGATATTGACGCCTGAGTCATAGATTCCCTTCAGGCAGGCAGCGACTCTTGAGGTAAAATGATCTTTGCCGATATAGAGGACTACGTTCTGTACATTCTTTTCCAGTGCCTTTTTGCCCAACATCAAACCGGTTAGGTAGCACGCAGGTAAATTATTGAAAGCGCCTTTCCAGCCCTGCTTGGCAAGGCTCTTGCTGTGTACAGAAGTAACAACAATATCGCCAGTGGCAGTAGGCTTTATCAGCTGGGTCGCGACATTTTGGTCGCTGACTTTTACAGTTACAAAAGAGTGTCTGCCAATCAGCACCGCAGCTCTCCTGCGGTAATTAGTTTTATCAGATCTAATTCTCTTTAATGTTTGAATATAAGTCATCAGATATGCACCATTTAACGATTAGAGATGCAACAAATCTGAAGCACTTATAAACGTTAATAGGCAAGCGAGAAAGAATTCAAAGCTTCACTTTTCTGAATTTTATTTCTTCATCTTTCTTGCTATCGATGCAGCGTATGCACCGGCACCGACTCCGTTGTCAATGTTGACGACAGCGAGGCCCAAGGTACAGCTCTGCAGCATGGATGCAAGAGCAGCAACGCCGTTTGCGCCAAATCCGTAACCTATAGAGGTTGGCACTCCAATCACTGGCACATCCACCATCGATGCAACTACGGACGCCAGCGCACCTTCCATTCCAGCCACGACTACGATCGCTCCTGCCCTCTTTGTGACCATCTCTTTTATTTCGGGAAACAGTCGGTGCATGCCAGCGATCCCAACATCGTAACTGACTATAGAATTACAGCCCATCGCTTCTGCAACAAGTCTTGCTTCTTCCGCGACGCCGATATCTGAAGTTCCTGCAGCCACAATTCCTATCGTGGACCCATCCATTTTTCTTCGGAATACTTTGTCGGCAGCGAGTAAAGTTGTGCTGTTCCTACCGACTTCAACCAGCAATCCTTTCTTCCTTAGTGCATTTTCGATGCGGCCAACATGGTTCTTGCGTACTCGGCTTAGGACTGCTTGTCCGTTTCTCTTTACAGCGGCAGTTGCAATGCGAATTATGTCTTCGTACTCTTTCCCTTCGGCAAAAATGATTTCGGGTATCCCTTTCCGAACCTGCCGGCCGACATCGATCTTGGCGATTTCGCCCAGCTTTTCAATAGCGTGAATCGAGACCTGTTTCTCCGCCTCATCCAAGCTGAGGGCTCCGGTGGCAAATGCATCAAGTATACTGCGAAGATCCATCGTTGCGCCAGATATTTGGCGCGAACGTGATAAAAGGATTCTTTATAGAGGCAGCGCTTTTACTGCTTCCCGTACGCTGGCGACTCCCTTGTTAAAGACATCTTGCTCGAATGCGTCCAGTTTCAGCTCGATTATCCGCTCGACGCCATCTGCGCCAATTACTGCAGGGACTCCGATGCAAATGTCAGAAACACCGTATTCGCCTTGGAGGTACGCGGAAACCGGGATGACCAGTTTTTTGTCCTTTGCAACCGACTCTATCATTGTCGCTACTGCGTTCCCCGGCGCGTACACGGTTGCACCTTTCAGCGCAATCACCTCTGCTGCGACCTTTCTTGTCTTCTCGAATAGTTCGTTTGATTTTTCCTTTGAAATAAAGTCGTGGAGCGGAACTCCTCCAATAGATGAGAACCTTGTAAGCGGGAGCATGTTCTCTCCATGCTCGCTAATCACCATCGCCTGAATCGAATCGCGCGACAGGCCAGTCGCTTCCTGAATAAAGCTCTTAAAGCGCGATAGGTCCAGCATGCCACCCATCCCCATGACCTTGCTCTTTTGTGAGCCAATGGTCTTGAGTGCGAGGTAAGTCATTGGATCAAGGGGATTAGTCACCACGACAATTGTTGCATCCTTGGCGTAACTTGCTATCTTTGACGCGACGTCTTTGACTATTCCCGCGTTCGTCTTGAGCAGATCCATCCTTGTCATGCCCGGTTTTCTCCCTACCCCTGCGACAAGCACCACATAGTCAGAACCTCGCATTTCCTCATAGTTGTTTGAACCCCTGGCTATTGCGTCCGTTCCTCGCTCGGAGAGTTGGTGGTTGATGTCCATCGCTTCGCCTTGAGGCAAACCCTGGATGATATCTAACAATAGGATGTCTCTGTCAAGCTCCCGCATTCCGCAATTGAGAGCAGCCGACGCGCCGACCTTGCCTGAACCTATTATCGTAATTGTCATGATTGAAATTCAAGCGATTGCAGATTACTTATATAGTTTACAAATCCGCAAAGCGGGTGAACTTTAAATTGAGCAGCTGCTGCAACTCATCCTAAGAATTGTCCAACAAGAAAAGAGACGACAGTTACTTTGCTGCTGGCAGGCGCAGGAACAAAAAGTACATGATGATTATTATTCCTATAGTCGCGGCTTTAGTCGCAATAGGAATTGCGGCAGCGGTAATGACACAGAGTCCGGGAAATAACTTTGGACCACTATATTCGGCCCACGAACACGCAGTATTTGAAGTAAGGCTCAATGGCAACCCGATAGATTTCAGCCAATCAAAGTACCAAGTCCAATCCCCGTACATTCACGTTGAGGGAGGAGACGGCACAACTCTGCACAGGCACTCTATAAGCGTTCCCGTCGGCGAGTTCCTTCGGAGTGTCCACATGAACATTGAGAACGACTGCTTTGTCAGCGACGACGGAAACCAGTTCTGCGATGATGGATCAAAACAGCTTCGGTACTTTGTCAATGGTACAGAGAGATCATCCATCATGGATTACATCCTAAAGGATAATGACAGGATTCTAATCATCTATGGCTCAGAAAGCCAAGAGCAGATTCAGGCGGCTATAGACAGGCTGAATTCCTTCCAGGTGAAGAAATAAATCGATATAAGGCAACCCACCCTACACTTTTTCTAGATGGCAAAGATCGCTGTAATCGACTCCCAAGTTGCGGGCATTGCTGGGGACATGCTAGTTTCGGCACTCGTAGACGCAGGGGCCAATGGACGCGAGATCACCGATGCGATCTTTGCATGCGAAGATTCTCTGAAGGGAAGCAAGGTGACAAAGGCAAAATTTGTTAAGGTCAATTCGCACGGCTTTGCTGCAACCCAGTTGCAACTTCAATACAAGGATAACGTCCGTGAAAGGAGAGGATCCGAAATGCTAAAGGCAATGATGAAGGTTTGCGATTCTCTCGATTTGGAAAATAGGGCTAGAGCGTTTGCAGTTGACTCGCTCAAGACCATAATCTCTGCAGAGGCTCGCATACACGGAGAAGAAATGAATACGGTTCATTTGCATGAAGCTTCAAGCATTGACACCCTTGCGGATCTTGTCGGCACCGCTACTGGGCTACAGGACCTAAAGCTCTTTGACGCGAGGGTTTTTTCGACGAGTGTAGCCGTGGGGGGAGGCTTGTTAAGATTTTCGCATGGAACCGTTCCGAACCCGGCCGCAGCGGTCCTTGAAATTTTCAAGGGCAAGAAATTTACCTTGGTCGCTGGTCAGGCTAGCACCGAGATGACGACTCCGACTGGAGCAGCGATGCTTGTCAGCCTTGCAAAGGACGGTAGTGTCCCACACTACCCCACCATGATGCCCGAGTCAATTGGATATGGAGCTGGAACCAGAAAGTTTGAAGGATTTGCCAACGTGGTCAGATTACTCCTCGGAACATCCAGAATCGTACAAGATACCGCCAAAGACAGTGTCTGTCTCATAGAGACAAATGTTGACGATGCAACCGGCGAGATATTGGGTAACCTAATAGACAGGCTGTCAGAAGTAGTCAAGGACGTAACTGTGATATCGGGAACAACAAAGAAGAGCAGACCTGCATACCTCATTAGAATTATATCTGAAAAAGGCAGAGTACAGGACGTGCTTGAAATCCTTTTCGCAGAATCGGGCACCCTTGGTGCTAGGGTTCAGGAAGTCGAACGGTTCGTCCTTCCGCGCACGATTCTAACTGTGCCAGTGACTCTTGGCGATAACCTCTTTAATGTTCACGTGAAGGTCGCAAAGGACTCAACAACCGGGCGAATCACGAGCGTCAAGCCCGAGTTTCAGGACGTAAAGCTAATTGCATCGAGATGCCAGTTGTCCGTGAAAAGAACGCTAGAATTGGTGACAGCGCAGGTTTTGCAAAAGGTAGGACAGGAGTGAATAATATGAATTCGCTAGCAATGCTTGTCAACTGGTTTTCAGGAAATGGCGACAAGGTTCTAGTTGCCCTGTCAGGAGGTGTAGACAGTGCTGTCGTAGCACTTGCCGCAAAAGAGGCACTGGGCGAGGGGGCGCTGGCAATCACAGCAGATTACAAGACTCTTTCGCAGGAAGAGCTCGCCATGGCGAGGCAGGTGGCACAAGAGATAGGCATAACACATCGTATAGTGCGGTATGACGAGCTCGAAAATCCTGACTTCGTGAAAAACGATAACATGCGCTGCTACCATTGCCGGACCGAGCTAGGAGAACACTTGGCGGCGGAGGCAAGAAGAGAAGGGATCGCACTTGTAGTCGATGGCACAAACCTTGACGACTTATCTGACTACCGACCGGGTATAAAGGCGCTCAGAGAACATGGGGTCCGAAGCCCGATGGCCGAACTTGGCATAGACAAAGCAGAAATAAGGAGAATAGCTAAGGAGCGGGGCCTTTCAATATTTGACAAGCCTTCAAACGCCTGCTTGGCGTCAAGGATACCTACAGGAACAGAAGTGACGTACGAAAAATTGAGAAAGATTGAGAGGTCCGAGATTGTAGTAAAGTCGATCTTTGGAGTACGACAAGTGAGGGTGCGAGATCACGGCGGTGTAGCCAGAATAGAAGTGGGCAGGGACGAGCTCGCCCGGATCTTTGATGTCGAAAAACTTGCTCTTCTCGATGTAAAGCTCAAGGAGCTTGGTTTCATGTACGTTTCCATTGATGCTGCAGGTTACAGCCCCGGCAAGCTCGTAATTGCAGGTGGCAAAGATGGATAGCGCAGAGCACATCTACCTTGATAACGCAGCCTCGACTCCCGTTGCGGACGAAGTAATTGCAGAGATGCTTCCTTACATGAAGCAGCATTATGGCAATCCCTCTTCTATCCACAAGTTCGGAAGGGAGACCACGCGAGCAATCCAGCTAGCTCGAAAACGAGTTGCTGAGCTAATTAATGCATCCCCAAGAGAGATCACCTTTACGTCCGGTGGGACGGAGGCAGACAACCTCGCGATCAAAGGCGCAGCCATACAAGCAAGAAATTCTGGTAAAGGCAGTGGATTAATTGTAAGCAGCATAGAGCACGACGCGGTGTTGGAGCCATGCAAAGATCTCGAACACATGGGCTTTCAGATCACGTATCTCGCCGTTACATCGGAAGGCAGGATCAGGCAATCCGACCTAAAGGATGCGCTTTCACCTAACGTTGCGCTGGTAAGCATCATGTGCGCAAACAACGAGGTGGGCACGATACAGGCGATCAAAGATCTCGCCAATATAGCTCATGATTCTGGCGCACTCTTCCACTCGGATGCGGTCCAAGCCGCAGGGAAAATTCCGATCGATGTCAAGTCCATCGGGGTTGACATGGTTTCATTGTCTTCGCACAAGATCAACGGACCAAAAGGCGTTGGAGCACTATACGTCAAAAGTGGAGTAAAACTAGCGCCGATTCTTCATGGTGGCGGCCAGGAATCAGCTCTTCGTTCAGGGACTGAAAACGTGCCGGGAATTGTTGGATTTGGTAGGGCCTGTCAACTTGCCGGAGAAAGGATGCAGCTGTACAGTCAGCGCGTCATCGCCATGCGCGAATATCTAGTTGCAAAAGTCCTCAAAGAGATCCCTCACTCCAGGCTTAACGGATCCCCGTCGGACAGGCTTCCAAACAACGCCCACTTTACTTTCTTTGGAGTTAACGGAGAAGACCTGATCATCAAGCTAGACGAATACGGCGTCGCCGCATCGACGGGCTCGGCCTGCTCTGTGAAAAAGCAAAAGCCTTCACATGTGCTCAAGGCAATGGGATTCTCTTATGAGGAGATTACGGGCTCTCTGCGTTTGAGCATTGGTCTACAAAATACCGAACCGGAGATCGATCGCGCCGTAATGGCGCTTGCGTCCGCTCTTGGAGAGCTGAGGGAGTTATCGCCATTCAAAAGCAAGTATGCATGAAATCCTTTTATTATCAAATTTCGCTCTAACTCACATGTCTAGCACATCTCTTTCAACAGTACCAAATATCGGCGATAAAGCTCCAGACTTTGAACTTCCGGATCCAGACATGAAGCCGCACAAGCTGAGCGACTATCTCGGCAAGAAAACAATCCTCGCGTTCTTTCCAGCCGCAGAATCACCAGTGTGTACCGCAGAAATGTGCGCCCTGCGCGATTCCCTTGACCAGCTGCGCGACCTTGGTGCAAATGTCATCGGAATTTCTGTCGACGGCCCGTATGCAAACAAGTTCTTTGTGCAAAACCGCCACCTTAACTTTCCTGTCCTGTCGGACTACAAGCGCGACGTAATAAACAGGTACGGAATTGTGATGAACAGACTGGGTTCTCTCACAGACTATAATGCTGCAAAAAGATCCGTGTTTATCCTGGACAAGGACGGGAAGGTGATTTACAGGTGGGTCTCAGACAACCCGGGCATAGAGCCAAACTATAACGAAATTAAAGAAGTGCTCCGGAAGGCAGCGTAGGTCTATTCTATCACGGCCAGAAGGTCGTTCCGTGCGACGCTGGCTCCCTGTTTTATCTTTATTTCCTTGATGTTCCCGTCCTTGTGTGCTTTTACCGCTACCTGCATTTTCATCGACTCTAACACTACTACCACGTCGCCCTTTTTGACGCCATCACCGACTTTCACTGGAATGTTGACCACCCTGCCAGGGATCTGGCTTGCAAGGTTCCTGTCGCCACCACCAACAGCTCCAAGTGCCGAAGCCTTTTCAAGGACTTCGGCAAGCTTGCTATGTTTCTTCACGCTCAGCGGCTGGTTATCGACTATGAGCTTTACTTCAGAGCTGCCCGAGTGGACTATTTTGGCATGATGATAGGTGTTGTCGAGTATGAACTCAAACTCGTTTGTTCCTGATCTGAGCAGTCGAAGGCTGTGCTCCTTGCCTCCAATTTTGACAAGAACCGAGCTGCCGTCTCCGGTAGTCCGCATTACTTCTCCATCTAGGAGGTGTGCAAGATCGCCTACCTTGAATTCCATCTCAGTTAATTGCTCCCCTAGATTTCCACTTTGATCGCGCCGCAGGGTTGTCCTGAACCGCTCCAGCCTTTTTCACAAACTCTGACTGCATAAGGACGGCTGCGACTGCAGCTGACGCTCTTTCCTTGGTGCGGTCCTTGACGTCTTCGACCATCTTGTCAAAGATTTTAAAGCGATCGAGGTAGTCAGTAGACAGGTCGCCTTTGATGAAATTAGCATCGTCCATTATGGTCTTGTAAAGCGGAATTGTTGTGTTGATGCCTTCTATAGCAAATTCGTCCAGCGCATTTTTCATCCTTACCCTTGCCTCATCAAAGTTTCTTCCCCACGCAAGGAGCTTTGCGACGAGCGAGTCATAGTACCCGGACACGGTGCAGGTAGGATAGAGATAGGTGTCGACCCTTATGCCGGGGCCATAGGGAATGTTGCAGGTTGGGACTGGTCCGACCGAGGGAGCAAAGTCATAGAACGGGTCTTCGGCATTTATCCTGCATTCAAGTGCGCAACCGTTCATTTTCAGGTCTTCCTGCTTGAACGGGATCTCCTCTCCTTGAGCCACGGCTATCTGGAGTTTTACAAGGTCGAGGCCTGTGACCAGCTCTGTCACCGGATGTTCCACCTGGAGCCTGGAGTTAATTTCAATAAAGTAAAAGTTGCCTTCAGGGTCTCGCAGAAATTCTGCGGTACCTGCATTTAGGTAATCGACCGCGGCTGCAGCTCTGACTGCTATCTCGCCGATCCGGTCCCGCGTCTTTTGATCAACCACCGGCGAGGGCGACATCTCGATGAGTTTCTGGTGCCTCCGCTGAATCGAGCACTCGCGCTCAAAGAGGTGCCTCCCGTTTCCGTGCGAATCCCTTATTAGCTGAAACTCGATGTGCCTGATGTGCTGGAGGTACTTTTCGACAAATAGTGCCGCCTTGCCAAATGCAGCCTTTGACTCTGCAGAAGCCATTTCAAACTCCTGCCTTAGCTGCTTTTCGTCGTTGGCAAGCCTGATCCCTCTCCCGCCGCCGCCAAATGCAGATTTTAGCAACACGGGATAGCCGGCCTTGTGAGCGACGTTTGCGGCTTCCTCAACATCTTCTATGGTGCCGTCGCTGCCTGGAACGGTCGGGACCTTTGCTTTGGTCATGACCTCTTTGCATTTCATCTTGTCGCCAGTGACTTCCATCGCCTTGGCAGTCGGCCCGATGAAGATAATCCCTTTCTTTTCGCACATCTCGGGGAAATTCTCGTTCTCTGAAAGAAAGCCGTAGCCCGGATGGATGGCGTCTGCGCCTGCCGTAACGGCAGTTTCGACTATCTTGGTCATGTTGAGGTAGCTTTGCGCAGGAGCCGCCGGCCCGATATGGTAAGCTTCGTTTGCCCTCTTTACGTGTACAGCCCGGACGTCCTCATCAGAATAGATTGCGATTGATCTCAGGCCGAGTTCTTTGCACGCCCTGATGACTCTGAGAGCTATCTCGCCCCTGTTTGCGATAAGAATGCTCGATATTTTCTTTGCCATGTTGCAATCACAGGTTGATGTTCCCGTGCTTTTTCCACGGCCTTGACTCTTTCTTGTTCGCAAGTGCATCCAGCGCGCGAATAATCATCGGCCTTGTTTCCGACGGGTCTATCACGACATCTATTATGCCTTTTTCGGCGGCAATGTACGGGTTCGCAAACTTCTCGCGATATTCCTTGGCAAGCTTTTTCTTTGTGACTGGCGCGTCGGCGGAGTTCTTCAAGTCCTTGCGATGGATGATCATGATCGCAGCCTCTGGCCCCAGCACTGCTATTTCTGCAGTAGGCCACGCATAGTTAACATCCGCTCTGAGGTTCTTGCTTCCCATGGCGATATATGCGCCTCCATAGGCTTTGCCAATGATGCACGTTATTTTTGGCACCGTGGCTTCGCAATATGCATAGAGAAGTTTGCTTCCGTGCCTGATGATGCCGTTATGCTCTTGATCCGTTCCCGGCAGATATCCGGGGGTATCGACTAGAGTAACAACAGAGATGTTGAATGAATCGCAAAAGCGGATAAAACGCGCAGCTTTGTTTGACGAGTTGATATCAAGCGCGCCTGCAAGGTTCATCGGCTGGTTTGCAATGATTCCCACGGTTCTTCCTCCCATCCTTGCAAATCCGACACAGATGTTGTCTGCAAAGAGTTCATGGATCTCGAAAAAGTCCCCGTTGTCAACAAGGGATTTTATGATCTCCTTCATGTCATATTGCATGTAAGGGTTCTCTGGGAGTATGTTTACCAAGTTGGTATCAATCCTGTTTGGATCGTCGCTGCTTTCAATCGTTGACGGCTCCTCGGTGTTATTCTGCGGAAGAAATGACACAAGTTTTTTTATCCTATCAAAGCATTCGTATTCGTTCTTTGCGACAAAGTGAGCTACGCCGGACCTGGTGCCATGGGCCCGGGCTCCTCCAAGTTCCTCAAATGAAACCTCCTGGCTCAGGACTTCCTTGACTACTTCTGGTCCCGTCACAAACATTTGCCCGATATTTTCAACCATTATTACAAAATCTGTCATTGCGGGAGAATACACTGCGCCGCCCGCGCATGGACCAATGCTTGCTGTGATCTGTGGTATCACTCCGGAGGCCATCGTATTTCGGAAGAATATATCGCCATATGCATCGAGGCTGCTGACTCCTTCCTGGATGCGCGCGCCGCCGGAATCGATGATGCCAATTATTGGGCATCCGACCTTGAGTGCGTGATCCATTGCCTTTGCAATTTTCTTGCCGGTCATTTCGCCAAGTGAACCGCCAAGAACTGTGAAATCATACGAGAATACAAAGACCTTCCTTCCTGCGATGGTGCCAAAGCCGGTAACAGATCCGTCGCCGTAGAATTTTGGAATCGAAGGATCGTCGCTTTTGTGAGTGACGTATTTGTCAAGCTCTACAAAGGTACCTTCGTCAAGCAGGAGTGCGATCCTTTCTCTTGCAGTAAGCTTGCCTTTGGAATGCTGGGCTTCGATTCTCTCAGGACCCCCTCCGTTTTCGGCCTGCTTTTTCATCGTGGCCAAGCGCTTTATTTTTTCTTCATGCATGGCGCTGTAGGATAACCGAGTGAGTAGTCATATAAATTCATTATTAGGTCTGAACAGATAAACTATCCGTACAGTTTACAGCTTGGAGCAAGTGAATTCTAGAGAGTTCGTCAGCAATACAAAGGCAGAGTTGCTTATTCTCTGAGGCCAGTCCTTCCGCCTTGGGCTCTCCGGAAGACGTTCATTCCCAGGTTATAGTTCTCAAACATAGATTGGAGCGTTTCGATTTCAAGAGAGAGCATTGAAATCTCGCCTGGGCTTGCATTAGGATCCTTCTTTAGCTGATCCAATCTTTCTTTCTTTTCGGCCAAAAGCTTGCACACGTTTTGCTCGTATTCACTAGACATGCTCGACAGGATAGCCTGCTGTCCATTCAAATTTTAACCTTTATTTCGATTAACCTATGGAAACATGCTTGCCATTGGGGCCTTCTGGCAATAACACTCGGAAATAACTCCTTTCGATCCAAATCAACCATGGAGCGATGCAGTATATAGGTTATCCAAACTTCCAGACTTTGAGCCTCACAGAGACAAGTGCTAACCCTGTGGCCGCCGCAAGGATAAGAGGGGCAACTGGAAATTCCGGCACGACCACGATCGCAGTCTGGACAGCGCCGCTTCGCGTAGTGTCGAACGGTTGGTTTATTCCTAGACCGTGAATAGTGACTTCAAGCTCGAAATTGCCAGGTTGATCAAAGGTTACAGTATGTATGTCCCCGCCCGAGTGGGTATGAAGGCCGGTGGCGGATTCAATGACCTGTCCACTTTCATCCGTGACCTTAAAGTCGTGATTTACGTGTGCTAGCGGCTGGCCGGAGGACGCATCCCGGTAGTTGACAGTAAATGTTACCTCTTGGCCAGGCTCTATTTCCTGCGGATCCCAGCTGATGATGACGTTTACAGAGTCGTTGTCCGTCTTTAGCGATAATGGTGTCATTTCTTCGGATTCCTGAGCAGCGGCTGATTCTAACGCGCTAGAGGCATTACCGCTCACAAGAACCGTTCCTGAGAGGATAGCAAACAATGCGGCTACGATTGTTAGTTTTGTTGTACTGCTCCTCATCATACTATAACGTAGGTGAGTGTAGCTTATATCATTTCTCAAAAGGCGAACGAAACATGCGTCCCACCCAAAAAAAGCGAAGTAATGAGTAGTCAGTTCTTACCGGTCAAATCTTGACCTTTGCCATTTTCCGCATTTTTGCAACGAACACTTCTTGATAGTTTTCATAGGCGTTCTTCTCTGACAGGCATTTGTTGCATATACAGGCCTGAGAAACTAGAGCTCTGTTGCAGTCAGACTCAAATGCACATTCGGCGCAGCCTGCGGATTTGCCGCAAACAAAACATTCAAGCTCAAGTACCTGATCATCTCTTTTCCTCTCTGAGGATTTGTCAGATTCACATTTCATGTGCTTGATCGCTTTTGATGTTCTTGACCAAAGAGCGTACTCGCCTTGTGGAATTTCCTTGCCGCAATCGGCGCATTTGCCCTTGTACTTGACCAAGAGCCGGATCCAGTCGCCCTTTTCGCTCATTTTTTGCCCACCTTTTGAATCTCCTTAGAGATAGACTCCCCGACCGACTCATCGCCAAAATTGTCAATCGCAAACTCTACTGGATCAACCTTTTCCTCGATCAAGAACCTGATAAAATAAGGCATGACAGTTGAACCAGCGGAACTTTTTGACGTGTAAACTGCAGGAGCCAGCTCTGACAGGATCTTTCTGGTAGACTGCGAGCGAGCAAATATCGGGCCCATCGCCGGCCACGGGAGTGAATACTGCGTATATTTGATACCTCTATTCCTCGAGATTTCGTATAGCCCGCCAGAGACCATTTTGTCAATGTAGCGCAGAATTCTCCATTGCCTTCCCGCATTTGCCCTTCCAACATGTACGTCTACTTTTGAAAGGACGTCCAGCATTGGGGCAAGGCTGTCATGGTCGGAATGGGAAGACACAATGCTTGAGAATAACGCGCCGATCATATCCTTTCTCCGAACCTCAGGGGTCATTACTGTGTAACGTGGATCGGGATATGATGAGTCGGCTTTCGAGATGAATGTCATTGCCTGCTCAGCATTATCTGAATTAAAGTAGCCCGTTATTGCTTCGGCAATATCTATTTCAACAACATCTTTGTTTGAGCCAGTCGCATATCCAGCTACGCGGGACTGCGTGCTGTTAAGCAGGGATCGTATGTCTCCTCCGCTGTTGTTCACAAGCGACATCTTGTCGCCAGGCCCGAGCTTTGCCCCTTCTTTCTGAAGAACGTGATCGAGGAAAAGCATGAGCAAACGTGGAGGCACAGGGCTGAACTCCACTTTCTTGCAGACCTTGGCAAGAACCTTTATTTTAGTCGACTTTTCGTTTGCCGCCATTATCACGGGGACTGTCGGCTCTTTCATCAAATCAACGAGCGTGTCAAGGCCACCGCTGTCTTCTCTGCCAGAGATCCCGTCGACTTCGTCAAGGAAGAGGAGGATCTTTTTCGCAAAGAGGCTAACATTCCGGAAAACTGGCTCAATTCGCGCTTTCAGGATCTCCTTATTTCTTGTGTCGCTCGCATTCATCTCGACCATGTCGTAGCCAAACTGCCCGACAAGGGCACGGACAAGGGTTGTCTTGCCAGTTCCAGGCGGCCCGACCAAAAGAAGCGGCCTGCTTCCGCTGACCCATGTTGCGAGCCATTTAACGGCAGCGAGTCGTGCGTCTTCGTTGCCGACCATCTGCTCTACTCTTTCAGGCCTGTACTTTTCAGACCACATCATTTTGGCAGTCGCTTCTCAAATTCTGCAAAAGGTGAGCGGCGAACAAGTTCGTTGTACCAATACTGGTTGTAGTGCCTTACCGTCAGGAAGAGAAACTCTAAGAACGGCTTTAGCTCGAAACTTTCGGGAAGCATTTCAAGTGCGATCTTGGCTTCGTCCAGGTAAAGTTCACTCTTGTTCATGGTCAGCTCAAAACCGCGCCTGACGTCGCCTGTATTCAGTGCAAAGTACAGAGGCCAGGACGGGACCTTGATAGCGCCATTTTTGAGGGAGTCTTCAATTTCATTTCCGCAACCCACGCATTCTCCTGCCTTGGCCATTCCAAGGTGGAATATGTCTCCAAGCGGTCGCCTGTTCAGAGCCATGTTCCTTCCTGCAGTTCCCATCACTGCCCTGTATTTTTTGTAGCAGTCAGTCATGTTTTCATCGCTTATTGACATTGGCCTTGACTTTAGCTTGACATCGATGTACTGGCCAATCCTTGCGTCCTTGAAACCGTCCTCAAACGCACGGAGTACGCTGTCCCCTCCCTGTGCTATCTTTTCCCTTGCGATCGCCAGGATGTAGGGGCTCATGAACTTGTAGTCTTCCAGATAATCGAGATCTTCGTCCTTGTCGACAATTCTGTCCATAGGCTCGCTAAGGTCAATAGCAATGATGTGGCCGTCGATTACGGCATTTCTTTTTTCTTTAGAGATACTGTCGTTAAAATACTTGGAAGATCCGTCGAACAACGCGTTGAAAACTGGGAAGGTCATTTTTACAAAGTTTGAATTCAGGATGAGCCTCACTCTGTCGCCCAAGACTTCCGGACTTGAAAGCTTTTCCCTGATCCTATCAAGCTGCCCGGGTTCTGGTACAAGATCGGCGGATCCAACTTCCTCCGCAAACTTGTTCATTGTCAATGGAGCGTTAGTGTCAGAAGAAATCGCCTTGTAAAGCGACATGACGAACCTCTCCGCGAAGCCCTGAAACTCATTTTCAGTCTTTTCCTTATATTGGTTGAACTGTCTGTAGCCTTTGCTCCGGAGCAGGCCCTGTTTCAGAATGTCCTTGCCTGCCTGCGTCCCCATGAGGGCCTCCTTGGAAAAGACAGATTCGTCCTTGCCGCTCATCCTTCTCTTGGGTTCTCCTCCCGATGGTTATTTAACCATAGGGGTGAAATCTTTGGCGGGCATCTATCAGATGCGACGTTTTTGTTTTTTGTACTCCTAGTGTCCGACTACATGTTGATGGTGAAAATTCCGGTGCTTCCTGGCTGTGCTTACCTAGAAGCCATTGCTATTCTTTCTTGCTCGTTCCTTTTCTTTACGGCGTGGCTTCCCATGTCGTTGTTTGACGCAAGAAGAATTTCTTTGGCCAATGCCTCTTCAATCGTCTGCGGGTTTGAATAAGTCGATTCCCTTACTCCTTCTGCAATAAACCGGAGCGCCAAGTCTACTCTTCGCAGCGGCGCAACATCAACTGAAACGTGATATACAACACCGCCATACACGATTCTTGTAGTGTCTTCATTCGGAGAGGAATTCTCGACTGCCCTAACCAAAAGTTCAACTGGATTCTTGCCTGTTTCAACATGAATGATGTCAAACGCAGTCTTTACGATGTTAAGCATTCGCGCCTTTTTGCCGCCCATCCTGCCGGTGTTCTTGGCATACTTTTTGCCAAAGTGCATCATCTTGTTCGCAAGCCTTTCAACGATGTTGACCTCTGCCTTCTTCAATCTCTGGTGCTCGTGTCGCCCAAAGGTGATTGGAATTACAGCAGGCTTTAGCGAAATTGCGGTTTTTAGCCCTTGGTCGTTTACCTCTATCTGGCTCATGTCCCATTTGTTAAAGAGCATAATGTTTACTTGTTCTCTTCCACTCATCTCTATCGCCTCGGTTTCTCCTTTCTTCCATGCACTAGCTCGTTGAGTGAAACGCCGTTTACCTTAAAGACCTGCCACCTCACACCGGGAATGTCGCCCATTGCTCCTCCCATGGCACCGCCGATTCCGCCAATGATTACTTCATCATGTTCGTCAACAAAATTGAGCGCGCCGTCCCTTGGAAGAAACGCGGTGACAGACTTGCCGTTCTTAATTAGCTGCACCCTGACGCACTTGCGCACGGCAGAGTTTGGCTGCTTTGACTCAATTCCAACCTTTTCCAACACTATGCCTCTCGCTTGGGGCGCACCCTCCAGCGGGTTTGCCTTCTTGTCAAGCATGAGCATTCTTCTTTTGTAATACTTGTCTGCCCAGCGGCCGCGGTTCTTTTTGGCTCGCAACACTCTGCCGGCAAACAGACCTAACGGAGATTTACCCATTCCTACATACTCACCCTATTGTAACCTGTTCCCTGTTGTTCAGGGCTAACTATCAATACGTTGGTTATTTGGAAGTATCGCTTTGCAAGGAGCCTTGCCTTCTCTGCGTTTCTGCCCTCCCTGCCGACAACAGCGCCCTTTTTTCTAGCGTCGACGACTACTACGGCCTGCTTTGTTCCATCTGGTCTGTCAGAGATCTTGACTTCACTAACCATGTCGGCATTGAGCATGTTACGGATAAATTCAACTGCGTCATCTGAAAATTCTACGAGCTCTACCTTCTTTGCAACGACATTTTGGAGCTGCTTGATTGTCGACCCGCCCTTGCCTATGGCAAGCCCCATCTGACCTTTGTTTACTACAAAAATTACTCTGTCCATCCTGTCGTCGACGATGCAGTCCCTTGCAGTAGCGCTTGTGATGCTTTGGAAAAGCGACATCAGGCGGAGTTCGTCAGAGGTCAGCTTGATCTCAGTCATTTATTACAGCGACCCTTCAACGCACGGCAACGGCGACAACATCATTTTGCTCAGTCAAGGTCAATTTAAGTCTTGGTGCTTTACTTCTTGGACTCTTTGCCTTCTAAGAGGATAGAGTTTATCTCTTCCGAGCTGCCGCTTTTTATGGCAATTGCATTTATTCTAAAAGGCTTGTTGCACATTTTGCCCAGCTGTACAGAAGTGCCAGGATAATCATAGAGCGCGACGTCTGCGGACTTTGCCTGCTCTTCTATTTTGGACCTCGCTGGAGTAGGTACTGTATTTGATAGGATTATGAGCTTTGATCCTTTCACTGACTGCAGGACTTCTTTAACTCCGCTCTTGTACTTGTCGGAGGCTACTGCTTCCTTAATCACTTTTTCCAGCGTTTTCATTATCTTTCACCCTCATGTAAAGCTCGACCATTCCGGTGCCGACGGGTACTGTGGCACCTACTATAACGTTTTCTGTTACTCCCTTGAGCGTCTCTATCTGACCTTCAAGCGAGGCGCGTGCAATGGTGGGCACAGTGATTTCAAACGCTGCCCTTGCAAGTACCGATGTCTTTGTCCCGGCGATACCATGCCTTCCTATTTGCTGCAGATATCCCTTTGAAGTCATGAGATCGGCAACCAGCATGATGTGCCTTGTGTCAACCTCAAGACCTTGCTCTTCAAGAGTGTTGGTGATCTCTTTAACAAGCGCGGTCCTTGCGGCTTCGATTCCAAGAGTCTGCCAGATCTCGTAGACATTATTTGTGGTAATCCTTGTGGTGTCAACGCCTTCAACTACGACTACCTTTGCAAGGTTGGAGCCCGCCGTCTGTATGACCCATTCGTCGTCCTGCTTTACTATTGTGACACGCTCAATGTCCGGCACGCCCTTGACGCGTGTCCCTAGGAGCTTGCTCTTTAGAGTAAGCAGAGTCTGCGCATCTGGCTCGTCTGGAATGGTGATCTTGATGACAAGCTTGTTTTCATTGACTTTGATCGTATACTTTTTCTTGGATCCTTCAAGTACAGTCTGGACATCTTTAAGCTCGCATCCACGCTCTGCCAGCTTTGCCTCTGAAAGATAGAATGTCAATATGCCGCCGTAATCTGTCTCGGTCTTGTCCACAAGGGCGTCAATATCTGTAAAGAGGATCTCCCTTGCGATCTCTAGCGCTTTCTCTCTTGAAACCCTGTGGGCTTCGTCAAGGTAAATGTCCATTGTAGGCGTTACTGGCTTTTTGCGGGCGTCCACAAGCTCTATCAACCTTGGCAGGCCAAGGGTAACGTTTCTTTCCTTGACACCGGCAAAGTGGAATGTCCTGAGAGTCATCTGGGTTCCGGGTTCACCTATCGACTGGGCTGTTACGACGCCAACCGCCTCGCCGGGTTCTGCAAGAGCCCTGTCGATAAGGTCAAGGACTTTCTTCATCACTTTCTCTACCCCGTCCTTGCTAAGCCTGTTCTCGACCAGCGCCTTCTCTAGATTTGACTTCATTCTCGGGTTGAGGTTTTCTGCATGTTTCGTCAGGATGTTCTTGATGTCGTTTTCAGTTGCCTTGCGCCCTTCGTCAATGATTGATTCCGATTCTATGAGCCTGGACAGGTTCACCGCTTCGCCGTGGTCGCTTTTGGCCGGGTCGATTCCGTCCTCCCCGTAGAGATACTGGATAATGTTGCCATGCGGATCCCTGACTGTCTGGTCGTATTCGATCTTCAAGTGCTCTAGAGCGTTGATGAGCCTCCTCTGCATGTAGCCTGACTGCTGGGTTCTGACCGCAGTGTCCACGAGGCCTTCTCTCCCACCCATCGCGTGGAAAAAGAATTCAAGCGGTGAAAGCCCGTCGCGGTAGTTCGACTTTACGAACCCCTTTGCGTCAGGGTTATGGTCGCGTGGCTTAAAGTGTGATAGCGCCCTGTTGTGGTAGCCTTTTTGGATTCTCTTTCCCCTGATCGACTGCTGGCCAAGAGCCGCTGTCATTTGGCCGATGTTCAGAGTCGAGCCCCTTGCGCCTGTTGACGCCATTATGACGCCCGAATTGTCGTCCGGAAATGCCCTGTCCGCCGTCCGGCCTGCCCTGTCGCGGGCTCTTGAGAGCTCGTTTACTACATAGAGTTCAAGTGCCTCTTCTGCAGCAAGTCCTCTGGTCAGAGGGAGCGTTCCGTCGTTGTACTGCTGGATCAGCTCGTAGACCTTCTCGTAGGTCTTTTGGATGATATCGCTTATCTCCTGCCTCGTTTCAGGGCTGAGCCACAGGTCAGAATAGCCGTAAGTAAAGCCCCTGTGGGTGATATACGTCTTGAGCATGGTCAGGATAGAGTCAAGGAATCGCCGTGCGGCATCGTTGCCATAGTCCTTTGCGATTCTGTGCAGGACGCTGTCCGGCTCTTCTGCGCCTATGGAAGCCTTGTCGATTACCCCGCTCAAGAGCTGGCCATTCTTTATGACCACGTCCTTGCCCTCGCCCTTTGCGGCCTTGTTCCACTTTGACGTTATGATAAAGTTAAAGTCCTTTGGAAGAAATAGCGAAAACAGCTGCCTGCCGGTGTACATTTTTTCGCCGCTCTTTGCAGTGATTTCTGGCTCTGGCAACGGACCATTGTAGCCGCCTATCATGGCCAGGTTAGCCAGCTCGTCCTTAGTGAGATTGGATCCATCGCGGGTAAGCAAGAATGCACCGGTGATAAAGTCCCTTATGCCCCCGATTATTGGGCCGCCGTACCTTGGCGAGATCAGCTGATCCTGCACGCGCATAAGTAGCGTCGCTTCTGCCCGGGCTTCTTCGCTCTGCGGCACATGGAGGTTCATTTCGTCCCCGTCAAAGTCTGCGTTGTAGGGTGGGCAGACTGCAGGATGAAGCCTGAATGTGCGGTACGGTAGGACACGCACGGCGTGGGCCATGATCGACATCCTGTGGAGAGATGGCTGGCGGTTAAAGATCACGGTGTCGCCGTCTGCAAGATGGCGCTCCACAATGTATGCAGTGGCAAGCGAATCCGCTATCGCCTTTCGGTCGGTGACGTAGTCTAACCTTATCTTGACGCCATCAGGCCTTATGATATAGTTGGCCCCGGGGTATGTGTTTGGCCCGTTCATGACAAGCGACTTGAGCCTTTCAAGATTCCAATGTGACACTGTTTCCGGAATAGTCAGTTTCTTTGCAACGTCTGTCGGGACTCCGACATCAGAAATCCGCAGGTTGGGGTCTGGTGAAATTACAGTCCTGCTCGAAAAGTCTACACGCTTGCCGGAAAGCGAGCCTCTGAACCTGCCCTCTTTTCCTTTGAGCCTTTGCGTCAGCGTCTTTAGCGGCCTTCCCGACCTGTGGTGGGCCTGAGGGATCCCAGAGACTTCGTTGTCAAAGTAAGTGGTAACGTGGTACTGCAGAAGGTCGACCAGGTCTTGCACGATCAGCGGCGGCGTGCCTGCCTCCTTGCTCTCCTTGAGGCGCTGGTTCACCCTGATGATGTCAACCAGCTTGTGAGTCAGATCGTCTTCAGACCTGATACCTGTTTCAAGTATGATTGAAGGCCTTACTGTTACTGGGGGGACAGGAAGCACCTGAAGGACGAACCACTCTGGCCTTGCAGTGTGCGGGTCGTAGCCTAAAAGCGTAAGATCGTCGTCAGGGATGTGGCTTAGCCTTTCGCGTATCGTAATTGGAAGTAGCCTGTTTTCTCCGGCGTCAGTTTTTTCAACAAATATCGTCGGCTTTGTAAATATGAGGTCGTACTGGTCCTTTCCGCAGTGTGGACATTCTTTGACCTTCTTTGAGCGCTCGATTATCTCGTCTTTGATATTTTCAAGTGTGATTACGGCATAAGCAGCCTTTGCGTCGCGAATGCTTTTGTATTTTGCGAGGTCTTCAGGGTCCAGCTTGATCCTGTTGCATGACCTGCACGTGATCATCAGCAGCTTGTGGATGTCGTCAACAAATGCGATGTGGAGTACTGGCTCTGCAAGCTCGATATGGCCAAAGTGTCCCGGACATTTGGCTGAAGTGTTGCCGCAAGTCGCACATTTTTGCCCCGGCTCAAGAGTGCCGAGCCTGTTGTCCATGAGCCCTCCCTGGACAGGCATCCCGTCTTCGTCGTAAGTTTCAGGAGCCGTTACCTCAGCGACTGAAAACTTGCGGACCTCGGTCGGGGACCATACGCTGAATTTGATCCCGCCAAGTATCTTTAAAGATTCTTCCATCATTGTAACCGGCCTCCTAGACCTTCTCCTTCACCAAGAGTCTCGGCGCAACGTTGAGGCTCATCATTTCCTGCAGCAACAGTTTGAATGCGTAAGCGATGACGACAGACGATATCTTTGCCTTGTCGCCGTCCACCCTGCAGACGTACCTTCGCTGCTTTACGTCATAATAGGCTAGCAGTCCGCAGCGCTCACAGATGTAAACTTCGGCCTTGTCGGATTCTTCAAGAAGCCTGTCTTTGAGCATCATTGAAGCTCCATACGCGATGAGGCAGTCGCGCTCCATCTCTCCGAACCTGAGTCCGCCTCCGCGTGCCCTGCCCTCTGTCGGCTGCTTTGTAAGCATCTGCACCTGGCCCCTGGCTCTACTGTGAATCTTGTCAGCGACCATGTGGTGGAGTTTCTGGTAGTAGACGACGCCAATGTAGACATCCGCCGGGAATTTCCTGCCCGTCCTTCCGTCGTACATTGTTTCCTTGCCCGTGTACTTGAATCCATACTGCTCCATTGAGCCCTTGATGTCGTCCAGCTTTTCACCCAGAAACGCAGAACCGTCAACAATCCTTCCACGGAGTGATGCGGCCTTGCCGCCCAATGACTCCATGAACTGGCCGACAGTCATTCTGGATGGAAATGCGTGCGGGTTAATCATTACGTCAGGGACTATTCCTTCTTCGGTATATGGTAGGTCTTCCTGGTTGACCAGCATTCCGACTACCCCTTTCTGGCCATGCCTTGAGGCAAACTTGTCGCCGATCTCTGGGATGCGCATGTCGCGGACTCTGATCTTGTACATCTTGCCTCCCTCCACCGACTGCGTTACAATTACAGTGTCAACGACTCCGTTTTCAGACGGCCTGACTCCGACGGAAGTGTCGCGCCTGTATGGTCCTTTTACTTCAAACTCCTTGTATTCTTCCATAAACCTTGGAGGCGACGTCCTTCCGATCAGAATGTCTCCACCATTTACAACGGCTTCGTGCATGATCGCACCGTCCTGTTCTAGCAGCCGGTACGCTTTTTCTCCCCTGTAGCCACGGATGTTGGCGTCCGCCTGAGGAAGCTCAAAGTTGTCTTTCATGCCTCCGGGATATTGTTTGGCTTCAGCTTCGTAGATTCTGTAAAAGAACGTCCTGCCAAGCCCCCTGTCCACCGATGACTTGTTGAAAACGACTGCGTCTTCGATGTTGTAGCCTTCAAACGGAAGTACCGCCACAACGCAATTCTGCCCAGTCGGGCGCTCTTCCAGACCAAGTAGGTTAATCGCCTTTGTGCTTACCACTGGAGTTTGTGGATAAAGCATGAAATGCTGTCTGACGTAGGTGCTTGCGTTCATTAGCGGTGTAGAAAATCCGAGGCTCTGCTTGGCCATTGCGCTTTCGTACGTGTTTCTGGGTGACTGGTTGTGCTCGGGATACGGTATGATTGAGGCGCCTACACCGAGGATTGCAGAGGGAAAGATCTCCAGATGAGTGTGCTTTGGTTCGAGCTTTTTCGGATCGATGGCGACGTAAGAATTCTCCTCCTCGTTCGCGTCGGTAAGCTCAATGACTCCCATGTAGAGCAGGTCGCCCCATGAAAGGAACTTTTTGGTTATTTTTTCAATTACTTCGTACGACACTAGTGGCTTTGAGTCCCGGATTACTACTAACGGCCTTAGGACTCTGCCAGCGTTGCAACTGATGTAGAGCCTCCTTGTGGCGTTTTCATTCTGTGAAGCGTAAAGGTAGATTCCAACGTGTGGATGTATCTTGCCTGACCTTCTCATTGACCTGAGCGTATCTGCAAGATGCTCGCCCTTTTCCACGTATCCGATGAGCCTGCCGTCAACGAACACTCTTGTTCCAGATGCCCGGAGATCATTATTTGCGTCCTCGACGTTCTGAACTCCAAGTTCGTAGAGCTTTTCTGTGACTTCTGCGCTTTGGACGTTGACTGATATAATCGCAGACAGCGCCAGATTTTTTACAAGGCCACAGTTAGAGCCTTCAGGTGTTTCTGCCGGACAGATTCTTCCAAAGTGTGTCGCGTGCAGATCCCTTGCTTCAAAGTTAGGCTGGCTCCTGCTGAGTGGTGACTGGATCCTTCTGAGGTGGCTGATGGTCGACATGTAGTTTGTCCTATCGAGCAGCTGTGTAACGCCTACCCTTCCCCTTCCCCAGTTTCCAGTTGCAATAGCGTTGTTTAGCTTGTCAGACACAATGCCAGGTCGAACTGCCGCGGCAACCGCGTTGATGCCGCGTTTTTGACCAGACCTCTCTAGCTGGTACTTCATGTCACGAATGAGGTTTCGAAATGCAGTCCTGAAAAGATCCGCAAGCATCTGACCGGCGAACTTTATCACTTTGTTTCCGTAGTGGTCTTTGTCGTCAGAGTCAATCCAGCCCAGCTTTAGTTCGATAAGTTTGGATGCAGCTTCTCCGAGGAACAACGCCTTCTCATGCCTGTTGTCGGGGTTTTTGCCGATGTGAGGCAAGAGTCCCCAGTCAAGCAGCGTCTCTGCGCGCTTGATCTGGAATTCTTCCAGCATACCAGGAGCTATTCTCTTGCTAATGTATACGATAGCGTCGCGGCTGGTGTTTACTTCGCCAGCTTTCTCGAATGATGGCTCGAGCTCATCCTGGATAATGTCGCTAAGTGATACTGCGTCCGCGATGTCCTTGTCAGATTCTAGTCCAAGTGCCCGGATGAGCGTGATAAGCGGTATATCGACGGGCGAGCCGGGAATCTTGGTAACGATAGAACCGTCCGGCCTCATCACAAGTTCGAGTTTTGCTCTGTAGCCAACTATTGATGAATATACTTTGGCCTTGTAAAGCAGCGTTCCAGTCGTTTCTTCAGCGTCTACGATTATCTTGTTGTATGAAAGATCTTCCAAGCCGACGATAACGCGTTCTGATCCGTTAATCACAAAGTATCCGCCTGGGTCGCGCGGGTCTTCTGCAAATTCAACCAGCTTTGAATCTGGGAGGTTGTGGAGTATGCAGGTGTTTGATTTGACCATCACCGGCATGTCGCCAATGTGGATAAATCGAGATTCCAAGATCTTGCCATCTTCAACTACGCTGCATTCAAGCATGACAGGCGAAGCATAAGTCAAATTGCGAAGCCTTGCCTCCATTGGTGCGACGTGAGTGATTGAGCCATCTAGCTCCATTATCCTTGGCTGCTGGAGTTTTATCTTGCCGAGTTTGATCTTGTAGGGATACTCGGCTGTTTCAATTTCTATTTCGCCGACTTCGTCAATAATACTCTGGAGACCACGTTCCATAAACTCATTATAGGAATTCAGGTGCTGCCTTGCGACACCTTCTCTTCTCAAAATGTCATTAATAATCGGCCACATCTCGATAGAATTCTCTATCATTTCGATTAACTCAACCCTCTACGACATATCGGTAATATACACTTTCACCTGCGGTCGGGCTCTTTCTCGTGATCTTGATAATGTCACCAGGGCGGACATCAAGGTCTTCGATCGCCTTGTCGCTTGTCATAATATACGGAAGCTGGCCCGGTCTTGCATTGAATTTTCGCATGACTTCTTCGGCTTCGCGCTTTGGAATAATTTCGTGCTTGGGCTGGTAGATGTGATTCGATATCTTGATGGCTGTCGCCTTTTTGTCAGACAACGGGAACCGCCTCCAAACTTGATAGCTGGTGCTCGAGTGAAAACATTGGAGTCAAATTTATTGAAATAGGGCAGTGCCTATATATATATTCGCAATTTATTGCCAGCAATGCGCTTATTTCTTTAGAAATTTGAGACTTCACTTTTAACAGGGTTTCCTAAAATGAGCTATGCCGTTAGAGTTTCTTCACAAAAAGGATAAATAGTAATAGAAATATAGGCGTGGTAGGTGTGCATGAGGGATAATGGACTATAAAGCATATGCACTAATGGCTATTCTATTAGCATCAGTTGCGTCCGTTGCACTGATAAGCACTGCAAATGCGCAGACAACTTCTGTGACAGTAACGACAGACAAGACGGCATATACATCTGGAGAACAGATCACAATCTCAGGTACAGTTACCAATGTTCAAGAGGGGCAGCCTGTTCTGATACAGGTATTCAGTCCAAAGGTAGCCCTCGTTAGAACAGACCCGGTCACTGTGGCAGCTGATGGTTCATGGACATACACGTTCCCATCTGGCGGCAAGCTGATGATGGAGAGTGGAGACTACGAAGTTAGGGCCACGTACAGAGGCGTGACTGAAGAGTCATCATTTGACTTTACGGCAGGCGAAGAATGGAGAACCATTAATGCCATAATTGGCGGTGAACCGCACGAGATCAGGTACCAGATTACAGGCGGAACAGTAGAATCAATAACAGGAGACGTCGATCTTGCCACTCTGACAGTGACACTAGGTTCAACCAGCAATGGTTCACTGAGAATCGAACTCACAAGGGCTACAATGCAAGCATTGACAGTTGCGAACCAGCCAACGGGAGGAGACGATATTTCCTATGAAGTCTTTGTCGACACAATTCCATCAAATGACACAGACGAAGAAACAGCAACTTCTACGGCAAGAATCCTAAATATACCGTTTGAAGCAGGTGCTGAAGAAATAGACATCGTCGGTACATGGGTAATCCCAGAGTTTGGCGCAATCGCTGCAATCGTACTGGCAATAGCAATCGTCGGAATCATCGTAGCAACTGCAAGATACGGCAAGCTGAACAGCCTCGTTCCAAGGCTCTAGGGCCTTCTCTTTTTCCTTTTTATTATTTTGTCAGATCCTACCGCCAGGTATTGAAAATGATATGGGGCCTTCGGAGGGATTTGAACCCTCCTCAAGCGGTCTCTGCCCAAAACTTTGAGAAGCTGTCCACAGCCGCCTATACTAACCAAGCTATACTACGAAGGCCAGCCAAAAAAATGGAAACGACTACTGTATATAATCGTTCGATTGTTGTACGCGGTCCTCTCTGGACAGATGCGTATGCAGCCGATGGATTTCAATCCTGAGTGATCCGCTAGGCAACCCCGTCGAGGTAGCCCCGTTTGCTGGCAAGCTCGCCGGCGCCAGTCCCCTAGAAATATCTACATCCGAAAATCCCAGCTAGGAATATGTAAGCGTCCCACGAAGGGTATCATGAATTGACCAATGCATTATTGGTAGCTTGTCCTTGCAGTTTTCTGCTCTCCGATAAATCAGGAGCTAATTCGGCCAAAAGCGAGGCAGAATTAACGCTTGATAAGGAAACGCTTTCCATCATGCCGAGATTTGGTGAGCCGGTTTACATCCCCTTGATTGACATTTCCGAGATAATTCTTGGCGAATATCTGGTCCAGATAGGGATAATATCAGGCGAAAAGCTAGCTATTCAGGACCTAGCGTACAAGTTTGGAGATTTCGTTTCCAACCTAAATTCCGCCAGAAATGAGGAAATAGTAAAGCACCTGCTGATGAATGAAAGTGTCAAAAAGCTGCCAGTACGCGGCGAGGTAACTCTCATCGAACCATCGGGCGTAGTAAAGCACCATGAAAGCTGCGAAATCCGACTCTATGAAACATCCTTGGTATTGATGCCATCTGATGCAGAGCCATTGAGATTGCACTTCAGTAACCTCGGCCAGATAGATGCTAGAGACTTCTCCATCGTGATTACTACCGACTCAACAGAAAAAGCAATCATTTCAAAGTTAGGGAGCGAGTATGACAATCTGGCCAGAGATCTGTCGGATGCGATTAATACGCTGAATATCCGGACTCAAGCTTTTCTGAAAGAAATTTCAGCCTCTTCCAGCCCGACTGCGATAAGGACTTTGTCGCGCATGATGAAGGATGGCAAGGCTGCAAGCAGCGCAAATATCAAATCAGTTTCTCCGACCCTATGGATTGATTTTGAGAAAAAAATAGAGCAGACGCAGATTTGGCAGGAGTATAATCATTTGAAATCCTTTGCTCGACAGGACTTGATTGCTGTCGGAGTAAAGAGAGGCCTGATGGGCGACATTACAGGAAGTTATCTCTGGCTTGTGCTCCCAATTTATGGAAATAACGATGGTTATGGTAATGCTATCGCCCTAGAATCAGTCAGGCTGCCGTCAACGGAACACAAGGACGAAGATCCAGATCAAACCATAGAGTTGAACACCGGTGGAAACGCAACATATTTTTTCAGAATTGCTGACTCCGATGAATACGCGAGGCTTTCTACAAACATTGAAAAGCTTGACGCGCAGGTAGATGGATTCATTGGAAAATTAAACCGGCTGATGTTAGACATCAATTTTCGCAGAGAACCAATCTTTCTGTCAGAAGAGAAGATCTACAACGATCGACAATACGCCAAATACAGATATGCAGCACAAAAGATTTCATCTCTACGAGAGCTGCGAAAGCTCTTCATCGGAAGAGTAATTCATTCTTCATTTGAACAATGGAAGTCAGATGTTGCCGACCTTTTGACATTCAACAAAACAGCCCCTGACGGGGCCAGGTGGGAAAAATCTTGAATAGTTGTCATTTCGATACCTGGAAAATGTTATAAGCGCAGCAGCAAATCAGAACTAGAAATGAATCTGAGGGATCGATCTCTGAGCAAGAATTGCTCTGGGCAAGGCTGACACAGATGTCTGGATTCAAACGACCTTGCAGATACTGCAACCAGCTCAATCCGCCTGACTCTAAGGCATGCCCATTCTGTGGTAGGGTGAATCCCGTAGGACCGCTGAGGTGCCCAAAATGCCAGAGCCCCATACAGAAGGACTGGAAAGCCTGTAGTGGTTGCGCTTTTTCTCTAGAAACTTCCTGTCCTAGCTGTGGCAAAACGACATTTCTCGGAGACTACTGTACCAATTGCAATGCCCAGCTCTTGGTAGTTTGTGGAAATTCAAAATGCAAAACAGAACAGAAACTCGGCAGGGAGAAATGTATAAAATGCGGCAAACCACTCAGATGGTGAGTCTCATTGCAAGCATTCACAAGAAATTTTGTGGATAATAGTGACGAAGCAGGGTTCAAGTTTACATTCAATTGCGATATTTGTGGCGATGGATACAAGTCCAATTTCATAGAGTCAAAGTCCCGGAAGAAGGCGGGATTTCTCCGAGGGTTGGGTAATGCGGCTTCTATGGGCAGCTCGCTGCTTGGCTCCCACGTGGGCTACTCTATCGAGAGAGGAACCGAAGCGTATGCTGCGAAATTTACGGGCATGAGTCCCCAATGGCACAAGGAACACGAAGTTGCCTTTGAAACTGCTCAGAATGAAGCCAAGGGCCACTTTCAAAGATGTCCGAAGTGTAGAAAATATGTTTGTGAGATGGACTGGAATGAACAAGAAGGACTGTGCGTAGAGGATGCCCCACGACAAAACGTAGAGGTGGCTGCGGCCAAAGCCGGCAAGATGGTTAAAGATATCCAACAAAAGGCAGAGAACACACAGGTTTTTTCAGGAACTATAGAGAGCAAACAGACGCTTTGTCCTCAATGTGGAAAACCCGCTGGAGAAGGAAAGTTCTGCAATAACTGCGGCGCCTCATTGTCATTGGTCAAGTGCGCAAAGTGCGGGACCCAGAGTCCGGTCGGAACAAATTTCTGCGGTGGCTGCGGTTCAAGAATCGGTCAATAACTTTTCTCCAAAGCTCCAACGTCTTTCGCTATGTTTTTTCCCTCAGTCCTCTATTGTTGGATTGGGTCTTCGATCTGTCTAGTTTGACGTTATGCAGGCTAAAGTTCGATCGATATGTCGCCTGTAGCTGGGTCCACTTGAACTGGATAAGAGTTGACATTTGTTGCCCAGCTGGTCTTTTCTGAAACATTTCCATTGCGCACGTCAAAGACTGCATTGTGCCAGGGGCAAGTCAAATTGTATTCTTCAAGTATTCCCTCATCTAGCGGCCCGCCCTGATGTGTACATGTGGCGTCCATCGCATAGATCTTTCCCATTACCATAGCCAAGACAATCGGTCTGCCACCAAGCTCTACTCTCTTCAAGTCTCCTTCCTTGAGATCCTTCTTATTGCCTGCCTTTCGGCTGTCCGACTTCATATTCTATACCATATGATATACGCGATGGTTCTATTTACGGATTCGACTTGTTTTTTCCAGTGGTAGGTCGCCCGGCTGCCTAAAGTTTGCGAACCATCTTGGATCGGGCAAAGAGGATCAATACTCCTGTCAGCGATGCAATCCATATTGCATTAATAGGAAATTCAGGGACAACATTTGTGCCGGTGACAGCAATCACCTGTGAGTCGTCTGAATGGGCTATTTTGATTATTGATGTGGCAGACTCTTCGGATTGGATTACTTCGACATTGTCCATAACTTCTCCGTCAACAGTCACTGTATAGGGTCCTTCCAGTATTTTCCCGATGTAAATCTCTGTCATTCCATCGGCGCCCGCTGCTCCGTTCACGTTGAAGCTGATTTTCTTGTTCTCCTCGTCCAATGCAAAGTCGCTGATCGTTGACGTGCTGTTCACTTGTACTTCAATTGCATCTTCTGCCACTTTCACAGACTGCGGCTGTGACCTTAGCACCGCATTTGTTGCTGGTTGCTCGGGAATAACGTACTTGGTCAGTTTCAAGTCCTCATCTTGCAAGAGTCCAATCCCTGGAGCATAATACTTGTATTCTTTTTCTCCTGACTCAAGTGGTGTAGTCTCTTCAACCTTCAGTACCTTCTCAAAATTACCCGCTGGAACATTAAGCACTTCATCCAGGCTCAAGACTTCAGCCCTGTCCTCAGCCACTCCTGGAGCAATTTCTTGGTAATACTTCATGCCGACTGTGGGATTTGAGGGATAAAGTAAGCCTGCCGCAGCGCCATCCTCTCCAGCTAGCCATTCACCCCCATGGCTCTCTACTTCGCCGTCTGCATACATGTCAACTTCCTCTCCAAAGTAGAATATGTCTTTCGTATCATTGCAGAAAGAAAGAAAATTAATGGACACTTCGATTAGCTCGCCATTTTCGCTTTCCCTTTCTTCAACAACTCTGGTTTCTACCCCGTCCACAATTCTCGTTTCATTTAGAACAGTAAGGATTAACTGAATTCTATCACCGTCCTCCTGACCTTCTAGCGTCAGCTGGTATCCCGGCTCTAAGAAAAAGTAGCTGTTCGAACCCGTTGAAGAGAGCTCGCACTCTTCGAGATTAAACGAAGTGAGCCATCCTTCGTCCGAGGTGGCGTAGCCGTTGACCGCAATAGTTCCTGAAGCAAAAACAAAAATCAGTACAAAAGAGACAGAGGCGTTTATGCTGTGGCGCATACCATCCTAGCATGAGCATTGGCTATTAAAAAATGTGATACAAATGGCTAATTTCGAAGAACAAACTCTGGAAGCTCAAGCCTTGTTCACTTAGAGGCTTGTACTACAAAATGCGATGACATAGCCATTAGGTTGCTTATCACCCACGGCAGTCCGCGTGATCAGCTCTTTCCCGACAATATGCCTATTCTGACGGTTTCTACGCCCAGGCCCTCTAGCCTATCCGCGAGTCCATTTAGTCCAATCGAATCGCCTGCAAGGTGGCCGAGAACCACCAGGTTTCCGCGCGGTTTCTCCTCCCTTAGCTTTGTCAGGTCCGCGTAATCCACGTGCAGGTAGATCACCGTATTGACTCCATACTCAAAGTAAGCCTTGGCTATTGGAAATCCCCCGTTTGTCCCCGCAGCTATGACCAGCGCCCAGTGTCCAGCCTTGCTCCTCTCGCTTCCATACCTGACTCGGACCTTCGTAGCCGCTCTTTTGAATTCAGGGATTTTGCCAACTGAATCCACGATATCAGAAACCAGTTCTGTACTGCCGTTCTTGATGGCCCTGAGGATAACCTGCCGCATGTATTCGTCGCAGGGCTGGTGGATATTTACAAGTGGCATCTTTATTGCCCTGGCCACGCCGACAACATCAGAGTAGATTTCAGCATGTGTCCGCGTCTCTACTCGTTCTTTTAGTTTGGCTACCGCTATTCTGGCATTCCTCTGGGGAACGCCATGCTCTACCATGTATTCGACGTGCCTGTCAAATACCTTGTAAAAGTTGACCGAAGCGACACCTATAGGATGGTGCGCGATAACCGCGTCGCAGCCGATGTTGCGGGCCAGAATCAGTTCGGCAGTGCCAACGTCGATTGCAATCATGACTTTTCGGATATTCTTTCCCTTCACGTGCACTGCGCTGTCTGCCGGCATTGATTTCCATCCGGCAAGCTCGAGCCCTACGCGCATAATCCTTTCAGTGTCAACTGCCATCATATGCCGTTGTGACAAAGCGGTGCAAAATTTAAATCTGATCTTGGCCCAATCGAAGTGAAAGATGAGCTGCTCTGACGAGCACGTGTCGCACACAATGGATGAAAACCTCATCCAGATCACCCCGCAGATCCAGACAAAGCTAAAGAAGGCAAAGTATGGCGTCTACAACCATTCTGCAGTGGAGCTGTGCCACTGGACAAAGAAATCGTTTGCAAACGAAGGAAATTGCTACAAGCACAAGTTCTATGGCATATCGACTCACCGTTGCATGGAGATGACTCCGACTGCGATGAACTGCGAGAATAGGTGCATCTACTGCTGGCGCCCCACAGAGTTCTACGACACGCTACAAATGCCGGAAGAGCTCGTAGACGAGCCGGACGTAATAGTCGAACAGCTACTGGCCGAGCGCAAGAAACTGATAAACGGATTCTATGGCCATGCAAAGAACGACAAGCAGAAACTTGACGAATCACTTTTTCCCGCGCATTACGCCATTTCGCTTTCAGGCGAGCCTACAATGTATCCGAAGCTGCCGCAGCTCATAAAGTATCTCAAATCACTTAAAGCTACAAAATCAATTTTCTTGGTGACCAACGGCCAAGAGCCGAATATGTTGCGGAGGCTGGAATCAGAAGATGCGCTGCCTACTCAGATCTACCTTTCTTCTAACGCTTCTAACAAAAAGATGTTTTACAAGATCAATCGGCCCCGCCATGGTGATGCCTGGGAAAGGTGGTGGGACAGCCTGAGGTTCCTTTCAAAGGCGGATACAAGGACTGTGCTGAGGATGACTCTGATAAGAGGCTACAACGACAGCGCCGATTTCGTCGAAGAATTTGCCCAAATGATGGAGCAAGGCGACCCGCACTTTATCGAGCTAAAGTCTTACATGCACATAGGAAGGTCAAACCAGCGACTAGAGCAGGAAGACATGCTCGAAATGGACGAGATCAGGGACTTTTCCACGCAGCTCTGCGCCAAGATGCCTTCTTTTGCAGTCATGGACGAAAGCGAAATTTCAAGGATCGTTGTCCTCCAGAATCAAGTAAGGCACGTTGACAGGTGGATAAGCGAGTACTGTGAGACTGCCTCCCCATTGACTGCGACCTGAACCCGTGTTGAATTCTTGAACAAGAGTATGACGTGCCCTACACCATACTACTCAATATATAATTACCCCAGGCTGTACTGAATCAGCGTAAATGCTCAGGGCTCTGGCCGCTATTCTGGTATCATTTTCACTTGCAATTCTAGGAGGATTGCCGGGATTTGCAGCAGCTCAACAGCCGATTGTTGCGCTACCTCCTGTGCAGGATATCGACATGGAGGTAGACGGAGTCTGGACAAGCGCCGGCGAATGGAGCAAGGCAAGCGAAACCATAATCAACTACACGGATGGCACCAGACTGGCCATAAGGGGAATGCACGACGGTGATTTCGTTTACGTAATGCTTGAGATGCCCGACGACTATGTCGTTGACGGACACGGGGCCATCTGCTTTGATACACAAGGAGACGGCGGCCCGTATCTTGGCGCAGATGATTATTGCTATGTCATGGGAACCAGCTTTAAAGAATACCATGGTGACGGGCGTACCACGCTGATGCAGCAGTCGCCTCTTGACCAGTTTGTAACTGCACAGAGGGGTTTGTCCGACTCTAAGAGCCCGCTTTATTCTGCAAAGTCTCACGTGACGTATGAATTCAAAATCCCTCGTGTTAATATCGGCTCCGACAATGTGCAGTTCGGCTTTTACGTAACATACGACACAAGGGGACCGAATAACAATTACAACTATTACTATTCATGGCCTGACTATAAATCCGCAGAGTATCTCAGAGTCGCGTCTCCAAGGTCATGGGGTATTGCCTCACTTTCGGCTGACAACGAAATTCCAGAATTCCCTCTTCCAGCAATTGGCGCGCTCGCAGGTATCGTCGGTGTAGTCGCGTTGCTGGCCCGAACAAGATTCCTGAAGCTCTAGGTTCATTTCAGTGCAAGTAGCCACTCTGCAAACCTTTCTAGCCCCTTTCGTCTGTGAGAAAAGTTGTTCTTTTCCTCCTTCAGCTCTCCAAAAGTTAGGCGAGTTCCGTCAGGGATAAAGATCGGGTCGTATCCCCATCCACCCCCTAACACAATATCGGAAATCTTTCCTTTCACCCTTCCCTCAGAAATTGAAACGTTATTGCCATCAGTGTATGCGATGATAGACTGAAAGGACGCCGACCTGTCAGCGGATCCATTCAGCAATTTTAGAATCCCGATGTTGCCAATTGTTTGAAAAACAAACGACGAATACGGCCCTGGGAAACCTTTCAGCGCGTCTATGAAAAGCCCGTTGTCTTCAACGATAACCGGTTTTTTCAGCGAGTCAAATGCGCTTCTTGCTTTATCTTTTGCAATTTGTTCAAGTGAGTCAGATTGAAGCTCCACCAGATTGATTTTGGCGAAATCGACGGTAATGCCATATTGCTCAAGTATCGCCTGTGCCTCCAAATACTTGTTCCTGTTTGTGCTTGCAAATGTAACCTGGCGCAACTGCAACGTCAGATTGCGGCCAGTGCGAAATAAAAACTAGGTGACACGAGCGTACCTGCCACGCTGCTCTATTTCGCGAACATTCTCAAGAATCCTGTCTGTTTTCTTTTTTCCTGCTATACTCACATATCCTTCAACAAACCGCTCAAATGCGCCTCTAACTCGTATGTGTGCGCTGGCCAATACTTCCTTTATCAGGCGCAAGTCAGTCGCAACATCCTCGGTTCGCTCAGAATAGTATGAAAGACCAAAGTCAAGCAGAACTAGTCGTTTCTTATCAATGATAAAGTTCGAAGTGGTAAGGTCCCCGTGCACTATGTTGATAGAGTGAAGGAGTGCAGAATACCTCCCAATTTCCCTGCACAAAGCGGGAGTAATGACGTCCTTGACGTTTCGTCCTTCAATAAACTCCATAATGATTTCTGCGTTTTTTGGATCGACAAAGTAAACATAGGGAGATTCAATTCCCGCCTTTTTCGCAATAGACATAAAGTTAGCTTCGCGAATCGTCCTTTGTTTCCTGATTGTGCGGTCAAGTTCCACATGGCGGTACGGCTTTGGAGCGCGAATCTTTGAGATCGCTTTTCGCCCTGCCCAAGTTGTGAAATAGATGTCTGCCTCTGCGCCCTTTTTTATCAGCCGCGGCTGCAAGCATAATATAACCTGCATTGAGCTGATAAAAACGTGGTGAGCTTTGAGCCGGCGCCCGGCGAAAAGGTTGTCCTCGGCGAAGACTGTGCTGAGGACAAACTTCGGAGCGGTGTTCTCATCCTGACCGGCAAACGGATAGTATTTCAAAAAACTCAGGGCAGGATGGCTACCCTCTCAAAGAAGGAGGGTGAAATCGTCCTTGATCTACCGCTTGACAAGATATCTGAGGTCAGATCTGAAGGATTTCTTGTGAAAAAGCTGGTGATAACTGCTGAAGGCCAGACCTACAAGTTCGGAGTATATAGCAACGGCAAGTGGGAACGGCAGATAAAAACGCTCAAGGGCGCCACCTGACAGATATGCTGTCGAGCCGCCAGGACTGTCGTACACGCGACTTTTCAATCCTGACGCCCTTGCCAGTTGCCTGGTATTCTTGAAGTGCAGTCCATGAAATCTGGGCACCGTTGTCTCCTGCGAATTTGATGGGACACACACCTAGAGTTGCTCCGTGCCGCTCGCTTGCGACCTCGAGCATCAGTGCAAGCCTCTTGTTTGCAGCGACTCCGCCTACTATCATCATCTCTTTTTTTTCCGTGAATGACAGGGCCCGTTCCGTTGCTTCAGCGAGCATCGCAAAGGCGGTTTCCTGGAGAGAATAGCAGACAGCGGCAATATCGTTTCCATCTGAAGCAAGCCTCAATGCGGCGGTGAGAAGCCCTGAAAATGAAACGTCGTTTCCCTTCACGGCATAGGGAAGTTGCAGATATTTCCCGGATGATTTGCCCGCAAGCTCTTCGATTCTTGAGCCGCATGGCGACGCGAACCCAAGTCCCCTTCCGAACTGATCGAGGAGCTGGCCGACGGTAATGTCTAGAGTTTCTCCGAATACCCTCCACCTGCCGTCCGAATAGGCAAGAATCATGCAGTGACCTCCAGAGACAAGGAGCACAAGAGGATCGCGTGAATGTGTAAGCATCATGCCAAGCTCAACATGTCCAAGCGCGTGGTTGACTGGTACCAAGGGCTTATGGTAGAATCCCGCAAGCGCCCTTGACACGACAGCCCCCACTCGAAGGCAAGGTCCAAGACCAGGCCCCGCAGAATACCCAATGATGTCAATGTCTTGCATGGAGACCGCAGCGGAGTCAAGGGCCTGTCTCAATACTTCGGATGAGACTTCAATGTGGTGCCTTGATGCATCCCGGGGATGTATTCCGCTTCCTTCTGGAGCTTTGTACACGTCGCGAGCGTCAGAGAGCACCCTGCCACTAGAGTCTACGACGGAGCATCCGAATGTATGAGCCGTGCTTTCTAGTCCAAGGCAGAGCAAATTGTTTAACCCCTGCTTGATGCAGAGACTATTTTGATTACGTCTCCATCTTTGAGTTTGTGGTCTGCTCCGATCCTCTGCTTGCTTCTTGCGTCAACCGCATAGAGAAAGCCCTTGGCGAGATCAGCATGGACAGTGCCAGCGAGGTCCCTCGCAGTAGAGCCTGCAGGAAGTAGCCGGACGTCAGGAAGGACGTTTCCATTCTTGTCCGATAACTTGAATTCATCCTCTACTGGATATACGGCAACCAGGTGAAGAAGCCCAAAGCATGCTACGTTTACGGCTTCTTGAACTCCAGTCGAGCCGTACCGGTCAATTAGCGATTTTACGATGTCAAGTGCCCTTCGCTGCTCCGGGCTCAGCGTGGTATTGGGTCGCACTTCAAATGAGCCGTCTCCCGGAAGGTAGTGCAGGATCCCTTTTTTTGAGGCTTTGCGTAAAAGGGCTTCTGCTTCTGAAGCGCAAGGCACGACCCGAAGACCTGCAGCTCTGATTTTTTCAATATTACTTTCTGCCGAAGGAAGGTCCGCCTTATTTGCAGCGATAACGAGGGGCTTTGCACGCGCCCGCAAAGTCTTGCAGAACAGCAGGATGTCCTGCTCGGTCCACGCCACGGGCTTCTTTAATCCCAGCCCCGTTGAGTGAATCGCGGAAGCTATCGCTGGCTCTGAAATGGACAGTCCAGATAGCCTCTTTGCCAGCATCTGCTCCAGCTTTTGCCCTTGGCTTTCTGCTTCTCGCGCTGTCTTGGCCCAATCCCGGCCTACGATTGATGCCATCCACAGGTCAAATTCCTCCTCTAC
>DASYRH010000026.1:0-12143 GCA_036004585.1 Nitrososphaera sp. | reverse complement strand
TCAGTGGGGCAATCCGGACAGAAAATGACGTCAGAAGAGTGCCAGTTCTGTCACATCCAGGCAGCTCCGCCATTTGTAGAAAAGGCGATATCCCAGAGCGGGTACTGGATACAAAAGATGGAAGGCTGCCCTGCATAAGTGTAGGCGGGTCTTCTTTCTCTTAGACCTTGATTACTTTCTCCAGATGACTCATCTAAACCAGCACAAATTATAATTAAGGCGTGGTGCCGCAATTGAATCGGGCATAGCGATGAATGACGCCAGTGTATGGAACTCGGAGAGGAAGCAAAAGCCCCCAAATCTTGATGACATTGTTAAGGCAAGAGAGCTCCTCAAAGGCTATGCCAGAAAAACGCCGCTTCAAAGCTCAAGCACATTCTCCAAGCTTGTTGGTACTTCCCTCTTTTTGAAATTAGAGTGCCTGCAGCTTACTGGCTCGTTCAAAGTGCGCGGAGCTTCAGTCAAGGTCAGCAAGTTGTCAGAAAAACAATCAGGGTATGGCGTCATTGCAGCTTCTGCTGGCAATCACGCGCAGGGTGTAGCGTATTCGGCAGCTCGCAGAAAGATTCCTTGCACTATTGTCATGCCACAGTCCGCGTCGCCAGCAAAGGTCGCAGCGACAAGATCATATGGTGCAAAAGTTGTGCTCAAGGGCACGAATTACGACGAGGCCTGGGCTGCGACTCATGATTTAGCCAAGGAAGAGGGGAAGACCATCGTTCATGCATTCGATGACGCGGATGTTATCTCAGGTCAAGGCACTATTGGCCTTGAGCTCCTCGAAGATCTTCCAGATGTGGACAAGATCTACCTTCCAGTTGGGGGAGGAGGACTGGCATCCGGCTTGGCAATTGCTGTCAAATCCAAAAGACCGAACGTAAAGATAATCGGAGTCGAATCAAAAGCCTTCCCTTCCATGAAGGATTCGATTGCAAAAGGCTCGCTGCAGACCATAAAAAGTGGATACACTATAGCCGACGGAATATCAGTGAAGCAGCCTGGAAACCTTACCTACGAAATTGCGAGCAAGTATCTTGACGACATTGTTTTGATCGATGATGACTCCATAGTAAAGACCATGTTTCTCCTGATGGAGCGAGCAAAGATTGTCGTAGAGCCCGCTGGTGCTGCTAGCCTTGCCTATTTGCTTTCAAATGGAGGACATGCAGGCAAGAGGGAGAAGGTCGTATCGATTCTTTCAGGGGGAAATGTTGACATGTATCTCCTGGGACAAGTCGTGGCAAAGGGCCTAATGCAAATGGGCAGGATGCTCAGGATCTTTATCCTGCTGCCGGATAAGCCTGGTGCGCTCAAGATGTTAGTAGACGGCATTGCGGAGCTTAGCGTCAATATTGTAGAAGTCGAACATGACAGGCTTTCCTCGAATATCCCCGCGGGCACTGCCGGAGTCTATCTGAGCCTAGAACTGGAAGACCAAAAGCACGCGAATCGACTCGTTGAATTCCTAAAACAAAAAGGCATCGAATTCAAGGTCGTCAGCTGACATAGTCGTATTCCCGGGACCCAGCCTTGTCGGCGGTAATGCCACCGACCCTTACTAGCACAAATTCCTTGTGTGCGTTGATAACAGAGTCGGTAAACGCTCTCTCATTCCTGTGGAGCTTCTCGTATTGTTCCATTCCCAACCGTTGTCGGGATCCAATGTCTTCCTCGATATTCATTTTCTTTACCACTTCTTTATACTCTGGTTGTATCACGGCACTAAAGACCATCGCGCTGCTGCCGCTTCCATATGATCCGAATCCAATTCTCTTTCCTGCAAGCTCCGTCCCTTTTTTGAATTCGACTTCGAAGAGGCTGCGCACTCCCATATACATAGAAGCAGTGTAGAGGTTCCCAATTATCGCTGATGCTTCGAGGGAGCTCGACATCTTTTTCTCGTATACTTCGTTGTAAAACGACGTCCGCATGAACTCTCTTCGGAATTGTTCGTCTGCCTTCATGAATTCAGTATCAGCAAGGATAGATTCTATCGTTCCCCGCGCATCTTTTGGCTGAGGTTCAGGCATCCCAACTTCCTTGATAACGTGCTTCCACCTTGGAAGATGTCTCCATTCATGCCTTAAGAGGTAGGCAAGAGCCTTTTCTCCCATCTTTCTGTACGGAAGATGGACCGCGAAAAAGTCAATATGATCAGTAATCGATTCTCCGTCTTTCAGTTCGATAAGTCCTGATTTAATGGCTTTCTCCTTGTAGCCATCAAACGCCTTTCTTACTGATATCAAATAGAGTAGGTTAGAGTAGCTTCCGTTGACAAGTGGTGTTTCCTTGCCTGTCGGACGGTAAAAGTCGTATTCGTTTTTAATTATCGTCGAGGCAACCTTTTGGTCAAAAGCCATAAGGCGCGGATCTTCTTTTATCAACAAAGCGACGGCGCCAGCTCCCTGAGTATATTCTCCAGGAGAGCCAATGTCATACTTTGCAATGTCAGTTACTATTACGACGGCCGCCTTGCCATTGTTTTCATCGGCCCGAATCCAGTTGGTGTTGTCATACAACGCGTAGGAACCACTTACGCAGGCGAACTTGCATTCTATTCCGCCTGCATGCTCAAAAGAGCCTTCACCATAAATCTGCTCCAGCATCCCAACCACGAAAGAGTTCATTGCCTTTGATTCATCCAATGATGACTCGGTTGCCACATAGAGCCTTCCGATGTCTTCGGGATGGAGATTATTTCTCTCCATGAGCTTCAGGCAAGCGTTGGCAGCCATACATGCAGAATCTTGATTAGTATCTGCAATGGCCATTTTCTTGATGCCTATACCATGTTCCAGCTTTTGCGGGTCAATGCCCCGCGCCTCGGCAAAATCCTTGTAGTCGAGGTAAAGTTTGGGAACATAGATAGCCAGATCGTCAACCCCTGCCACTGGCATTACGATCGAAGATACCGATAATAGTCATTTAAAGGTATATCTGGAAGATTTTGACCCACATTACTAATTAGTTTGAGCTAACAGTGCCCAACTTTGGAGACAGGTCAGGCAGGTCCTGCCTTGAATTAGGCCAATCTCCAATCTTAGATACCACCCGAACTTTCGTCGCATGTTTTATATTTTGATTCGTATATTGCACATGCATCGCCAATGGGGCAGGATGAGCGCGATTTTCTGCAAAAACTTTGCGAATCTCTACTAAATGCAGACAAGACGGTAAGGTTCGCTGGAGTAGTCGACAGCGAAGGCAAACTGCTCATCGGCCGATATCGCGCCGACATCCCATCTCCTCTAGTAAAGGCCAATTTCGATGATGAGGACCCGAAGGCCACGTCCTTTTATAGCGCCTATCAGGCACTCGCCATAAATAGAAAGTTCCAATCCGACCTAGGCCAGATTCGGTTCCAAATCACCGAATTTGACAAGGTGACGTTGGTATCCATTCCGCTCACTGCTCAAAGTGACAGGTTCCTATGTATTTCACTTGACGCGCCGACATCTCATGAGAAGGTCATTCCGAAAATCCTAGACATTCTGGGCTAGGACGAGCATCACATTTAAATTGACATTAGACGAGACTAAGGCTACATCGACCAAACCGATGGGGAACAAACTGTCTGGTTGAGGCGCAGGTGAGAATAACTGCGCTTCGCCAGACCTTCTATTCAACTAACCGAATGTCCAGCTCATCATACGCATCTTTCACGGCAAGCAAAAACAAATCATCTTCGTATATTAGGAGCCAGTCCTTTACACCTATAACTGGTAATTTGCGAATGAGTGTCTTCCCACTCTCACTCAGAGTAGTTGCAACGTAAGCAAATCTTGGGCGTTTGCCATCTAGCTTGAACAGTGTTTCTTGGAGCTCGATTCCATTTCGTCCACCTTCGATGTTGATCCTGACAACGTCCCCCAATCTGTTCTCTACTTTTGCTGTAACATAGCTCTGCGCTATGTCAAAGCGATCAATGTTAATGAATACCTTGAGCGCTGCCGCGGCTGTTTCGGGTAGCTCTCGATGGAGCGATTCAGAGACCTCGTCATAGAAAGAAACTTTCATCGATTCAGGCCTTTGAAGAAGCCCTGTGTTTTTGCATACCTTTGAACAAAGACTACTGCAGCAAGCATTCCAATAATAGCCACCACTGCGCCCAGAGGGAACTCTGGAACAACGACCAGCCCGCGTGCAATTCCATTGCGAGTTTTATCCACGGACCCTCCATCTTGAACAAGACCTTGCACTTGTATTTCTATGCGATAGTTTTCGTTACTCGGAAAGTCGATCGTCTGGGTATCTGTCCCACCGATTGCACTAAGACCCTGTTCGCTGTGAACCACTGTCCCATTCATGTCAAGAATCCTGAGATCATACATCACGTCAACACCATCTAACATCTTTCCCGAGAACGCGTCCGAGAAAGTAGTCTTGACAGTAGAATCAGTATCTGCATTGAGAGGATCTGGCGTCCATTCCAAGGCGACGTTGATTCCTCCTGTATCTGTGGGAATTTCTGTCGTTGTTTCTTCTAGAACTTCCGATGACGGTGTCAAGCCAAAGCTCATCAGCTTGACTCCTGTTGGCACCTTTTCTGCGAGTGAAAGTATGTCAGCTTTGTTCAAGAGGTAGTGCAACACAAGATCGGTATCTGACGTATACGGATCCACGACTATTCGACCCCCTCTCAAAGGAATGTCGTTGACCGAGGCCTTGAATGACAATGAGTCTCCTATGCCCTCCATAGCTTTTGGGATCTTGACTTCTTCATGCACAAAAATCGTGGTCTGCTCAATCCTGCTGGTGTTCCATTCGAATGGCATCGACCATGTAAAGGTCTTGTTACCCTCGTCGAAATCGAACGCTTGGACTCGGTCATAATAGGAAATAATGGTGGTATCGTAATTGTTTCCATTGTACTGGACGCCTCTAGTGAACACGTCGCCCACGCTAAGCCAGGAATCGAATGTCTTGATTTGATCCGGAGGAAATAGACTTCGTATGCTATCAATCCCCAAGATATCTATCCGAAAGTGATACAACCCGCCTTCCAAGAATATTGGACCTCGTATGTTTATTGTTCCCCCAGGATCTGCCACCCAGGCGTTTGCGAATTGTTCTTGCGTCCCTAGGATTGTAACCTCACCTTCTCGAGGTTGCATTTTTAGTGTCAGCAGCCCGCTTTCGGTATGAAATACTTCTCGGAGAAGCCTATCAGCGTCGTCACCAATCCCTTTCTCCATGGTAATTGCGAAGGTGGAAAATTTGATCGTATCATTCGTTTTTTCATCGAATAGCCTGAATTGTACATAGGCATCTTGCTGTGTTTCTGACGTGAGGATTGGCGGATTGACGACCACAGAGAGCCGAGCTTCTCTTCCGTTAAAACTCGCGCTAAACACTTCCATGAATAAGCCGTCGGCATATGCTGGTTTAGATCCCAGGTTCAAAAGTGGGAATATCAGAGAAATTGTGACGGCGGCAAGGAGCAAAAGGCGAAGAGACCTTCTGAGTGGTGCGGCCACAAGCTTAGATGTTGCAGGCTTCATATTTATTTCTAGTGACAGAACGCAGCGGATTTTGGGGTTTCAGACAATGGCTTAATATTGTGAAGATGTTATTTCTGGTTGGTCGTGTCGTGACCAATAATCGAATTTGGGTCGTACTTATTGCATCTGCATCAGCGGTTTTAGTGGCCTACATTGCGATCGGTTCGGCCCCTAATAGCCGGCTGACCATAAATGATAATGACACCCTTGCTACAACCCCACCACAGCTCGGATCCCTAACTATTATCACGTTAAATGAAGGGCGGCTTTCATCGGGAGCAATATATCGCATCGCCCCTGACCCCTTCACAAGGGGTGGCAATTACACTATTCACGATGGCGATCTGGGTGAGGACGCAAGCTTGGTTGATGGGATAATTACGATCGAAGGGATGTCAGACGGGACTTTCTCTGTAATTCAACTCGCAGGTGCAGACGGCCAATTGAGGGATATTATCCCGAGAGTCGTAACCGTAACCAACAGCAGCTCAGAATCAGTGACATTCGGAGTATCAGTAATCAATTCGCAAGGTACCAGCGGCAATGATTTTGATGATATAGAAAGCATTCTGTATGCCGCAAAGTTTGAGTGTGGCACTATTTCCGGCAATGAGGGACCGCTTAGGCCCGGGCATTATGACACAGACATTGGAATCTTTAACAAGCAGAGTTTCGCCGTACGGGTTACCTGGAGCGCCGCAGCTAGCGATGATGAAACTACGAATGCTCTCTTGAAGACTCTGACACCCCAGGTATCAACAAACATTGTCTGCAAAGACATTCGGAGTGTGATAGGCGAGGAGCCTGAATTCGTAGAAGGATTTGTCTTGATCGAAGTTCCAGTCGATCCAAGGTTGCTATCTTCAATCTCCGGCGGAAGCACTGTTCTATCGAGCAATCAGCAGGACCAATTTGATGTTCTTGATGTCCAGACCTTCTATACGGCTAATGCCCTGGACGAATTGCCGCATTCCGTATTGGTTGACAAAATCAGCTTTGTGATTCATGCAAATTCTACTATTGGCAGCCTTCCCGATTCAATAATCGACACAATACTTGACGTCACGGTTCCTTCTGAGATGGGAGAGGTCTCTGATCCGGAAGAAAAAGTGAAATCTCATCTGTCGATGCAATACAATATGACCTCAGAAGAAATGTCCCGTGTCGTGATCGAAATTAGAAGTGTAGATATCGGAGTGGGTACGATGATCGATGACCACGCAATTTCGCTTTCAAAAGTCAGACCACAAATCAAGCGAGGCTGATTGTATAATCGTACAGTAAATTATTTGGCAGCCGTAAAACAATATAAGCAGCCGATAATAGTTTCACTGTATGGCTAACTTTACCTTACCTCCAGTGCCGTATTCTTACGACGCCCTGGAGCCCCACATTGACGCAAGAACTATGGAAATCCATCATACAAAGCACCACCAGGCATATACCGACGGGCTTAACAAGGCCCTTGGCGGACTAGGCGGCGACTGGAATAATAAGAGTGACGTTGTCGAAATCTTGAAAAATATTGATTCTGTGCCGGATAACGCCAGAGGTGCAGTTAATTTTCACGGTGGAGGTTACAATAACCACGCTCTTTTCTGGAACAACATGAAGAAAGGTGGTGGTGGAGAACCGGATGGCGAACTGGCAAGTGTCGTCAAGAGCGCATTTGGAAGTTTTGCCGACTTTAAGACAAAGTTCTCACAGGACTCGACAACTTTGCAGGGAAGCGGCTGGGGATGGCTCGTGAAGAACGCATCCGGCGGAGTGCAGTTTGTCACAATCCCAAACCAGACTAGCCCTTGGACGAGATTCAACAAGGAAAAACTAGTTCCACTGCTGGGACTAGACGTATGGGAACATGCATACTATCTCAAATACCAGAACAAGCGCGCCGACTATATCGCTGCCTGGTGGAATGTCGTAAACTGGGATGAAGTGAAAAAGAGATTCCAACAGGCATAGTCCAGTCACTTTCTTTTATTTTTGAAAAAATCATGATCTTATGAAATTCACTGCACCGTATTTTTCGCGCGTTGTTCTGCTTACAGCCATGTTATATTCGTAAATCTTTGCTGAATATTCTCTAAGGACAGGCATGATCGAATCAAGGGTTGCATCGAGATAATAGCCAGGGCAGTCACCGGTAAACTGGAAAGTGGCATGTACTACTGGCTGACCTCGACTGTCTGCCTCCAACCACGAAGCAAAGGGGTAGAGCCAGCAGACTCCTGGCTTGTCAGGATGAATCGTGCACGCTCCCCCAGCGTCGAGAAATCTGCAGCTGATAGGCTTGCCGTCATCCTCTTGCTGCTCGTCGGTTTTGCGCTTGAGCGAAATCATGGTCAGGGTTGTGATCATTCCTCCCATGGTTTCCTGCTCTTGCCAGCTTGAAATCTGTGTTTCATTTCTCAAGAATTCTGGCTGGCTAATGTAGCCCAATTTCTTGCTGATCCTTTGGATATCATCCTTTGTGAGAGGAAGCCTTCCCTGCCGGTCGCAACAGTTGTGGCAGTCAGGCCAGAGACATTTCCAAAGGACATACAGGCTTTCACGCTTTAGTATTGGTATATGGAAAATCACACCATCAACGTCGACCCGCGTGTCTTCGACATCGTCGCGAATTCCAATCTGAAGGTCATATAATTTTGGATCTATTGTCCACTTTTTGGCAAGGAGATCAAGTGAATCCCTTATCGATCCTTCATCTTGCCGCATTGTGATAAATTATAAACCCGGGGGTTTAAACGTACCTCAGATTGCTGAAGAGCCTGCAGCGGGGAAAGTCGTCTGATGGGATCGACAATGAAGGGCACCGAGTATCTAGAAGAAAGGGTAAACACGCGTCCTCAACAGAAAATCGGAGGATGGTCTGGGAAAACGTTGTTTGGCCACTCATTCTCGATATCAATAGATCCTATTTTTCCCTAAAGGAGTATCATGAAAAGAGGGACCAATTCTGCAGAGTGTCGGGCGTACCTCCTTCAAAGGTTGCGGGTGGCTTTGTGTCACTTTTAATAAAAGGAATTCTTGGGAGAAACAAGAACGTCTATTCCATTCATTACAGGCTCATACCTTATATGAGAAAAAAAGCTCCACTAGAATATGGGCTTGTAATCAGAGAAGTAAACACGAAGCGTTAGAGTCAAATACCATGCCGGATTTTGCCGGTTATCTAATATGTAATTAGTTCCGTTAATTTTGGTGTCAAAACCTCAGTTATCTCCACCTGCCAACTTTCACTGTCTGAGGATCGGACGTGGAAGCAGATATCGCGAGGTTGGGCGCAAGATGATAAGTCATGTGTCATAAGTAAAAAAATTATGAAGGGTTGTTTACTTCGATAGTTCCCTTCATGGTATCTGGATGGTATTCACAGTGGTATTCAAAAGTTCCAGTCATAGCTGGCTTAAACGTGAGCTGTCCTGAACTGTCTGGAGCGATATCTCCACTAGATGCGAGTTCTGTGTCATCCGATTCTATTACCAGCTCGTGTTTCTCATCTGTCGGGTTTTGGATTTGAATCACATTATCTGTATTTGCGATTAGCGCTAGTGTTGGATTAATCCCAGCATCGGTTGACCACCTGTAAACCTCATCTACTTCCAGTGCACTCAGTTCGATGGTGTTAGTTTGATCGGTGTCAGTCGAGTTACCCATGCCTTGCATCAGCAAGTGTATGTCTTCCATCACTGCCTGGGAGTTGGTAGAAAGGGTGCCATACACCGGGCCGGTTCCAAAGTGGCCGTCAACCTTGTCTGGTCCTATCCAGAATCCTAATACCGCATTGTTAAACACCTTCACTGTTATAGGCACCTCTGAAACCGGGCCTTCCCTCATCGAAACGGTTGCTGTGCCTTTAAGAACGGCAGTAGAATTTCCTTCCTGAGTCATTTCGCTTACGCTAAAGTCGTATATCTTGTGTGAGTGCGTAGCCGTTCCGTCGGGTTTTACCATATCGAACCTAGCTATCAACCAAGCCATATCAGACGACGGTTGCATCCTAATGACCCAGATTCCTGCCTGGATCCATTCTGGTTGTCCGGTGCTTCCAAGTTGAATACTTGCTATCTGGCCTCTAGCAGTTTGATCTTCACTCATAATAGTGCCTGACGCTGACGCGTTGTGGTTGGATTGAAAAGAAACCAATAGTACAATGGCTATGATTACTACTGTTGCTGCAATTATTGGAGCTTTGGTAGCTTTCGGATTCATACGATTCAACTTTCATGCGCCGTTCATATAGCTAGTATACGAATCCCATGCTTGAAATTCAATCATGGGATCAAGCCCAACATGTATTATAGCAGGTCATATGAACAAGATACTGCCTAAGTATGGCTATTGAAAGTGGATTCGATCTTGTTGGCGCACTTTTGATCTTCATTGCAGGCATAGTCCCGGCATATTTGAGCTTTAGACTTAGAGGCGACATGGTCAAAATAACAATTGCGCTTACGGCCTTTATTGTCATGCACGGAATATACCACATTGTAAGGATGCAGGGGATGGAATCGATCGCAGACGGTGTTTTCGAGCCGATATCTGTGCTCGCGCTCATTGCTTTCGGCGCGACCTATCTTGGCATCTCTCGCCAGAAGAGAAAGGAGGTGGCAGGAAAGTAACTGAAGCTGTATCATTCGCTTCTTTTAGCATCCTCACTCCTGTTCTACTACTGATTGCCCTTGGAATGTTTGTGTGGCTCACTGCGAAGTCGAGGAAAATCAGGAGTTTTCAGTTTCAGATATCATTATTTATCGTAATATGGATAATAGGGGAATTGATGGATTTACTTGAAGAAGAAGGATCGATCAAGTTGTTATCGGATAGTGAAATAGGTATGTACGTGCACATTTTGGCGATGGCGATGTTTAGCGCCATGCTTTGGATAAGATTCTACACGTCAGAAAAGAGTGGCAAAAAAATTGTGGACACTTTTCAAGAAAGCTAGTCCGGAGCCAGAGAAAACAGTCGCTCCGTGATCTTTTCCATCACGTCTAAGTTGTATTCAACTTGGACCGTCATTTTCCCATGCTCATACTTTATGTTGATTAACTTTAGGGTGCTCCTAAAAAGGCTGAACTTTTTACCGTCAGGCGTAATGTCTATCTTTTCGGTAAATAGCAATCCCTCTTCTAGCATCCATTTGATTTTGCGGTAAGCTGTGCTGTGTGAGACGTCTGTTTCCCTAATCGCCTCATTTACGGATTTTGGACGGAACGTGGCGCAGTCTAGGATTTTTACTATCTCTTCGTCAGCCACCGCTGCCAAAATGGCTCGCCTGAATCTTTCGCGCTCGACCGATACCGCCATTATTTACTAGTCTAAATAGGAATTACTTGTTTATCTTATTATTGGATTCCGCCAACTTGGCGGCTGGCATGCAAAATCTTGATGGGTTTCGATTGCCTAACACGCTTGTAGAGCCTTATAGGAATTCAGGAACAATGTGCGCGAAAGTCGACATCGCGCCCTTCAATTTAGTGAGCTCTAACTACGTTGGGTTAACGGCTGATATGTTCAAATATCCGATAGATAGCCGTGTTTTTGGTTAGCCCGGTCGTCTAGTGGCCAATCTCCAAGGTTGAGGGCTAGGGATTCCAGGCTCTGGATCTTACTAGAAGAAAAGAAACCTGGAGACAGCAGTTCGAATCTGCTCCGGGCTACCATTTCTTTCTAATTCATGCGCGGGCCGGCTTCGATGATTTCTTTCTGAACGTCGCCAAACTTTTCAAAGTTCTTGACGAACAAGAGAGCAAGCCTCTTTGCTGAAGCATCGTATCTATCTTTATCAGCCCACGTGTTTCTAGGATCAAGCACCTCGGCTGGCACGCTGGGACAAGAGACAGGCATCTCAAGGTTGAATATGTCGAGGTGCTTGAGAGGAACTTTGTCGATATCGCCGTTGATCGCTGCGGTTACCATGGCCCTCGTATATGGCAGGTTCATCCTCTTGCCTACACCGTAGGGACCACCCGTCCAACCTGTGTTGATGAGATAAACTCGGGTATTATGTGTGGTTATTTTTCTGCCCAGCATCTTGGCGTATTGCTGCGCATGCAAGGGCATAAAGGGTGCGCCAAAACAAGTCGAAAAAGTCTCCTTTGGCTCGGTAATGCCGCGCTCTGTTCCGGCAAGTTTGCTTGTATAACCGGACATGAAGTGGTACATCGCGGCTTCTTTTGACAGACTTGCTATTGGGGGCATGACTCCAAACGCATCTGCAGTCAAAAACACAATAACCTTTGGATGACCGGCGACACTAGGTATCACAGCGCCATCGATGAAGTCAAGTGGATATGCGACACGCGTATTTTCAGTCAAGCTACCATCGTCAAAGTCCGGCTCCCTTGTTTCCTCCTTTATCACAACGTTTTCCATCACTGATCCAAATCGTATCGCCTTCCAGATCTGGGGCTCTTTTTCTGCTCGGAGATTGATGCACTTGGCATAACACCCTCCTTCAAAATTGAAGACTCCTGTGTCAGACCAGCCATGTTCGTCGTCGCCTACCAGTCGCCGCTGCGGATCCGCGGAAAGTGTTGTCTTGCCGGTTCCTGAAAGGCCAAAGAACAGTGCAGTATCTCCGTCCTTTCCGACATTGGCCGAGCAATGCATTGGAAAGACGTTCTTCTTTGGTAG
>DASYRH010000025.1:0-4333 GCA_036004585.1 Nitrososphaera sp. | reverse complement strand
TTTTGGAACGACTATTACCTGAACAAGGTTCGTGATCCAAGCAACGACTGCAATCGGACTCTTGATGTCTGGACCTTGCATGCGAACTTTATGAAAGTTATGATAGAGAAGGTTGATCGCTATCCCAATGTGTTGGGCTATGAATTGCTTAACGAACCTCCTGTGTGGAAAGACGAAGATTACCAAAACCTCGGAAACATGCACACAGAGCTTGCCAAGAAACTTAGAAAAGTAACAGATAAGACCTTGATTTTCACAAGAGAGATCCCGTTCGGAAAGGAGCCTGACGGCGACCCATATCAAAGACAATCTAATCTTCAACACAAGATTCTGCCCAAAGACCCACGCGACAACGTCATATACGCTCCGCATATCTACACCTTAAAGAATCTTGAAAAACAGGTGGACCAGTGGAAGTCGCTTCAAAAGAAATGGGAGTCTATGGGGTACGATGTGGAAATCGCCGTCGGGGAATGGGCGTTTCAACCACCGGAGAATACCGAAGACCTTACTCAGGAGAAAATAAATGAATTTGTAAAGGTGTGGAGCAAAGAGGGATTCATGCACGCGTACTGGGTGTTTGGCTGTTCCCGGTGCGGGGAGGGAAACGTGCTGGTCGATGAAGACGGCATCTTGACCGACCTCGGCACGTTTGTAAAGAAGTCGATAATCAAGCATTACGATTAGGACTGGTTCGCCCCCTAGGCCATAGGTGCATGAGGGACATTAGCATTACAGCCGCGGAATGGCTGAGCGCAGGTGATAGGACCTAGCGCCAAGACTTGCTCAAGCCGCTGCTAATGCGCCTATTTGTGCATGCTCATCGGCTTCCAAGTAGCTCTACTGCGCCTACGGGTTGGATTATTTCCATTCTTGCTAGTCATTAAATAAATGCGTCTCCGAAATTACGTCTGTGCTGCATAAGGTATCGCTAGCACTCTTTCTTGTACTAGTGCTCGCCGGTTCTCTAGCTGCGCCTATTACGATCAACGCTGCTGTCGAAGGGTTCCCTATTTCCACCTCCGGCTTTGTCGTTCTTTCTCGATTCGGCGAGGAGCTACCGGGTGCGATATCCGGTGACATCCACGTTATCGAATTTTCGCTGAAATCCAATAGCGCTCACAATTATGTGGCTATTGTAGAATTGCGAGATAAGGACGGCACCACCTCGCAGATATTGCTAACAGATGGAACGCTGGAGCCAGGGCAATCAGGAAATGTGAGGCTTGGGTGGGTTCCAGTCGACCTTCGAGCGCTTGATGCAAGGGTCTATGTACTAAGCTCGCTGGAATCGCCTGTTCTACTCTCAGACGTGCTGACGTCAGATGTTACTGTTGTAGGGTCACAGTCCGAACTTGACGCACTAAAGCCTATCAATCCCGTTGTTACACCAACTGAAATTGCAAACGAAATCCCGGTATCCAAAGGGTACACATTGCTGGTATACATGGTCGCTTCGGATCTAGAGTCGACTGGGTACTATGCCACCAAGGACATACTCGAAATGATGTCTGTGGGCTCTACTGATAATGTGAATGTGATTGTGCAGACGGGCGGTTCTGCTAGTTCGACCCTGGATGGCATTCGATTTATTGACTTTACACGCGTCCAGCGTCATTATGTCTTGAAGAATGATGTAGAGTTACTCCAAGACCTTGGGAAAATGAACATGGCAGAATCAATGACGCTGCTAGAGTTTGTCAATTGGGGCGTCCGGGAATATCCTGCAGACAGATACGCAATCATTTTGTGGGATCATGGTTCAGGCATGAAGGGATTTGGCTACGATGACATTTATCATGATATTTTGGACCTCAGCGAACTCCGCGAAGGACTAAGTCCTGCAATGAATCAGGGCAAAATGTTTGAACTCATTGGTTTTGATGCGTGCCTGATGGCTTCGCTTGAAGTCGCTAACTCGCTCACCGGACGTGGCAAGTACCTTGTTGCCTCGGAGGAGCTGGAGCCGGCATGGGGCATGGATTACGAAGCAATTCTATCGGCTATTGATGAAAACCCGGATCAGGATGGAATAGAGCTTGGCAAGGTTATCTCTGATTCATACATGGCGCATGCCCGGCAGAGTAGCGAAGAGTTTGACGACTATAGTGTTGACAAAACACTCACAATGTCAGTGATTGACCTTCAGAAAATCCCTGCTCTTTTCAAGGAAGTTGATTCAGTTGGCGGTTACCTTGATAGGCTCGGCAGCGACCTCGAGTTAACTCACTCTCTGACAAAAAGCATCCGGCAAACAGAGCGGTATGGTGAAACTGGAAAAGCCAGCACTGGTCACCTTGATCTTTACCACCTGTCAGAGAACATTGACAGAGAGTTTCCAGAATTTCTGAGCTTGGGCTCTGATATCAGGAGGCTTGTAAAGGAAGCAGTAGTCTACAAAGTGGGAGGAGACGCACGGCAGGACTCGTACGGGATCTCGATGTTCATGCAGATACAAGAATACGAATCAAATGCACCTCACCTCAGATATGTTGTCGGCAAATGGGCAAGCGTTCTGACATCGGCGAGAGCGGCCCTCGCGGGAGATTCCACTCCACCATACATTTATCTCAACATGCGAAAGGACCAGACCATAACAGGCCATATTGATGGAATCGATCTCGATTCTGTCTATACATTCATTGTTCAGGAAGTCGATGGCAACCGAGATGAGCTAAAGATTCTTTCAGTAATCGGGCAAGAAGCCGCGGACTTTGCTACCCCAGATAATCAAGGCATTATCTCGTATAGCTGGAACAAGGAGGTCATGTCATTGTGTAATGGTGCAGGGCAGGACTGCAAGCCCGTCTCGATGACTTTTGAAGAGAACGGAAGGACACGATTTGCGTATACTGCGGTAAGGCTTGAAAGCGACAGGTTCAATGGGACTCTATGGCTAATTTACGCTGTCGACGAAAGGGCAAAATTCGAGTTCCTAGGCGGGTGGCCAGGTTTGGATGAAAATGGAAATGCACCCAGAGAACTGGTGCCTATTGTTCAGGGCGATCGAATCTACCTGACAAACTCGGTTGTCAAATACAACGTTTTTGAAGGCGACAGCTATACCGAAAAAGTTGAAGACCCAAATGCTATTGTGGTTGCAGACAATTTTGGTCCAGCCTTGCACAAGTATCCTGGAGAGTATAAGCTGGTCTTTTCGGCATGTGATTTTTCAGGAAATTGCGCTGGAACTGACTTCTTTGATTTCTCTGTAGATTAAAACACGCCTAGACCATATGGCATCAAGCTATTTCTTGGCGAATCTCCTCTTCGTTTATTCTCTAGCCATCAAGTCTGTTCCTGTGATGTTTGTAGACAACCTCCCTTCTCCTTCTGTGAATATCGTTGTTCAGCAAATGAAAGACTTCCAATTGGGCAGTTAGCTGGACCTCCTTTTTTGCAACGTCATACTGCTTTTTTCCGAAAATAGAACCTTCATTTCAGCTGATCGTGATTATCCGATCATTTTCGCTCGGTTTTCTCGTCTTTTTGGCAATGATAGACATCACTATGCCCATTCCAGCGAAAAGGCTGCCCAGACCGATGAAGTAGTTGTTTGGTGGAAGAATTTCCGAGCTGCCAGATTTGATGTGGTCAGATATACCGGACCTTAGGAAGCACAGTGCCAAAAACAATACCGCAACTGCGCCGTATTTCGATATTCTCTCCATGCATGAATAATATGCGTGAAAGAAGTATTTAGGGATGGCTAACCCTCTTTATTAGGCAAAAACTCGGATACTGCCACATTCGCAGGTGCTCTGCGTCTATGAGAACAATGCCAGCACCCATCTACGTAACACCAACCGTGGGCACTTGAAATCATTGAAGACCGAATTGGCCATGTCGTGAAAATTTCAAACCGAGGGTTTAGCTGGCCTTGAAACTGGCAAACTAGACTTGTCTTGTGTCAAATTCTAGTCGGCAGTAGGCATCGATCACTCTGGCAGAACTCCCTCAAGCTCAACCACAATATTGAGCTGCGCAGGGCTTGGATCCTTGTTGCCTGATGCATCGACAGCTCGAACTACAACGAAATGGAACTACTGAACGGTGAAGTGAGAGACCGCGAAAAGGTCATGAGAGGAATTAAGCGCATGGATTCTCCTATCTTCAAGGGCTATCAGCTCTACCACTGCTTACCAAGTTTCAGCCAGAAAGCCCACGCGCTTTAGCTGTGGGAGTAGTCAATTTAGGGAACATGATGCATTAGGGAAAACTCCTGCCGAGGCAGCCGACATCAAAATCGAAGGCAGAAACAAGTGGATCACTGTCATACACAATGCAAAGAATAGTCCAAATTATTCGTAAATATGCGAATGTCCTTGCATAC
>DASYRH010000024.1:0-20036 GCA_036004585.1 Nitrososphaera sp. | reverse complement strand
CGCCAAATCCGCCTCCTCCACCCATTCCTCCCATGCGAGCCATTGCGCGCTTTCGGAGATAATATGACAACAAGATGAATATTCCGATAGCAGGGATGAGGCCCAGCAGTGGGTTGCCGAAGAGCATTCCGAAGAGGTAGGTGAGTGCTAGGCTTATGGCGAGGGAAATGACAATCCACACCATCTGCTGACCAACCCAGTTCAATAGTTATCAGTTACTTATGGGATCTGTTCTTTTATTAAGTTTTCCAGCGTGTACAGTATAAAACAAAGAATATGTCAAGAATGTTGAATATTAAATGTAATTAACCTCTACAAGTGATAACTGCCTGTTGCCAAAACCAGCCGCTGCTCCGTCAATCTTTATGCTCTGCGAGACATGCTACTGGTGCGCGACATATCTTGACAAGACAAGAGTTATCGAAAAGTGCCCGAAATGCCTTGCTGGTATGCTCTCGAGTTTTCCCATAATGCCTGATGAGTCTTTTGTGTTTAGCTGCGACACAAAGCGCGGGATAGAACTGGATTTTGCCCGAAGAAAGTAGGCGAGTTCATCAGGAATCTATTATTCTTAATTCAAGGGCGTTGCCGCTTCTGTCATATGCACCCAGCGATTCGTCCTCGTAAGGGTGGCTGATTATTAGAGACACTACACCGTAAAAATGATTGAGGTCTTCAAGCGACGGTTTGTTTGATCCGCCTGGATGAGAATGAGCCGTTCCCATATACGAAAGGTCGAACGGCAAATCATGCACTGGAAAGCCAGAATAGTAGGGACCGCTCATTGAAAACGGGGGGATGACGAGACTGTCAATAAGTATGTGGTCTTTGTTGCTTTTTCCCTGCAAAACCAAGATCGCTTCGTTCGGGTGCTTTGTTCGCGAATAGGTGATTATTCCGTCGGCAACCTGTCTCGTAATTGCCACATACTTTCGGGGCACAGGCTTGGACACCACTGAAAAATTTCACGGCATGTCCTTTATTTTAGTATTGGCTGGCTAGCATTCTTTTATTACAAAATACTCGTATAAGAATTTCCCGATATGGATAATAAGGCGCCTCTTCATACATGTGACAACATAATGATGAGGGGATGTACTTGAACAGGGCTAATGAAAGCAAGATTATAGTTAGGCGCGGTTCAGTTTCAAACGATAAAGACGGAACTCCACTTTTAATAAACGAGCGTGGAGAGGCCTACAGAGTAAATGACACTGCCGTGTCACTATGGAATATGTGCAATGGTATCAGCTTTGACGACCTTCTCCTTGAAGTGATGCGAATATCCAGCGAAAATGAAAACAACGTCCGCAAATCACTTGAGGAGATGGTGAATCAGTTTTGTAACATATCCGTAGTCGAGCTAAAAGACGTTACCAGTATCAGCGAAGTCCGCAAATTTGGAATGCGAACGTGACGTAACCTGCTATTCTGCCGCTGCGCCTATATGGATAAAAGTTGTTCGTCATTTTTGGCAATAGTTCGTGCTTTACAATTGCGGCTTCAGTCTTTGACATAGGCATCTTTACCAAGCGCTCGCCAAGGATGGCTGACCAGGGAAGCTGCGGAAGGGAATCCTTGTTGTTAGCCAGTATTGCCACAACCCTGTTTGGGTTCTCTCTATCGAGGACTACTGAGTAATTGAATTCATCTTTCTCGGCAAAAGGATCGGGCATACAAAATGGATCCAGATTGGCGTATTCTCGAAAAATATCGCGCATCGAATCCGCAAGCCCTGCTGCGATCGCAATGTCTACCATTGACAGTGATCTTAACTCTTCGACGGTCGGTAACCTTATCGACGTTGCTAACATGTTTGATATTCATTCGAGTCATTATATATAATTTGTAATTGTCGCGTATTGATAAAGGCATAAATTGCAATGCCCGGACACCCTCTGCTGCCGGGGTACCCAAGCTAGGTAAGTCATAGGTAGACCCTAAAAGGGGTCAGCCTCGAGATCTGATCAAGACGCGCCAGCTGATGTCCTTCGGGACTCGAGGGTTCAAGTCCCTCTCCCGGCGCTATACTCTTGAGCTAATACAATAATATCAAAAACTAGACATACAAGCTGAGCCAAAAGAAGATGGCGGCGACTATCTAATTGCAGGCTTCTACAGAGCATTATGGCCACTATCTATCTCATCTAGTTTTTAGGTATCCTGAGTGACATAATAGCCTCTGATCATTGTTTTATAAGTAGACGCAAGACTTGCATCGGTCGGAATTTGAAAAAGCGCCGCAGTAGCACTGACGTTGTTGCTCAGATCCTTCAAGTCGCAAACGGAGGAGCGACGAGAACAAGGATAATGTATGGAACGGGACTGCCATCAAGACGGCTGAGGGCATATGTCTTTCTTCTGGTTCGCAACGGACTCCTGCAGTACGAACCAATGGAGCAAAAATATAGGACAGCTGAGAGAGGTTTTGAGTTCCTTCAAACTTATCAGCAAATGAACATGCTTTCAAGCGTAATTGACGTGATGAAACAATATCAATTCTGAATTAGTCGATAGTACTACAGAACGTTCTGGCCTCATAGAAAAACATCCTGCAGCTTTATTCTAACCCCTACTGAGCAGGAATGATTGACGTGTCAGATTCTACCTTTTGTCCTGCACTGAAAACATTGCATATCTACTGGTCAATTCGTATAGAACCCAGCACCAATGCTTTTACATATTCATCTCAAGCATGGGTTGCAATGTCTTCGCAAAATGTTATGAGAATGGTTAGAAAGAACGTTAACCAACCAGACGAGACTAGAAAATTTGAAAAAGGTAGAATCGATATCACAAATGTTGGCGACACACCAATTGCAAAGGGGACCTTCGAACCCGGCTGGAAATGGTCGTCACATGTGAAGCCTATAGTAGGAGGTAGCAGTTGTCAAGTGATGCATACAATGTACGTGATATCTGGAAAGATGCATGTAAGAATGGATGACGGAAGCGAGCAAGAATTTGGTCCAGGCGACACCGGAGTTGTACCTGCCGGCCATGACGCATGGGTCTTGGGGAATGAGAATTTCGTGGCGGTAGACTTTACTGGCGGCAAGACATACGCAAAGAAATAATTCCCTTCTCTTTTTTTTAGAGTCAGTCGAGAACAACTCCTTAAGCCATTTTTAGCAAAAATAAATATCCGCGGGCAATCAGAAAATGGGGATGCAGTAATTAAGAATTCTGCAATTAACTTTCACAAGAAGTATATCAAATGCCGACTAACAAGCTAAATGATGGGTGACGGAGTGTCTGCGAACCTGGACAGATTACCAATACCTTGTGTGGGCAGAGAATGTGAATGCGACTGCCCGATCTGTCATGAAGGCAAGCATTGCAGGAGGATAGATTGTTACATCGAGGAATTCCACCCGTATCAAGAAACTGACTTCATTGCCGCCTAATCTGCACGTGAGCTGACATGTCAGTTCCTTAACTAGAGGCCTTGAAAGTCGATTTATTGGCGGTCTGCTTCATCTTTTACTTTTCGCAGCGACCAGTGGACTTCATGCTAGGTCGGTTTTCGAGTGCCTGCCAGTGGGGATGGTTCCCTTTTCATGAAAGACGCTACATAGCCACAACGTCATAAACTATACAAGCATAGTCTGACGGCGAGTATTTGTGATTACATCTCAAGGCCATGGTATCGACAGTCGCGCCTCTGCTGAAAGCGGGACAGCGGTACAAGGCTTGCGACTTTCCCGTTCCTATGATAGATACCAAATCAGACAGAATCACAAATGCGCTAAATGCTCACTCCAGTTCGGTAGTTTCAAGGCACTTCAGGAGCACAAATTTGAATTCCACTCATACTAGATATGGCTTGGCGCTAATCCTTGTCTTAGAAGGCTTTGAGTGAACGAAAAGGAACTGGCCGGCACCGTATTGACTCAAGACCACTGTGATGCCGGCCTGGGGAGAAGGGGATGAACGGGTACTCGAACATCCAATCTCCTTACTTTCAACCAGATAACGCGACTATGTAAATATGGAAGGTAGTCTGCGCCAGTTTTTATGTCACTCAGCTTACAGCATGCGATACACAGAACATCCTCGCTAGAGCCTGATAACGTTCTTTGAAGCCAATATGATGTCGTCTGGCTTGATCGTCTTGCGGCCTGCGTGGACAGAAAGGTCTACGGCATGCTTCGCGATCCTCACTCCAACTTCTTCCAAGATTTTGCGAAGTTCGTCAGCCGCATCGTCGCTTATCCTTTCAGCACCAGATTTCTTCAATACCCGATACATTGCCGCAAGGCCGAATTCCGGACCAGAAGACATAGGTCGTTATCTAATGCTACTACGTTAAAACTTTTGGGAATGGCAGGGATGCCGGCTAATTGAGCCACATAGAATTTATCCTTCGAAACTTATCATTCGTAAGTATTGAGGCTAGTTGACGTTCACATTCATCTTGCAGACAAAGCATATTCCGAGTACTTGAATTTCCTCTTGGCTGGTCTGCGATCAATGAACATGATGGCATGCTCTGTTTCGGTGGATGTGGCCACCTCAATAAAGGGCCTTGAGTTGTTCAAACAAAACCGAGATATCGTCAAGCACTTTGCTGGCATTCATCCAGAAGCCGCGTCCAGAGAGAACCTAGAAGAATTCAAAAATATATTTTCGCGGAACGTTGAAAAGATAGACGGAGTAGGTGAAATTGGTCTGGATAGAACCTATGACGAAAGAGGCATTGCGCCATATGAGCAGCAAAAACAAGTTTTCGAAGCGATGCTTCAGCTCGCCGAATCCAAAACCATGCCTGTATCTATCCATTCACGCAAGGCCCTTGATGACATCCTTTCAATACTTCCATCCCACAACCTCAAAGGTGTCCTGCTACACTGGTTCGCAGGCAGCAAGAAGCAACTTGCTCAGGTTGCGGATATGGGCCTCTACGTTTCATTCGGACCGGCTCTTGTCTATTCGGATGACAAGAAGGTACTTTTGCAAAATGCACCAAGAGACAGGATACTAGTGGAGACAGACGGTCCTGTTACTTTTTCTCGTTGCTTTGAAAATCTGCCTGCGTCCCCCACGTCATTTCTTGTCAGCGTAGTCTCGACTGCGGCGGGTGTTCTCAATCTGGATTATGACGAGATGGGGTCAGTCCTTGAAAAAAATACAATGTCGTATCTCTCAACTTGACGGGAAAGATAAAATAGCCTCGCATTTGCATTTTCTGATGGATGAATAGGATAAAGCGCATCTCTACAGAGCTTCTACAGGACCACCCGGAAAAATTTGGGCTGGAATTTGATTCTAACAAAAAGTCTCTCAACGATCTTGCTATAGTAAGGTCAAAGGTTCTCCGGAACGAATTGGCCGGTTACATCACCTCATACCTCCGCAAGCAGGCAGCACAAGAGAAGGCCTCGCTTGCTGCGGCTGCGGACGAATCAGAGGAAGAATCTGAAGAGACCGAAGAATAGCATTAATGATAACTATTCGGCTTCTCGGCGGAGCCAAGAAGGCTCTCGGGGGCAGGGCTTCCGTACAGTTTGAAAAACCAAGCGCCACCGTTTCTGAAGTTCTGGGGTATTTGCAGTCGCTTTCTTCCCATCAAAACCTGCTGAATCCCGCAAATCTCATTATTGCGCTAAATGGGACAGATTCTGCTGCTCTCCTTGGCCAAGCCACTGTGGTAAAGTCTGGAGATGTTGTGACCGTGGTGACGGTGGTTCATGGCGGATCGCATGCCTTGGATGAACTTGATCGTGTGGCCATAATTGGTGTCAGAATAATCCAAAGCGAGGACATTGGTGGAATATTGGACAGAATCCGAAAAGCCAACGACGACCTCTTCATCCAGGCCGTGAGGGCAGAATCGGTCTTCGGGACAGAGCATGCAACGCGAATCCTTGCAATTGTCATGGAAGCAAAGAAGCGCGGGGTCATGATGGCAAAAAAGGCGGAGACCGAATTGCTTCTACGGCTCGCCTGCACTAATCAGATATCTGAGGCAATATTACGAGTAGGCCTGGAAAAAGGGTCACCTGCATGTTTCGTGGGGTTTTCTGACAAATCTGCGAAGTTGAAGAGATTCAGGGACTATATGAGTAGTCATTTTGAAGTTGATGTATCCGTTCTCCAATCAAGCCCTCAAAAAAAGATCATGCTGACAAGGAGGTTAGGCCTGAATCCTAAAACTGCTCCAGGTGACTTGCTGAATCATCTTGTGGAAAATGCAGCGATCATGACAAAGTAAAATCTACTTTCTTTTTTCTACTACTGAACTAAATGTCTGATCCGGCCTAATAATGGAGACTCCTGTCTGAGCACCGACGATCTGAACAAAAACAACCCAGTCGGGGTTCACCAAATCCACTACGCTTTCAATCTTTGAAGCAATGGCATTGATCACTTTAAGCGATTCAAGCGACGTGTGCCTCTTTTCAACGGTTATTCTAAATTTGTCCTCGGGGCCTAGTACGCCACTTAATTCAGATACAGCAGCTGAAATTTCATCGAGGCCGGTCGGGACTACTCTGGTGACTGGAAGAACCCTTAGAATGTATCGAATTCGCCATGGCTCAGATGACGTAATCTGCTTGAGCCTGTCGACTACTTCTATCGGGTCAATTGCACTTTGAGCCAAAAGTATTCCTCGAATTTCGGTAATTTCACACACTGCTTCAGCGTCTCCGAAACTTTCCAAGAGGTCCAGAATTTCATCCTGGGCCTCTTCCTCCTTGAACCTGTAAGTCGAGGCTACGAGATTAAATCGCTTCAAGATTTGCCGGCCTCCAGGATTTCAAGGATTCTTTGTAAACTTATCGCCCCTTCCCTTATTACGGAAAGACTCGTTACATCGACTATGGTAGATTCTTTGCCGCTCCCAGTAAGGCCTCCATCCAGCAATACGTCGAATCCTTGAAGTCCTGATTCCAGGACATCACTTGCACTCTTTGGTGAGACTTCCCCCGCTAGATTTGCACTTGTTCCTACCAGGTATCTACAATGTTGAAGAAGAGAAAGGACACACTTGTTCGCGGGTACTCTGACGCCAAGACTATCGGTGCCAGCAGTAATCGTTGAGGCTATCGTTCTGTCCAAAAGTGGTGCGACGATCGTGACAGGTCCTGGCCAGCATCGGCTTGCTAACAGTCTTCCTTTTTCACCTAGATTGACTAGCCTGCCTGCATCGGCCTCATCACTTACCAGGACAGGCAGCGGTTTGCTTTCTTTCCTGCGTTTTATCCTAAAGACCTTATTCACAGCTGACTGATTGTAAGGATCACAACCGATCCCATAAACCGTATCTGTAGGAAAAACCGCAACTCCTCCCTGCTTGATAATCTGGACACATTGGGAAATTCCTGACTTTGTGCATTCTACAACTATCAATCTCTAAATGTCACTACCTGAGCTTCACTATCGCAGCCACTTGCGCGGTCGACGCTTTCTTGAGTTCATCGCGCACGGCCTTTGAAACATGCTCTGGCGAGGTAAGGCTCGAAAAGTCCATCAGCCTGACTCCATCAAGGATGTGTACCTGAGGCGCCAATTCCCCTCCTTCAGAACTGTGCTTTTGCAGCAAAGAATCTACACTGTCGGCCACCTCTTCCGGAGAGCCGTTAAAAATTGCCGCATTGTCCACAGATAGCCTCACTCTCCCGTACCTATCTAGGACCAGCACCGGCTGCTTGCGTGCTTTAAGGAACAACTTTCTCTTGCTCGTTTCACACGCAAAGATATGGTAGTTTTTCATGTCAAAGATTCGCTGCACGCCCTCGGCAATTCCGAATAATTCGCAGGCCAGCACATGGGCTTCCTGCTCGTTTATTTCTTGCGCGTTTGTCGTTCCAATGTCAAGCGAAACATTACCCGTTGCAGTCACCCTGAGAATGGAGCGCTCGCTTACGTATTGCGATTGGATAGTCAACGATTCAGGCAGTGCACCCCTGTCAAGTGCGACCTTTCGGGCCTGTTCGGTAAGCTCGGCCACGTCCTCTGGCCTTGGGTTGACAATAGTCTTCTCGATCTCTTCATGAATCATTGCCGCAGCGACTCCTATTGAAGAAATCACTTCTGCATGCTCGGCTGTCTTGTGCTGCAGTTGGAGCTTGCGCGCAATATGGGGAACTAGAACCGACGCACCTCCTCCTCCACCAACGAAAACTATTCTTTCTTTCTTGAGCTTGTATTCCTTTATCATTGGCTCCACTATTTCAAGGACTTTTTTTGCAGATATGTCCAAGATAGCCGATGCCGCCTCCTCCGCGGTAGTACCTAGTCTTGAAGCTAGTATCGAAAGAGCCAGCTTTGCAGAAGCAGGATTGGCTCTCGCATAGTCCTCCTCTGGAATCACGCCAAGATAGTTTGCTGCACAGGTGTTTGTTATGGCGAAGCGCCTACCGCCTGCAGTCTCTATTACCACGTAATCTATTGGGTCCCCCTCTTTCGGTCTGAACGTAATTATCTGGCCTCCTTCCAGTTCTTCTGGACACGCAAAGCAGGAATAGGGAAGGCCTGCTATGTGAGCCGACCTTGGTCCGACATCAGTGATTTTTCTTCCCGACCAGCGGACCAAAGAGCCTCCAGCAACGCCAGCCACGCGGACATCAAGTGACCTAATGCAAGTGGGGTGTTGCATTATTGTAACGTACCTCACTTCAGGCCGGCCGTCCTTGATCACGCAGACATTGGTCGAAGTCCCACCCACTTCAATGAAAACTCCGTCGATTACTCTTAGATGAAGCAAGGCACCTGCTACGCTTGCGGCAGGCCCAGAAAGAACGGTGACTATCGGCTTGTTCCTAAAGGTCTGCATGTCAGTAACTCCGCCGTCACCTTTCATTATCAACACAGGAGCAGAAATCTCTTCGTTCCTCACTGCAGATTCAACAAATCTTGCGGTGCTAATGGCTTTTGGCAGAATCCCTGCATTGATAGCTGCGGTAAGTGTTCGGATTTCAAGTCCGTAGATCCCTGTAAGCTCGTGCCCCGCCGTCGACGGCAGATCACATTTGGACATTACATATTGCTCATTACTTGGGTCATCGACACCGTATGCTTCGCTCACTACTACAACTTCAGCGCCTTCCGATTTGAGCTCCGAGATCGCCTGCCGCACCTGGCCATCCTCAAGATACTTTGAAGTATCAAGAAACCTGTAGCACGTATGAAGATATTTGTTTGGCGCCAGCTCCACATCTTTGACATTTGTGCGCTTGATTACGTTCGACTTTTCAAGTCCAACGCCCATGCCGATTATTCCAACCTTAGCGGTGTCGCCTTCTAGTAACGCATTTACCGCCTGGGTTGTGCTATGCGCAATGAGTTCAATTTCCGCGTTTTCTATCTTATGCTTCTGCATCAACGATTTTAGCACCTGAATAATTCCAGTAGAAACTCCTTCTGATGAAGAATGAGTAGTCGGAACTGTCACCTTGCCAATTATTCTGCCCTTCACCATGTCTATGGCGACGGCCTTGGTAAAGGTGCCGCCAACGTCAATGCCGACTCTGATTCTTCTCTGCATCTGGAAAACCGTTAGGCAGACCTAAGTTTTGACTGGATCTAATTTAAACCATCTTCCACGGGGCCCTAGTAACTTACCGGGTCATGGCCTTTGATCGTCATCATGTTAATTGTCAGGTCATGGATGCAAACCATCTATTTTCCTAGATGTCTTCTTATGATTGATCAGGAATGCATAACCTGTGGCAGCCAGCATTCCAACTCCCACAGCAAAAATAGGATAAGTCCAACTGCTACAGCCATTTTCTGGAAAATCGCAGAAGTGTGGGATCAAGAGATGAGGAATGGCAACGGCACCAGCATAGCTTATGTAACCACCTATCAACCAGAGAGGTAATGTTATGAGTGCTAGTATGCGCTTTTGCGTAGCTTCATTATTCGTTCTGCTCTATTTTAAGACATTAGTGTAGTCTTTGCATTCTGATTTACAGTAATCGACTTGATCTAACCTTCGATTCTTACCGGTAATATCCGGTGGTGCCTTGTACGCTAACCCTTCATGCTTCCCGAAATACTTGTGATATAGTTGGTAGCCTTTCAATACAAATTGATCCAACTTTTTCACTGCTCACATGATCTAGTCTTGTCGTCTTCCATCAAGGATAGTTTCACTCCAGTGCATACAAAGTTCTTGATTATTTCGTCTACTGTAGCTCTGTCTATTACGCTACAGGAAATAAAGAACTTCTTTTCTCCTTCTGGTCGGCTGGGCGTTATTGAACAAAATGGCGTTCAACATTCAATAGTTTGCCGCCGAGTCTATCTTGCCTGCAAGCCTGAATTTTTTCTTTGGATGATCCACTTCAAAGTGCCGTCTATGTTCCGTATCTTTCGAGAAGGCGAGGTAGCAGTTCGGGCAGCCGTACCAATTTTCTTTCACAGTAATAGGGGCCGAGCCGAATTATAAATTCAATCTACGATATGCTTTTATTTATTATTGCGAGCGCGCCTTGAGCCACTGGCCGACTTTTGGCAGGACGTTGTTCTGGGAATAAAGGCTGGCAATTAGGCCGACGTGACCCGTATGGAATCTCATCAAGCGCCTGTCTGAACTTGATACCATGTCGTTGAGCGGGGCGCTGCATTGGGGTGAAACTAGATGATCTTCGTCCGCCACGATATTCAGTATAGGCACCTTGATCTTTGTCAAATCGATAACGTCGTTTCCCAAGCGAAGCTCGTTCTTTGCCAGCAAGTTCTTCTGGTAGATATCGGCTACCCATTGCCTAAAGGTTTCACCTGCGATGGGGGGAGTATCATAGAGCCATTTTTCTATGCGCAAAAAGTTCCCTACAAACTGCTCATTGTCAATATTCTGAACGAGGTTAAAGTACTTGTTCACTCCCTGCTTGAAAGGCTTGAGCACAGAATAACACGCATACAGTTGTTCCGCTGGAAGGTTGCCTGCAACTTCAAGCATTTTTTCCACGTCCATGTTTTTGGCGAGGCTGCCAATGACTGTAGTGTCTTTCTCTGTGTCAACTACGGGCGCGATTACCACAAGGTTTCTGACCTTTTCCTGATGGAGAGTTGTATACATTGCGGACATGCTCGCGCCCATGCAATAGCCATGAAGCGTAAGTTTGTCTACTTTGCTCTTTTTCAAAACGATATCGACACATTCGTCAATGTAGCAGTTTACATAATCGTCAAAAGAAACATACTTGTCCGCGTTGGTGGGAGCCTTCCAATCCAGCAGGTATACGTCAAACCCCTGGCTCAGTAGGCTTTTCACCCAACTCTTATCGGGTTGCAAGTCGAGAACGTAGGACTTGTTGATAAGGGCGTATACTATGAGAATTGGAGTCCTCTCGGTCTTGTTGACCATCTGCTGATAGTGCACGAGCCTGTATGTTCTTGTCTCGCGAAGCAGCTCGCAAGGAGTCTGACCAACTTCGATGTCGCCAGCGGTATGAAGAACTGACCTAGTCTTGCCAAGTCTCCTGTACATCTCTTTCAGTTCTTCAGGGGTTACCGTCTCCTTCTTCTGTGGCTTTGGAACCTGTTCCTGCGGAGGCTGTGCCTGCGGTACCGGCTCTACTTGTTCTTTCTGATTAGGTCCCATCGCTTCCTGCTTTGTCATCTAGAGACACCTCTAATTGTTTTCGCAATTCCCTTACCGACTTTCTGAGATCATGAAGGTCCTTTAATATCTCGTCTATCTCTGACCTGGTAGGCAGGTTCAAAATCTTTAGATTCTTTTCAGCCAAACTCTGAAGAGCCTTCGAGAAGTCTAGCTGAGCACTAAATACCTTCCCATAAATAACTGAAAATTCTGGAGAAGAAAAGAGTCCAGTGAAAGCGTCCTCGAACGCCTCAATCATTGCTCGGCGATAATTCTCATAGTCTTCTTTTGAAACAAGCTGCTTTGGAGATTTTTCAAAGGTCGCCTTTGCAGCTTTTGCGTACGTGGCTGTAATGAGACTCCAATAATTGTCGTTATGTGACTTGAGTTCTGACATGACCTTTCCGAGATTGATAATATCATTCGCATAATTGCTGAACTCCTTGGAGAATGCAAACATTGGCCCAATAGTCGGCAACTTCAGAGTTTCGGCCCAAAACTTGTACAGTCCCTCGGGAGAAAAGTCAGGTGCTGAATTCTCTTTGGCGTCATTCTGGGTCATAATGTCATCTCTATTATTGTAACATTCTACATTTCCCTGCCTAGCTATTATAGTTTCTCGGTATGGGATTTACGCTAAGTGGTGCCAATAGCTATAAATTTTATAACACTGGATAAATATTTCATATCCTTTCCTTTCAGGTTTGTCAGATTAAGGTTCGTTGCGCCGACATTTAAACACCTCCAAATGGAGGTAATATTGCGAGTAATCCATCTTGATTTGATCTGTTCTAGCTAGGAATGTGCAAGCAGTCTGTCCGGCGACTCCACCTTCATCATTCAAATTTCTGCAGACATTGATTCCGTAATCATATGTTGCGCCAAAGCATAAACATTTTTTAAAGGAAGGCGTCGCCTTTTTGCTGCCATGCTCGCTGCCCCTCCGTAAGGAGTGACAACACATGAGCGGGCTCGTAGCTCAGCATGGATAGAGCGCCTGCCTTCTAAGTTCTAGTGAAGAGAGCCGGAAGTCGTGGGATCGAAGCCCACCGGGCCCGCTTCTCTCACTTCTATGCGCAGTGGACGGGAAATCATTGATGCATGCAGACCCAAAATTTAAGGTTCGGACGTTTCAATTGAGTTGAATTAGAACTTTGAACTGAATCTTGCGAAAAAGCCCTTATGCTGCTTTTTCTTTTTCTTGCCCTTTTCATCGGTGTTCAACTCCGCCAGATGCAATTCATCCAGAATCTGCTCACGCATTCCTCTCTTAAGGTGCTGCGTAATTTCTCTGATCTTGTTATGGAGACGAACAATCTCTTGGTTTTTCTTGTCCACTTCAAGTACGAGATTTTGCACCTGCACGTCTGACGTTGCTTTTACCTGTTCAAGCTCGTTCGTCTTGGTTTGTAATTCGCTCACAAATTCGCCGTGTAGCCAATCTTGCAGCTTCTGTAGCCGCTCCTGGCTATCGGTCAGAACGACGTCTTGATTGTGCTGTTTCATTTCTGCCATCTTGTCCGCGAGAAAAACCTCAAGTTCATTCTGGAGTTTTGCACTCTGTGACTCATAGTCCTGCCTGAGCTTCTCAAGCTGGACGTGATAGGACTTTTCGGTCTGTTTGAGTGCTCTACCGAGATCGTCTCGGCCCCGCTTCGCCTGTTCTTTTATCTCCTTCTGGAGTAATTTCCGTTCTTCACCGTGCTTCTTTAGTATCTGTTGAATCTTTTCGGTGTCAATTCCTTTTGATTCAGCAGGTTTCTTCTGAGGGGTCTGTCGAAGCTGCTTGCCATGCCTTTCATGCGACAACTGGGATGGCTTTTGTACTGGGGCCCGCGAAGCCTCTTTAATCTCGGGGAGCTCCACATCCACCGTCCGGAAGTTGCCCTCGAGATCGATAACCGAGGTACTCCCCTCTGCCTCAGACATTATCATATATGTCGAAATTTCTTTCTAAAAAACGGTTGCATGTCAATATTATCCACGAGCACGATAGAGACCATAAAAAACTGCTCTCTGAGAGAGTAATCGATAGAACCGTGCACCTCGTGTCATATATTATGGCAACTTGACCTTCACTGGGCTCTAACTATAAGCACTTGTTGTGGTCTTCAGAGGCGTCTGCAAACGGGTAACTATGTCCGCCATAGGGTACGAAAAGGTTGCACTATTCTTTGAAAACCTTGAGGCCTAATTATGAGGATTGGAGCCGGCGCTTAACTTCAATTAGAGCATAAACTCCTCCTGCTGCATACGAGAGGGCAATGAGAATTCTGGAGAGCATGACAGCAATGTCTGGATTCGTTGCAAAAATTGAGGTATCCATGGCAAATGCCACCGGGAGGGAGGCGAGCGAAACTGCACCGACGATTAGCTGCTCCTGGTTGTCATTTCCGGTATATCGCTTGATAAGGGAATATGTCGACAGATTTCCAAGACCTATTCCTAGCAATATCAGGTACTGGTAGAGGGCAGGGAACGCGGCTATCGCGACAAATGGACCGGCCCAACAAACTCCATTCAAAGCCTTTGAGCCCATAGGCCACTTCGTGCTTGCTTTCATCCGACCCTTGATCGCAGGAGCTACTTTTCGGAACCTTGGGGTCGCTGCGCCGAACACCAATCCGAAGCTTCCAAGCCAAATGGCGGCATAGTAGTAAAGGGCTGCCCCGTTCAAGTAGGCTATTTCAGAAATTATGGAAGCAGATCCGACGGCTAAGGACACGCATATGAAGAGGAAACCAAATGCCCTTTGAGCCTCCATAGCCGTAGAGTCCAATACAAGCCGTCATTCTGAATGCTAATTTAAGCTAATAAATTCAAGGGACCGGACGTCTACTTTGCCTTGCCGCTTACTTTTGCCCAACGATTCAGCGCGCCTGCCGCGGTAGCCCATTCAGTGACTGAGTGATACACTGGAACATTCGCGTCCTCTATCCTCTGCGAGATATTCTTTGTGAACGGACCGCCCATTGCGCCGATAAGAATTGGCTTTTTCTTTTGCTTCTGAAAGTCTGCCAGCACGTCAACAATAGTTTCTTCCAGCGGGTCGTCTTGGAAGACAAACCATGGCATAATGATGTCGACGTTTGGATCGTCCATGAATGTTTGAATGGCAAACTTGTAATCGTCCGCGTTCGCAGACCCCGTAATGTCACAGGGATTGCCGATAACGTATGTGGGAGGATAATGCTCCTTGAACGCCTTTTTCGTTTCCTCGCTAATCTCGGCAACCTGCAGCCCCAGCGTTTCAAAGTTGTCGATTGCAGCGATTATGGGACCCGCGCCGTTCGTAACCATGGCCACTCTGCCTCCATTGGGCACAGGCTGCCACGCGAGTGCCTTGAGGCAAGCGGTCAATTCCTCATAGCTGTCTACTGGAATTATGCCAGCCTGGTCGAGCGCGCCCTTCACCACGCCATAGGAGCCACCAAGCGAGCCAGTGTGCGACGCGGCTTGCTTAGCTCCCCTCGCACTCCTTCCGTTCTTGAACATGACAATCGGCTTTTGGCGTTCCTTCATGACCTTCTTTGCAGTGTTCATGAATTTGCGGCCATCTCCAAGACCTTCGACGTAAAGTCCTATCACTTTGGTCTGAGGATCCTCTGAAAGGTACCATATCATGTCAGCTTCGTCAACATCCGACCTGTTGCCGTAGGAAACCATCTTGCTCATGCCAAACGAGTCAGAACTTTCCATGAACGCAATGCCAACAGTACCACTTTGCGACAGAAATGCCACGCTGCCATTCTTGGGTCTTATCATCCTCGCATGACCTTGGAAAGCACAGTCGAGGCGGTTCTGGCCGTTAAACATTCCAATGCAGTTGGGACCAATAATCCTGATGCGTAGCTGCTTTGAAAGTTCCTTGACCTGAGATTCAATCGCTGCGCGCTCCCCTCCAAGCTCTTTTCCTCCGCCGGAAATGACCACAAAGTTGTGAATGTCTTTCTTTGAAGCTGACTTTAGCAAATCGGGGACGAACTTCAAGTCTACTGTAACAACAACAATGTCTACTTTGTCTGGAATATCCTCCAGGCCCTTGTAAGCCTTGACGCCCATTATTTCAGGGTAGCCCTTCGCATTGACAGGGAATACCTTACCCTTGTAATCATGTTTCACAAGGCTTTCAAGGACAGAATTTCCGACCTTACCGACCTCCGGTGATGCACCTATTAGCGCGACAGACTTTGCATTGAAAAACAGGTCCATGAATTCCGAATTAGGCTGCGCCTTCGAAATGACTTCAAGGTCAGGCTTGTCACGCAGCAGGATCTTGGCGTCAACAACGACATAGTCTTTCTCATAGAATATCACTGGGTTAAAGTCGATGCTCTCGTAGTAAGGTGCCATATCTGTGCCGAGCCGCCCAATGCTGACCAGAGCGGTTGTGAGCATGTCCATGTCGACTGGTGCCATACCTCTAAAGCCCTTTAGGATCTTGCTGCCCTTTAGATCATCTATCATGCTTCTTGCGTCCTCTTTTGTAATCGGAAGAACCCTAAACGAGACGTCCTTGAAGACTTCGGTGTAGATACCGCCTATGCCAACCATGATGACCGGGCCAAACTGCGAGTCGTTCTGAAGTCCAACTATTAGTTCGATTCCACCCGGGGCGGCCATCTTTTCGAGCAGTACTCCCTTGACGTTGTACTGTTTTGAGAGCCTACCATGCATATCGTTAAAGACCTCTTGAGCCTGAGCGCCGTTTGTGATTCCCACCTTTACTCCCTTGACATCCGTCTTGTGAAGAATTTGTGGAGAGACTATCTTGGCTACAAGCGGAAACCCAACTTCGCTTGCCATCTTCTCTGCATCAGATGTGTTTTTTGCAAGCGCGTACTTTGGGACCTTGACTCCGTATTCCGTCAATACCTGTTTAGCGAGCTCTTCTGTGATTACTTTCTCTTTTGTTGTAAAAACGTCATTAAAGATTTTCTCGACCTTGTCATTGGGCATGTCTGGTAGAGACAAAAATCTCATGGCTTCTTTTATAGTTTGGGTTCATTGTCTAAACTGTCTCTACATCGGCAGTTAGTCTGATTAATATAACACTAAAACTTGTTCGCTAGCCCATCATTCGCGATCTTAGTTCGGAAATAAAATTCCTGTAAACGACTTTGCAATTGGAAGCCAGTTGGGTTAGGTCAGTTTCGCTGGGAACAAGTTCATTTGGAACAATTCCTTCAAAATCGAGCTCTTTCCTGTATTCCTGGATCCATCTCCTTATCATTTGCTTGTCAACTTCAAGATGGAACTGGATTCCAACTGCAGAACCAATCCTGAAGGCCTGTGGATAAAGGTCGCTTCTTGCCAGAACCGAAGCGCTACTAGGTAAGTCATAGGTATCCCCATGCCATTGAAAAACCGTCATTGCATCCCGACGTTCCGAGTCTCTAAAGATATCGGAGCGACCTGTCGGCGTCAAAAAGACTTTCTCTAATCCTATCTCCTTCCTGCTGCCTTTGAATACTTGACCTCCGGCGGCCTGGGCTATCAATTGCGACCCAAGACATATTCCCAGAAGAGGGGTGTCCGACTTTATTGCAGATCTAATGAGTTCCTGCTCCCTAAGAAGATAATCTGGATTGTCATAGACTGCCATTGGGCCACCCAGGACAACTATTGCCCCATAATCTCTGGAGACTAAGGGGACACGGTCAAAAGGGGCATCTATAATTTCGATTTCAAAGCCATCTGAGCGGAGCAACCGATCCAGCGTGCCAAGTGTTTCACATTCTATGTTTTGCACCGCCAGGACTTTCATAGGCTTTTCAGGAAGTGAACCGTATTTATTCTTCCCAATACCAAAATGTTAAATTCCTAGTGTGCATAGGTATTATCGGTCCGATGGGTTATCAGTTCAACGTCGACGACCAGACTGTCGAACGGCTGCGAACCTTTGTCGGGATGCTAAATGAGGAATACGAAAGGGGCTCAGTCATCGTAGTTGAAGGCAGGCGGGACGCAGAGGCATTGGCAAAGGTTGGATTCACTGGCAGTCCTGCAGTTTTTCATCATTTCAAGGGAATTGCCGACTTTCTGGACTATCATGACAATGACCGGAAGAAAATGATCCTTCTCCTGGACATGGACAGGACAGGAAAGCACCTTACAAGAAAGATCATTTCCCAGCTCCAATTCCGGAGGCAGAATGTCACTCTTTTCTACAAGAATGCCCTTGCCAAGATAACAAATGGTAAGGTGAGGCACGTAGAGGATCTTGTGGTTTATGCTCCTCATCTTGCCGGGATAACGGGGTCGCGACAGGATCTTTATTTCTACACGTAGTCCCCCATACTTCACAAAGCACTTATATTCAAGCAAAGAAAAGTCTGCTATATCGTATCAACACTACGAGGTTATGAAAAAAATTGCCAAGCACTGGTATCGTAAAGTATCATGTTAAGTTAAAATTTGAAGTTGATGGTTTGGTCGAGAAGGCCGATATTATCGGCGCTATTTTTGGACAGACCGAAGGTCTTCTGGGCCCCGAAATGAACCTCAACGAACTCCAAAAGGTCTCAAAGGTTGGAAGAATAGAAGTAAACGTCGAAACAAAGGCAAGCACTGCAAAGGGAGACGCGCTTATACCCATGAGCACGGACATTTCGACCGCTGCACTAATCGCGGCCGCAATTGAAAGCATAGACAAGGTCGGGCCATTCCAGGCAAAATTCAACTTGGTGGGAATTGACGACATTAGGGCTATCAAGAAAAAGGTGATTGTTGATCGAGCCAAGAAAATAGTCCAGGACTGGGCCACTAGGACAATTAGCGAAGGTGAAGAAATGCTAAAGGACGTCTATGATGCGAGCAAGCCCGGCAAGCTCACAAGTTTTGGCAAAGCACAATTGGCTTGTGGAACAGGTGTTTTCGAATCTGATTGGATAATTCTGGTTGAAGGCAGGGCTGACGTTATCAACTTGTTGCGGGCCGGATTCGACAACTCTATCGCGATCGAAGGTGCAAGGATTGACGAAACGGTAACAAAGCTGACAGACGGAAAGAAAGTAGTTGCGTTCTTGGACGGAGATAGAGCAGGCGATTTGATCCTGAAAGAGCTACAGGGAGTAGTCAAGCTCGATAAGGTTCTACGGGCTCCTCCCGGCAAAGAAGTTGAAGAGTGCACGCCTCTCGAAATTTCTGAAATACTAAAGGAAGCCGTAGCTGCCTTTGGAGAGGAAGCACCTCCCCAGCAAAGCCACCAAGAGAGGAGGCATTACCGCCGACCAGAGAGGGAGGCCAGAGAAGAAAGCACGCAGCACGCTGCCCCAATTGTGCAGCCCTCTGCAGTTGCTACTAATGACAACCCGGAGATCGTTTCTGCTATACGTGATGTATACCCACAGATAAACGAGACCCTTGAGGCCGTTGTACTTGACGGTTCTATGAACCAACTCCTCAAGGTGCCGGTCTCTGAAGTAATCAAAAGGCTGGACAGCGCGGAAGGAGCCAAACTCCTCGTTCTGGATGGCATAGTTACCCAGAGGCTGGTAGACGCAGCCGACAAAGCGGGCATTGAATATATCATCGGGCACAGAACTGCAGAATTGAAAAAGCCGGCTGATGTCAGGGTAAGGACCTTTGGCGATATCGGCATAAGTAACTAGAACCTAATGCCGCAAGCAGAGATCAAGCTCCAGCACATCTTGACTATAGTAGAACTGCTGTCCAAAGGGGCGCGCCACAATTTCGTAGAGATCACGACCACCGAGCTCGGCAAGCATATCGGCAGGTCACAGCAGGCTGCGTCGAAACATTTGTTGGAGCTCGAAAACTCTGGCTATCTGGAAAGGGTAAAGCGAGGACAGAAATTTGCAGTTCGGATAACCGACAAGGGTTTCAACGAAATTCAGAACTTGTATTCCTCATTTCATACTGCCCTAGAGTCTTCTCCATCAACTGTGAATTTTGAGGGAAATGTGGTTTCGGGAATGGGCGAGGGAGCATACTACATGTCACTTGTTGGCTACAGGAAACAGTTTAAAGAAAAGCTGGGGTTTGAGCCCTACCCGGGAACGCTCAATGTAAGACTTGTGGACCAACTATTCATGAACGCAAGAAGAGAGCTGGGAATGCATCAGCCATCTGCTTTCATTGACGGATTTAGCGATGGTACGCGTACGTATGGCTGGGTAAAATGCTACAGGGCTCGCATAAACGACGATAGTTCGATAAAGGACGCGGCAGTACTAGTGCTTGAACGGACGCATTACGATGACACAATGCTCGAAGTGATCGCTCCTGTCCCAATCAAGCGGGCTGGCGGAATAAAAAATGGCGACAGAATAAAGATCCAAGTGCGCCTGCCTTCTGGCTAGATCCTGTAGATGGAGTCGCCAAGCTCTTCTTTCATTTTTGAACTGCTGGAACCCGGGATCGGAGTTGACAGCCTGATCACATGGACGTTCAGGTTCCGCTTATTGCAGTTTTCAGCTACATCCTTCTCGCTGTGTGCTTGGTCATATCCTAGCGCTAT
>DASYRH010000023.1:0-16438 GCA_036004585.1 Nitrososphaera sp. | reverse complement strand
ATACGACTCCGAAGGAGAAGGAGTCACCTTGATGTCGGGAGTACCAAAGTCGTCGGCCAGCAGCTGTTCAAATTCTTCAGCCTTGAATATAGTCCGGGTTTCCGCGTTGTAGATGGACCAAGAAAGGAATACGGCCCCTGCTAAAACAACAAACACAAGTATCCTATTTGAAATCACGTTTCTTTTCCTGATCGCAAAAAACGACACTGCTGCGATTGTTGCGAGGTTAAGGATAAGGAAGAGTGAATTGGTGGGACTGGTAAAGTTGACCGCAAACAACATCACCATCGCCATTGCTAGCCAACCCCGCCTCGAGGCAGTTGAAGAAATGGCTTTTACTACTGAGAGGAAGAATACAAGGTAAAAGATTAGGGCAAGCCCCTGCGGGGAAAAGTGCCCCTGGTCTACCCAGAATGCGCCCATGAAGGCGACCGGCGCTAGTACTGCAAAACGAGAGTTGGATGTCCTTGCGATGCAATATATCAATGATATCACGACAAGGGAAGTGAATAACTCTGTAAACTTGATAAGCACAAGTGGATCGTCTCCTTGGAGGATCGAAGAGACGGCAAGCAAGATAAACGTGCTCGGATACTCTCTGGCGTATCTGTCGTTCTGGTCTACCTCTCCACCTGAAATTATCGGGAGGCCTTCCGCACCATGCGCAAAGATATCTGTAAAACGCGGCATTTCGTACGTTAAGACTGGAGTTCCGTAAAGGAAGAGACCCAATAGGAGAATGGGTATAATTCTATAGTCATTCTTGCGACGAGGATCGTATACGACCGAAATTATCGTCGCCGCTAGTGTCGTCCCAATTCCCGCCCAGTAGAACACCGGCAGGGTGCGGAAATAGTACAACCCATATGGCTCAAGCTCTGTGATAGTGAGGCTGTCTATCGTCAGGATGAATAGGATCACCGAAGCGACCGAGAGCATCCAAATTGCATAACTAGTCTCGACTCTCCGGGCATTTTCTGATACTCTCCGCAAAAGAATCGTCTTCATCCCGTCAGTCACACACTCACTCTATGTCTCTCTGGTTATCCAGACCTGCTTCTAGCTGGGGGGCTTGCGTTGTGATTTTTCACCCTTTAGCATTCGCAACCTTTCTTTTATTCGGCCGCTCTCACTGCTTACTTCTTGCGTGATGCTTCTGGCTGCTAGCTCACTATCTTGCGCAAAAATTTCTTTGACCACTTCGCCATCCATGTGCGTCGGTATGGGGATCGAATGCATGTGCAAAATTGTTGAAGCCACATCCCACACGTGAAGGTCCCTGCCCATTACCACACCTTTCTTTATGTCTGGACCTGCAGCAGCCAGGATTCCTTGGAGTCGGTGCGACCCGGAAATGGTAACACCGTGGTTCTGGAGCCTGTCGAATAACTTTGTATTAAGGTGAGTAGACATGCCGTAGCCGATCTTTGTGACGATAAAGATATCTGGCGCCCTATCACTGTGCGCCCCCCACAGCACCTCTTCCCTCTTGTACACTTTTTCAACAATTTTGGTGCCGTCGTCAGTAAGTTCATACAGTTTGGCAATGATGGCATCTCTAACTTGCTCAAACTCTTGACCCTTCAAGTCGCTGTTGATGTAAATGCCGTGGTATGCGGTGCTGAATGCCTTTGAATTTTCATAGTCTGTCTGACCTTCTTCGTACGATCCGAGCGGGATTGCTTCTTTGAACCTCTTGGGACTAATCCTGTAGAGTTTTAGCGCGACACCTGAAAGCCTCAGCTTGCCTATGATCTCAGTTAGCTTGTACAGAGTGAGACCACTCGATGTCATGACGGATCTCATGGCGCTCCGCTTAACTACCTCAAATCCTTCCTTTGCAAGCCAAGTATTGATATAAAGTGCCTTGTCCGTAGGACCAAATCCGTGGTCGGATGCTATCAAGACGTTCGCTTTTTCTTTGTCGGCAATTTCAAGAAATTCTCCAAGATAACCGTCGAGCAAACCAAAGTGTTTTTTCAAGTAATCATAGTCATTGTAAAAGACGTGCATGAGTCTGTCGCTTGTCGTAAATATCGGTGCAAGTACGTCCCAGTCTATTTTTTTCGCAAAGTACAATGCCGTCTCTGCCTGCTTGGACGCCACTTCTTCAAGCATTGCATACGCTTCGCCTTTGGCCTCAATTGCCTTCTCGTAAAATGTGGATGGTGGCTCACACATGTAACCGCCAACAGCCTTGTCGATTTCGTCTCTCAACTCGGGGGGATAGATATAGTTCTTCACATTTGGAGGCGTCATAAGCCCAGTGGTGACAACGCCATTTATCGGGTTTGGTGGATAAGTAACCGGGTCATTTATGAGTATAGACTTCAAGCCCCTTTTGCTCATTATCTGCCAGATAGTCTCTGCCTGACGGAAGCGGGACTGCGCAATCTCTATCTTGCCGTTTAGCCTGAGCCTAAAGTCCGGCATCCCATGCTTGCCCGGGTTGACTCCCGTGAAAATACTAGTCCAGGCAGCCATCGTCTCAGTAGGAAAAGTGGAGAGCAGAGTTGCCTTGACTCCTCCTTCAAGGAATTTCTTCATTTGCGGCATGGCTCCTTCCTGTACGAAGCGGTCGACTAGGTGCCACGGCGCTCCGTCAATTCCAAAAAGGATAGTCTTTCTCTTCACACAACCACGCTACCTGTCTAGATAATTAAGAATTATGAACTCCCTGTTCCTGATCTGGCGTCACTTGTCTTTTTTCAAGGATCTGAGCTTGCTCTTTATCCTTGCGGCTTCATAGCCAGTTTTTTTGATTTCCCTTATCGCCATTCCGCTCTCGTCCTTGAATATTTCTTTCATGACTGCGCCATCCATGTAAGACGGTATGGGGAGATTCATCATGTGGAGGATAGTAGGCGCAATGTCCCACACTGTTGGCGCTACCCCCAGCTTGTGGGCCCGTACGTCCGGTCCATAGGACATGAAAATTCCTTCGGGTCTATGTATTCCTGTGTTAGCGGTGCCGCCTTTGTAGCCGCCCTTGTCGTCACCAATGTACGCAGAGTTGGGTCCGTCAGAGTAGTATGTAGGGCAGTAACCCTCGTTAAGCGTAAAAAGTATGTCTGGTGCCCGGTCAAGGTATTGACCACTCATCACTTCCTCCCTCCTATGGACTTTCAAAACTACGGGGTTGCCTTTTTGGTCAGCTACCCCTTCAAGTTTTCTGATTATCTCCTGGCGAGTTTCTTCGTATCTATCCTTTGCCAAATCGCGATTTAGGAATATGCCTTCTGCCTTTGAAAACGCGATTGATTTTTCCATGTCAATTGGTCTATCGTACTGAAAAGCAGCGTCTACGATAACGTCAGACTTGATGAGTCTCCTCAACACATAATCATAGAGATGGAGTTTTTTCAGCAGCATGGCCAGTCTAGTCGGAGTTATTCCGATTTTTGTAGCCAGAGCGACAAAGTTCGTCTTTCGTTTTTGGAGCCCGATGTGAGCAAGCCATGAATTAATGTAAAACGTCTGCCGCAGTGGGCCAAAACCGTGATCTGAAGTGATTAGCAGGTTCGCGTCCTCTTTGGCTGCCAAGTCCATGTACTGGCCCAAAAGCCCGTCCATCTGGATGTAATGTTTTCGGATATACTCTGGCCTGTGCCAAAGCGTATGCTGGATTTTGTCGGTCGAGACAAAGATTACTGCGAGCGCGTCCCATTCGTAGTTTCTCGCCAGGTGAAGACCAACCTTGGATGTCTTGTCCGCAAACTGTTCAATCATAGAGTACGCCTTGTCGACATCCTTGTTCACGGTCATGTAGTAGTCAAGGGGGAGGTCGGTCCAGTAGCCGCCAGAAACTCGTTCCAGTTCACTCTTTAGCTCGCGGGGATGCACATACATTGATCCGGGCGGAGTCATCAGGCCGGTGGTCATTATGCCGTTTATCTGGTCTGGCGGGAATGTCGCCGGCTCGTTTACAACTATTGACTTCAAATTGTTCTTACTCATTAACTGCCAGACTGTATCAACCCGCCTGAAGTTGGATGTCCCAAAAGAAAACTTGCCGTTGATATTCAAGATGAAATCGGTTATCCCATGCTTGCCAGGGTTGACTCCCGTAAACATGCTAGTCCACGATGGCACGGTTACTGCGGGCACGGTGGACATCAAGGTCCCGTGCGCGCCACCCTTCACGACGCGTTCAAAATTCGGCAGGTCGCCGTCGGCAATGTATTTGCTAAAAAGAGTCCAAGTCGCACCGTCGACTCCGAACAGTACCACCTTTCTGTTAGTCTTGACCATATTTTTCAACAACCACTTTTTTTATCATAATGATCACGGGGAATAGTGTGAAGCCACAAGGCTAGATCGCTCATTGGCCTCATTCAGAAATCATCTCTCCAAACCTAGTGACTTTGCCGCGACGAGCTGATGTCTGAAAATTGGGTTTCCATACGAGGACCGGTTCGTCATAGTCGCTGTGGATCCTCTCCTTGATAAGCCCAATGTTTCTAATTTGGGCAAACATGTCGATGAACCTATGTGCAGTGTGAACGTTTGAGGAAAGCGCCGGATGTCTGTCTACTATGGCTTCTCCTGTCATGATATTCCTGCTTGACCCTTTATTCGTGTCAGCTATCGCATCTAGTATTAGCTTTTCTTCGCCAACCCTAATGTGTTCATAAAGTTTTCTGTTGGATTTGTACATCGAATTTGCCTTAGACAGAATAATGAAGGCAAAGATCGCTGCAACGAAGAAGGTTATTCCAAGTGGTATGTATGGTCTGCGCGTGAGTACCGCGTCCACTGTCCTGGCGTTGATAGAGCTGATCGATATTTCGTCCCAGTATTTCATGATTGGACCCGCAAGTGAGATCAAGAGCTTCTTCGCACCCTCCGTATCATTCGGGCTCTCTATCACACCGATCTTGGCCAAGGTGTCCATGTTCACATGCAGGATTACCTGTACGTTGCGCGATTCTATGCCCGAGTCGAATCGGAGTTCGCGCTTGTCTGTCCAGTAAAGAACTGCTTCAGTGTAAGTCTGTCCGGGTTTCTTGTAAGCGAAAAAGCGCCCCATCTTGTCATCTGTCACATCAATCCACCCAATATCAACCACCGTCGCCGTAGGCCGCCCGAACTTTGACGGGAAGACAAGGAGTGAACCTTCCCATGTGTGCAGCGATCTGGATATTTGCAAACCCGCTGTAACTGCCGTTCTGGCTCCTTCGCTTGTAGTTGAATTCGAAGTGTACCTGTAGGCGAGGGTTGCGTCTTGGTTCAATATCTTCTCCACCGTTTTATCTCTGTACGCGTATTTCAAATCCCATCCGTCTATAGCTGGGAAAAAGTAGCTTGTGGTCTCCGGTCCTTGAATGTCGCCGATATTCAAATTGTACAGCGTCAGCTCGGAGGTATTCCTTTCGCTGGTACTTTGAATCGCCGCAATCTGGGCGGCGACCACCAAGCTTGTTATTAGTCCAAGCAGGAACATCCTAGCGACGACTTTACTGCCGATTCTCTGGGGATTTCGCTTCAGCATCCTGCCGCAAAGAAGGCAGAGTGACTCCCCTGCCACAAGGCTCTTCTCGCATGAAGGGCACTTAACGGCTCTTCGAATTGGTCCGCGCATGCCGAGGTGGAGTACGAGGTCGGCGAAAAACAGCAGGACAAGTGTTCCGACAGCGCTCATTACAGAACCAGAAACAACATGGAACGATTCTGCGGCAACTTCTCCTGAAGTATACCATATAGAGATAATGAGGGCTATTCTCATCGCATTAAGTAAGTAAAAGACCGGAAAACCAATGACTACAATGAGTGCTCGCTTCCACAGTTTCCCCCTTAGGATATACGCTACGAAAATCGAAAATACCGACAGCCCTACGATAGAGTAGGTTCCGGAGCTAGGCTCCCCAACGTAGAAAGGTATTCTTGCTCCATTCGCATCTTGCATGACCAAAGCAGGTGCACCAAAGCTAGCGTCGAGGCTTATCGGAAGGCCTATTGCGCCAAGCATGTCCTGCACAATTATGGCAGAGGACCAGGACAAGTCGGCAGCAATTTCTGCCAAAAAGTCTGCAGGAGGAGGTTGAAGATATGCCAATAATATCACACAGATAAATGAATGTCTAAACGTTGCAATATTGAACAAGAGCATGGTGGCCCCTGCGATGAATACCGGCAGGGAAAGAAGGTGGAATTCTAGCGAATACAGCGTTGTCGAGCCGATTACATATGCAATGACTGCGACGGCGCAAAGTGCTCCGCCAAGTACGTCGTCTATTCGAAGGGAACGCCACGACCTGTTGTTCCACGAAGCCACGGCAAGCAGGATATTGCGCTTTCTGTAGAGAATGAACAGGATAAGAATCGGAATAACAAGGACATAGTTTGTGATGTTACCTGCGTTGAATGCCAGAGCCTTACTGAAGACTACTGACAGGTCCGTGCCATAAACGATTAGGACCGCGGCCAGCATAACTCCAATTTTTGATATGAGAGCTTGATTGTTTCGTACGGCCATGTTCAGATTTGCAGGTTTCATCCCAAGAGAGAATTTTGCCAATTGGTCAAGTCCTCCCCTTTTGCATAATGCCTGCCAGCCTGCGGATTTCTCTCCTTGTAGTCACGCGAAGAGCCATAGAAACTACTAGGTATACTCCAATGGCTGATCCAAGCGACAGTACGATCATGTTTGGAAATATCGTCATTACAGCGAATCCAACGCCCATACCTGCTATCATTGCAAAGGCAGGTCTGAGCGTACTTCTCGCCGACACAGTGATCCCTTCCTTAGACCTTAGGCTTATCATTGACATCGCGAGGCTCGCAATTGACCCAACAAGCAGCGCGACCGCCGCCCCTTCTATGTACATTATCGGAGTGAGCACGAAAGTAAGAATTATCGTGATTCCAGAGGATGTTATGCCTATCTTTGCAACGTCTGCGGCTCTGTTTGCCGCATTGAGCATTGAGGTAATTATGGCGCCCAGTGAGTATATTATGGAAGATACTACAAGGATGCGAAGGGCATCTGCTGCTTCGACGTATTGATCGGAGATAAGCCCGAGAACCTGATTCGGCTGCACCATTAGGACCAAGAATCCAATTCCGCTTATCAGCATCGACAATCTGATGCCTGTATCCAGCGTACGGCCGAAACCTACCTTGTTCCCCTTGGTCCATTCTTCTGTTGCGGTTGGAAGGAGGGCTCTTGATACCGCGTTCAATACTCCTCCCACCAGATTTGATATCAGCACCGAAAGGCCATAAAACGCCGCAAGTTCAAAATTTTGCGTTCCGACAATTAACACACCGATCTGAGCAGTCAAGGTCTTCATGCCTACCGCAGCGTAATTGTGACCTGAGAATTTTATTATCTGACGGATACCCTTAATCTCGGATCCAGTCTCATTTTCTGCGGGTGAGGGCGCAAGGCTTCCATCAATGGCGTCCTTGGCAAATAGCCTCGGGACAAAGTAAACGTAACCTAGGACAGAGGCTATGATGGACGCTACGGCAAACGACAGGATTATTCCAAAGCTGCCAAAGGCAGCCATGACAAGGAATACTGCGATGCCGAGCCTGATCACCTGGTAGATGGAGTCAGTCATCAGTGCAAATTTCATTTTGTGTGCTCCTTGGTAGGCGCCCATAAGTGCGGATACCACCGTCTGCGACGGCAGGAATGTCAACACAGCAAGTACCAAGACCGGTGTCATGGAAGGGTCGTTGTACGCCTCGGAAGCGATGTATCCGGATAGAAGGGCTATTACGACAGCGACCGAAGCACTCACGATCAGAGCGAGCTTGATGCCGAGAGAGAGTATTCTCTTGGAAACCTTTGGTAGGCCCTTGGCGTTGTATTCCGACATGTACTTTGAAATAGTCACCTGAACACCGTATCCCGCAAAACCAATGACGCTGGTGGCAAAGGCAACTGCGACCATTGCCTGCCCCAATGGAGCTGCATCTACGAGTTTGGCAAGGACTATCCAAAAGAGCGCACCCAGCGAAAGGTTGACGATGTTGTCTAGAATCAGAAAATACGAGCCCTTGGCGAGCTTTTCGAATGACTTTAAGTGTTCTTCAGTCATGTATTGATCATTTACTTCTGTTTACCGAGGAATCGGAAAGGAACCTGGCATGGAATGTCCTGGCCTGTTGCCTGCGGCGAAAGTCGACGTAGGCACCAATAAATGCCATCGCGGAAACAAATGCGGTCATCGAGGCAATGATGGGTTCTAGTCTTATTCCCGCAACGCTATACGCAAGAATCATCCCTATCAATGAAACCGAGGCAAGACTCAAGCCAACGCTGATTGCCATTCGTTCCACGTAGCTTATCCTGTTCCTAGCAACGAGCACGTTAGTGATTGCGTAGCCGGGTATGACGAATAGAAATATGGCACCAACAATTCTTTTTGCCAAGAGCCACGCTCCGTCTTGAGGAAGAGCAAAGGTCGCGATAAGGATCGCTGCTGTTGTAATGATGGCAAGCCAGAATGGCGCATTTACTTCAACATCCGCAAGGTTCCTTAGAAATGAAGAGTTGATTTTTTCTTCGGAGAGGTTAACTTCATCCCTTTCTTCGAGCCTTTTTATAGCGTCATGAATTTCCTGTGTCGTCAAGAACCCGTCGAGTCTTTGAAGGCTGACAACGGCGTCTCCGACTTTGGTGATATGCTGCCTGTGAACGATATCTAGTATCATCCTTTCAATCAGCTCGCCACGGTCAGAGTCGGCTACTTTAGTGCGATTCTGATCTGATTCCATGCGCTTTCACTTTCCAAGCCTGAGGACCAAGTGTAAACAAAATTTTCGAGCTCTACATCATATCGCCATAGTTCAATGACGAATCTGAAACTGTTTGAGTTGAAGTTGGAGACGTGAAGTTCATCGATCTCCTTTCCGTTGATAGTCAATGCCCTCATTTGCGCGCTACTGTCGCGAAATACTTGAACGTCTTTGAGCGTAATCGCAAGAGGAGTGACGGAAGACTCGCCGTCAGCAAGCACCAACCTCTCTTCGTAAATGTAATCTGCAGGGCTTGGCAGGTGACTTACCTCGTCCGGGGCCAATTGAGTAGCATTAAGGAGTTTCACTCTAAGGGCGATGTATTCAGTTTCTCCCATGTGGTTAGACGTTTGAACGTTCCAATTCAGTGTATCACCTTGGCCAACCCGAGGGCTTGTGGCAGGATACAGAGATCTGGTTGTCATGTCGCTTCCAGTAGTGCTAAGTGTGATGAAACGCTCCTGGGGCGTCGGTCCTAGACTGGCGTAAGCAACGGTAAGCATTATTGAAAAGCATGACCCAAATACGAGCAGGAAAAGACTCGAAGTTAACATCCTTCTTGCCTTTGTTGTAAAGGAATTTGGATTCAGCAAAGTACCTAGCGTGCGCTCCTTTGATGGATATCCATACTCTGATATTTCTTGGACTTGCGAGCCGCCCATGCCCGGTATGTCAAGACAATGGCTACCGATAGCGCAAAAGACCCAATGGGCACGTAGACTGTGAAGGTCATTGCGTTAATTTGTTCGAACTTTGCAGTGAGCTGGTTTCCAAGCAACGAGGAATCTTCGACGATTGATAGCATCATGGTATTAGACTGGACAATGCATTCGTTGTACGAAGGACAACCCTCATAGACGCCTCGTTCGGCCTCTTCTTGCAAGTCTATTGCCTTGTTGAATCTTTCAACGAGAGCAGACACATCAGCGCCCGATGCCTCTGCGCTCTTTATACTTTTCAGGGCCTGGTTGGTCGAGGCCAAGACAAAGTCTGAACCCACGTTCTCTGCGGGAGTGTCAGTTGCCAATGCGGTCGTATCAACAGCCGCGAGTGCCGTATACACGATGAGGAAGAGGAGTCCCAACGTCATCATTATTTTTCAGCCTTACCTGTTGGCCACAGTCACAATGTTGACGATACCGACTGCAATGAAAACAAGGACAAATGCTGCAGCCGCTAGCCGTAGCTTCTTCAAATTAAGCCGAATGCTCGTTCTGCCGTAGTGGGGTGACACCACTTCTGATATCAGGAGAATTACAAGCGCGCAGCCCGCTGTGAGCAGTCCGATGTCCCAGAGCGACGCAGTAAAAGCCATTTCTAGCTCTCCAGCGTCCTATAAGTCGTCGTGATACTAAAGTCTGCGTCATTGACACTATTTTCTTCTATCGATACAGGCTTGCCCGTTACCTTGCTGAATATTAGCCCAAGCGATGCACAAAGTGGGCAGCCAAAGTGCTTGCCTATGCTAGTCTCATTGCTCACCGTCATACATACTCTAGCTGCGGATTCGCCTTCCATCCTGACACGTATGAATCCGTGGTTCTCTTCCATGGTCATGCTGTCTAACATGCGTAGGTTGTTTACCAGCAGTTTTGGCAAGATTTCTCTGATGTAGGTCATGTCTGAGGCGGCAAGGTTACTGTCTATTTCGTTTTCTATTAGTTCAACAATCCCGCGGCTTGGCGCGACCATGAATATCCCACGAGGGTTTTCATAAACAAGTTTTTCTTCAGCGAGAGCCTCGTCATTTGGTAGCATATTTTGGTCCCTGAGCTCATAAGGTATGAACACGTACCCCTGAGAAAGGCCCTTCAGATGCTTTGGATGTAGGAAGATGGTTCTTCCGCTGTAGTTCAAGCTGACGAGTAACTTGTCGATAGACTTTGTCATTGAAATTGAAATTGCTTCAACGACTTTTTCTGGCACGAACCGCTGCGGAGATATGTAGAGCATGATGACTCCCCAAAATACCAGGCCCAGACCTGCCAGCGTCATGATGACAGAATTTGCAAAGTAAGACCCCGCAAGTGAAGCGCCTCCGACGCCTATCAGGGCCAAGCCTATGGCAAGAGTGCCTGAAAATCGTAGCCGCCAAATTTTCTGCTTTAGTTTAATGTTTTCTTCCTGAAGGCTCTTTAGGTTTTGAATCTGGACCTTTTCAGTTCCCACTGGAGTGTAGTCGTTCACAGACTCTGACCTTCTGTTTGTAGGGGGGTTTGTCAGGCCTACTCACTTATGCGATTTTGTCGCTCGATAATCTGTTTGGCGCCGAGGCTATTTAGTCTTCTGTTGATTCGGAGCTCGGCCCTTCTCATGATCAGTGACACCACGCCCACGCTCATAGACTGGATAGATACCAGTAGCATTGACAGCCCTACAAAGAACCAAGAGTTCGCCACAACATCACTTGCGAGCCATTGAAGTAAAGAGATCGCCAAGAATATCCCAGCAGGTATCAGCAAGAGACTTCCGATCATTGAGTAGAATACTCCGGGGTTGTATGACCTTGCCAAACCAAATATGCTTTTTACTATCCTGAACCCGCCCTTCCAGGTAGACAGCTTTTGCCTACCTACGCGCGGTCTATAGTTACACGGCACCTCTGTTATCCTGCCTGAAGTCGCCATCTGGGCTGCAATTTCCACTTCTACGTCAAAGCCCGAAGTAGCTAGATCGATTTCACGCATTTTGTCTGTCCTCAGTATGTAGAGTCCCGAGCAGACGTCAGTTAGACCTGTGTTCATCATCATGTTAAACAGCCGTGTTATCAGTCTATTTCCGAACTTGTGAAGACCTGACATGCTTTTCGAATCTGTAGGGACTCGCGCGCCTATCACTTCGTCATAATGATCCATATGCTGGACCAGCCTGCTTATGGAGGAAGCATCGTACGTAAAGTCCCCGTCAATTATCAGCATAAACGGGGTAGCAACATGGTCAATGGCTGTCTTCAGTGCACCTGTCTTTCCCCTTCCTTGCTGCAGGACAACAGTGGCTCCTGATTTTTTTGCGATTTCTGCAGTCTTGTCACGCGAGTAACCGTCTACAACCATCACGTTTCCCAAGCCTACTGTATGAAGTTCCTGTATGACTTTGGCAATAGCCTCTTCTTCGTTTAGCGTGGGAACAACTACTGTAACCAACGAGTCAAGGTCAAGTTTTGATTTTTCCTCTAACATACCTTGGCCTCATCCTTCCCTATCATGTCGAGCAGCAACTTTTTCTTTTCAGAGACATCATTTTCAAGGCTCACAACATCAAAGAAACGCCTGAGATATTCTACTCCGCGTGAAGTCGCAATAAACTTGCCGTTTGAGTCGAAATACAAGAATCCCATGTCGATCGCAAAGTCTATGTGCTTCTTGGCCTGCTTGAAGTTCAAAAAGTTCTCATTCATGATTCGAGTGCGTGAGGCACCTTGTCGCGCGCTGTTGATTATCAACGCAACGATTTCTTCCTTCGCGCGTCGCTTCCTATTCTGGAAAGATGGTTTCAATTAGTTTCTCCCTCTTTGCATGATCTTCATGCCTCTTCCACTTGTGACTGTCTGCTCCCGAGCTATTGACGAATAGGTGAGTCCCATGTATCTTGCATAGTTCATGTCGTGCATCCAGTCGAGTGCTTCCTTGTTTCCGTACGAATAGGCCTTCATCGCAACCGCTTCTGCAATAGGTCGCCCAGCCATAACGAGTCTGTCCTGGAAGCCATTCTTTATGGCGAAAAGGAGTTTTCCCATGATCCTCGCAATTACCGTGGCTAGTGTTGTGTTCTTGACTATTTTCACGTGGCGTTGTATCAGATTTGCGAGGATCCTATCTTGCAGTGATAAACTTTGAAACCAAATTCCACTCCTCAATGCCTTCCTTTTTAGAATACCTAGTGTATCAATTAGGTTACCTGAGGATCCACGGACTAGAAGTGACATGATTAACGGTAAATCTTTCAGTTTGGATATTAGGCTTGTGTCAATGGAACTAGTGACGAAATAATATGTAACTTCAGGTACGTATCTTTGTTTGTGCACGCACGGTAATGTCGTCTGGGACGTACTGGACAGATTGTAATGCAATTGCAGAATAGCGTTGTTCGATGCCTCCGCATTGGTTTTTGGCGAAAATGTTGACAAAGCTTTAAGAGGTTCACAAAAGCCGTAACTGTGATCGATTGCTCTTACTAGGCCACGCGTGTTGGGCATACGTTACGAGTCGGCTGGCCGCAAATCCATTTGGAGTTCGACCGAACCTCTATCTCTTGCTTCTATTGGGCATGCTGCCCGATGTAGATTTGCTGCTAGGCATATTTGGCATACAGCATAGAACGTTGACACACAGTGTAATCTTTTGGTCGATCTTGTTCGTTCCGGTTTTCCTAAAGTACCGGCGGGTAGCCATTCCCTACTTCATAGCCGTAGTTCAGCACATTCTATTTGGCGACTTGATCGTTGGCCGGACCGCCTTATTGTGGCCCTTGGCCGACCTGCGGCTAGGTCTTGGCGTTTCTATTCTATCGCCGATTAACCTTGCACTTGAAGCGATAGGATTGGGCCTGCTTTTCGTGCTTATCATCAGGAACAAAGATCTCTCACAAAAACCTCAGAGTCTACGAATCATGGTCGTGGTGCCGCTGATTACGTTCGTGATACTTGCTTCCCTCGGAGATTTTCTCCCGTCGATCTTTCTGGAAGGCAGCGATGCACGATACCTTGAGAGGAATTTGCCTAATCTGGCAAATCCTGGCCTGCAGGTAGCAGTATTTTTGCATCTAGGATTGATTGCTCTTGTCTTGAGTTCCTTCTTGAAGAATCACAAGTAATATCTCAGTACAAGCAAAAACTAGGCCAAATCACAGAGGAGTTCCGCTCGCGCCTCGATGTTTTATAGCAATCTACATAGAAAGGCAGTTGCGCTTTCTGGGAAGTTGTATGTTGATTTATTCGATTCGGAAGCTGATTCGATAATTTACCTATAGTAGTAATGATATGCAACACTAAATACAGAACAGCCGGGGATTTGATCCATAGTCCTTTATTTCCAGGTTCAACTGCTCTCTGCTAAATTGACAACGGTACCACTTAAAGAGGATAATATACTTATGCTGCAGAAGGTAGTTGAATTTCCTTCTCAGTTATCGCTGGCCCTGGAACTTGCCAGAGCTAGCAAGGTCTCACTAACTGGCATTTCTGGCAAGATAAGCAGTGTTGTACTGGTAGGTATGGGGGCATCAGGCGTAGTAGGCGATTTCGTAAAGGTGCTCCTCCGAAATTCGCCCATTCCAGTCCACGTTCAAAAGAACGCGACGCTTCCTGCCTTTGTGAATTCTGAATCACTAGTCATCTCAATCACATACTCTGGCAAGACGAGAGAAACCCTGGACGCCCTGAACTCGTCAATTGCAAAAGGTGCAAAGAACCTAGTCGTCACTTCGTCTTTTGAGCTCAAATCGTTCTGCATCCGAAAGGGAATACCCTGCATCCAAATCCCACAAAACGGATTCCCGCGCGCTACACTCGGTTTGCTGCTCATTTCCGCAATGAATTCGCTTCAAAAGCTGGGATTGATTCAGTCATTTGAATCTGATGTGGCCGAAGCGATTGCAATGGTTAGTGAAATCAAGAATCAATGTGGGCCTGAGATGCCGGAGAAAAGCAATCCGGCAAGGCTCTTGGCGAATGCTCTTGTAGGTAGATTTCCGGTGATTTATGGCGAATCTAACTTTACAGACGTTGTCGCAGTCCGATGGAAACAACAGATGAGTGAGAACGCAAAGGCACACTGTTACTTTGATGTATTCCCTGAACTCCTTCACAACGAAATAGAGTCATGGCATCTTTCTGATAACGGGCAGGTGAAGGAATATGCATTGCTACTGCTCCGCGATTCGGCGTGGGAGCTCCAGTCTGGAATGGAAGGCAAGATTGATGCGGCAAAGCGTCTTGCTGAAGGTAAGGGTGCCAAGGTTTACGATTTATGGACAAGAGGTAAATCAGACCTCGCCAGATTGTTATCCCTCTGCTATGTTGGCGACTTTGTGAGTGTCTATGTGGCCCTGTCAAGAGGAATCGATCCGGGGCCTGTTCGCAACATCGAGCAGGTGAAAAAGGTAGCCATGTCAAGCAACGAGGAGGCATGAATCTTTGGCAATGAAGAAATGGTATGACGAGCTAGTTGATAGGACACAGGTAATAGTGGTTGCGGGTGGCCAAGCCAAGAGACTTGGTTTGGACGTGCCGAAATGCCTGCTTGAAATTTCTGGAAAGAAACTAATTGACATGTCGATAGAGGCGCTGGCAAAAGAAGGCTTCCGCGATTTCGTCTTGATGCTTGGGCATAAGGCCGAAATGGTGATGGAGCATATCGGCGACGGCAGAAAATACGGCATAAACGTGACTTACAGCGTTGATCCCCCGAATGCAATAGGATGGGGAAAGGGGAAGGCGTTCAAGCATGCTCTGGTGAGCAACAAGATTGACACGTCAAAGCGTAGCCTCGTGGTATTTCCTGATGACATTGTGCTAGAGGATCGAATCTTCTCACGTCTCTTGATGCACCATTCAGATTCGATGCGAAAATACGCGACTTCTGCAACTATCGTGCTCGTGCCAGGAACAGAGTATCCCTACGGCGTGGCTGATATCAACGAAAGTGGTATAGTCCAGAAATTCACCGAGAAACCACTTGTGAACGTCCCGACGTCAATAGGCATGTATGCATTTGAATCTGATACCTACGACATCATTCGCAACAAGATAAGCCTTGACGAGCCACATCCCGTTGAATTTGAATCGATTGTCCTTCCGCTCCTGGCAAACGAGCACAAGCTCGCGAGCATGTTTATAGAATCGAAGAACTGGGTTCCGATAAATACCCTAAAGGAATATGAAAACGCGATAAAAGTCCTCTCAGTAAGAAAGTAGGCTTATCTACAATCTACAGGACCACAAATTCATGCATTCTACGATAATGGAAGCGCAATTACAAACGTAGCTCCGCTGGCAGCACCGTTGTTAGTAGCCGTCACAGAACCTCCATGAGCCGCGATAATTGATTTACATATGAATAGGCCCAGTCCGGTCCCTTGGTGCTTGACTGAACTCTTGTCAGGGGTCTTTGTGGCAAACTTTTCAAACAACTTGGGCAGAACTTCATCAGGAATTCCTGGACCCGAGTCAGTCACCCTGATCTCAAATTGCTTCCGCTCATTCACCCTGCTCTCTATGCTAATCATTCCCTGCTTTGTGAACTTGATAGAGTTATTCACAATATTTGAAAGTGCCTGGATAATCTTGCTTCGATCAACATCAAGTGCCAGTGTGTCATCATGAAGAATCTTACCGTCTATAGACACCGCGCTACCATCGCTCCCGTCGCCAATGTTGAGTTTGGCTTCTTCAATTATTTCGTTAACCACATCAGAAGCCAGAACTTTTCTCTTTTCATATTGTACAACGCCACTTTCAATCCTTGAAACGTCCAGGAGATCGTTGGCGAGTTGCTTTAGTCGCTTGGCCTCCTTCACTATTATGTCCAATGCCAAATCACGCTGGGTCGTGTTGCGCCTTGCCATTTCTGCTGCCATTAGAATCGGCTGGATCGGATTGCGGAGGTCGTGAGCTGCAACCCTGATAAAGTCTTCACGGATTTCATGTGCTTTCTTTAACGCTTCGTTTGCCTCTTGAAGTCTCTGCTTAGAC
>DASYRH010000022.1:0-24754 GCA_036004585.1 Nitrososphaera sp. | reverse complement strand
CTTCCTGAGCGATTCATCGTGGTATATTTTCCTGTCTTTTTTGATCTTTTGAGCAGTAGAACTTCGTGCTACAACAACTACAAGAACGTCTCCCTGCTCCTTTGCTGCCTTTAACGTATGGATGTGACCCGGGTGAATCAGATCAAAGACACCCCCGACCAGGACCACCTTAAGCGCGTCTCTGCCGATAAAAGTCAGCTTTGTGGGATCGTCCCTTTCGACAAAACCAGTCTTGACAAGATGATCAATTCTTGACTTGAAAAATACGCTGCTGACAGGGAGCTTGGTTCTAAGCCTTTCGTACGCAGATATCGATGGCTCAAGAGTACTTGCAAAAAGTGAAGCCAAGATAGCCTTGTCTACCTGTTCCATCGACTTTTCCTCAAGCACTTGCGATTGCGATCGAATAATGCTATAAATGCTACGTCAACCTGATCTGACTCGTTCTTGTCGTCTCCAGCCGAGATCAAGAAGAGACTAGAGCAGAATTGGATACGATATCTCAAGGAAAACTCATCCCGGCTTGCCGTCGATCACATTGACGGTGCGAGCCCTCCTTCGGTATTTGTGGGGCGGTACGGTTATCCAAAGGTGAACGTGGGACCTATGATCCCTCCGCTACATGGTGACACCGCGATACTAGACACGCCGGAACTGTGGTCTGGCAAAACCGTTGAGGAAATTGTGAACTACAGGCTGGCGCTTGTCAGAGGCATGACAACTCTTAATGTTCACGACACCGCAGGTCGACTTGTTGAGAACCTGCACGAGCTGGCAATGTCTCATAGACCCGCAGAAGGCGAAGCTATTTTTGAAAGACGACCACTTTCTGATGTTGACCTAGAGAAGGAAATAAAACTAAATGCAGAAACAACGCCTTTTGGCCCAGCGGCTCCGCTCAAGAATTTCAAACTGATTTCGTCATCCGCGGACAACAGAATTGAATCTGCCTACTACGATACTGATTTGCGAGCATCAGAGGCAATAGTTGCGCTCTACAAGCAAGGAATAGAGACTAGCCAGATTCACAAAGTGCTTAGCATCGGCATGCTGGGCGTAAAGAAGAGCCGCAAGCTCGTCCCAACAAGGTGGAGCATCACAGCGACTGATGACATGATATCAAGGAATCTTGTCAGCGAAATCGAAGTTAACCCTTCTATTGACAGTTTTGAGGTAAGAGAATATTCCCACCTTGCAAACCACTATGCCACTATCCTCATACCGGACGACATCTGGAGCTTTGAAATGATAGAAGCATGGTTTACTCCCGATGGCCAGATGGTAATGGGATCGGACTTTGAAGATGCCCGCGGCCTAAATCATTACCCTACGATTGCTGGCGCCTACTTTGCAGCAAGGCTTGCAATCGCCGAGCACTTATCCAAGAGGCATCGGAAAGCAGCCGCTCTTGTACTCCGGGAAATCCAGCCGGAATACGTAATGCCCCTTGGTGTCTGGCAAATAAGAGAGGGCGTCAGGGAAGCGCTAAAAAATATCCCGGTTAGTTTTGAAAGCCTTAATGATAGTGTTGCCTTTGCTTGCAGTCATCTGTCACTTTCTAATAATGAAATCTTGAAGAAGAGCGCTATTTGGAATAGGCTGCGCAGCCAGAAACGAATAACTGATTTCGCATAATTCCCAAAGGGTATTATATCTGCCGTGCAATGACTTGTCCTGAGAATGAGCGAACCGATTCCTGAAGAGGCAAAGCAAGTCGGAGTAAAATACCTGGTTCCAATATCAGCTGTTGAAAAATCGATCAAGTTGACGGACCAGGCAAAGACAGAGCTGCAAACTTCGGGAATGATGGACGACAAGGGTAAGCTCAAGATAAAGGGTGTCAGCCCGAAAATGCTCAAGCGAATGAAACTTGAAGCAGTCAACTGCCCTGTGCTTGGCATGCAGGTCGGATTTCTTCAGTGCTATGTGTGCAAGAATTTCTTTAGCCGTACAATGGGCAAGACCTACTGCAAAGGCGAGCCGTTCTAGCTGCAAACAAAACTTCATAAATGCAGCCCGTTGTGCCAATTCTGACCAGCTTGTCTTTGTCTGAATCTCCCGGGATAACTGCAAAGAAGGGGGAAAATTTTAGCGATTGGTATACTCAGGTCGTGCTCAAAGCGGGGCTTGCCGACTACGCGCCTGTAAAAGGATTCATTGTACTGCGCCCGTACGGCTATGCTTTATGGGAATCCATACGGGACATTCTGGACAGGCGATTCAAGGAGACAGGACACCAGAACGGCTTTCTTCCCGTCTTGATTCCTGAGAGTCTTCTATCCAAGGAGGAGGATCACTTTGCTGGGTTTATTCCAGAAGTCTTTTGGGTCACAAAGGCCGGAGACAATGATATCGGGGAAAAACTGGCACTCAGGCCTACCTCGGAAACACTCGCGTATTCCTTATTTGCGAAATGGGTATCTAGCTACCGAGATCTTCCTCTCAAGATAAACTATTGGAACTCGGCACTGCGAGCGGAAATAAAGGCAACAAAGCCTTTCATACGCACTTCAGAGTTTCTTTGGCAGGAAGGACATACGGTCCATGCGACCGAGGATGAAGCAGAACAGGAGGTTTCCCTAATACTTGACATCTACAGGGAGCTAATAGAAGAATTCATAGCGGTTCCAACAGTAAGAGGGTTCAAGAGTGAAAAGGAAAAATTTGTTGGGGCAAAATATACCACAACACTTGAAGGCATGATGTCAGATGGGAAGGCTCTCCAAATGGGCACCTCGCACCATCTAGCGCAGAATTTCTCAAAGCCGTTTGGGATCAAGTTTCTAGGCAAGGACACCCGGGAGCACCTTGCTTGGCAGACATCCTGGGGAGTGTCGTGGAGACTGATCGGCGCGCTAGTCATGGTGCACGGAGATGACAAAGGCCTCATCCTTCCTCCGAGGGTTGCTCCGATTCAAGTTGTCATTGTGCCAATACACCGCGATAAGGATGCCCAAACTGTTCTGGACTTCGCCAGCAAGATGGAATCTGAAATGCGATTGGCAGGGATACGCGTTCACATGGATGGCAGAATTGAGTACACGTCAGGCTGGAAGTTTAATGAGTGGGAAATGAAGGGCGTGCCTCTCAGGATAAACATAGGATCAAGAGATATCGAAAAAGGAACAGTGGAATTTGTAAGGCGTGATACAAGGGAAAAGAGCCAGGGTCAGCGCAATTCCATTGTGGACATCAGCAAGCAAATGCTGGATATGATTCAGAAGACTCTGTACGAAAAAGCCAAGACGCTTTTGCAAGACAGGATTTCGAAGCCAAATGACTATTCTGAATTCAAGTCAATTTTGGAAGGAAAGGGAGGGTTTGTGTCGGCCGGATGGTGTGGCAGAGCAGAATGCGAGGAGAAAATCAAAGAGGAGACTGGCGCCGACATCAGAGTTATTCCTTTTGACCAGTCAGAAAAACCAGGGAACTGCATATTCTGCGGGAAAAAGAGTGAAAAGGTGGCCATGTTTGCAAGGGCATACTAGAGAGTTTGTTTTCTAGTTGGTAAACATTGAAGATCTTTTCCCATTCGATCCTGAATTAGGCTACCTAGGTCTTCTAATCATAAGTTTCGTTTTCAGCCTAATCCCTTTCGTGCCCATTCCATATTTTCCGATATTGATCACCGCCGCATTTAACAGAAATTTTGATCCCCACGTGATCGCAATATCAAGTGCAGCTGGAATAGTTGCTGCAAAGACTATCATATTTTTCGCTAGTTATTACGGCAGAGCTATGCTGAGCGACAAGACCAAGAAAAGGATGCTGCCTCTTCAGCGGTTGGTGAGTCGGTACGGTTGGCCGGGCGCTTTTGTGGCTGCGGCAACTCCTATTCCGGACGATATTGTCTACATCCCGCTCGGTCTTGCAAAGTACAGCCCCTGGAAGTTTGCGACTGCAACATTTGCCGGAAAAGTTGTCATGAATGAGGCAATTGTGTGGGGTTCTATATACTTGGGAAGGCCTTTCGTGGAACGCTACCTTTCGGAGACTACTGACCCGACCAGCCTCATAATAGCCGCTGCAGTAAGCATTGTAATACTTGGAGTACTAGTCTACTATTCTCTAAAGATAGACTGGGCAAAGCTCATTGGAAAATGGTTTCCGTGGACATTGAAGGATGATGAAAATGACGGCAACGACAAGAGAATCTAACTTACCTTCCTGTCAGACTCTACGCCACGCGAGAGCTCGATGTCCACATAGTCTTCATTCATGCCCGTCACGCAGTCCGTCACCACCGTTCTGACGGATCCAAATTTTATTTTGCCACTTGGGATCTTGCCTGCTTCTTGCAGCGTCAAAAGTTTGCCTTGAATTGCCTCTTGGTGCTCGTCGCAGACTACTGCCAGCATGTATTCTCCCTGCTCAGAAGCAACCGATACAACATAAGTAGGAGGCAGTTGGCACGGCTGCCCTTTGATTTTAATTGAGCACTTTTCAGGGAGGAGCATACTCTCTCGGAGCTCACCACACAATATAAAACATTCAATTGTGGTTCGTGGATCGACTTTGATCTCTTCGTCTCGCTGGCATGAACTTTGGTTTATAAAACGGTGGTGATTCTGTGTCCCTATATGGGTAGCAGAAGGCGAAAAACCCTTGCAAGGCCAGCACGCAAGAGCCGCCGAGTCGACGGCCGATGTCCTAAATGCACAACAATTGTAAAATTCAATGTATCTGGTCCAGTAGGCGATGAAATCTACGAATGCACAGGCTGCATGTCAAAGTTTCACATTGACCAGCTATAACCCCTCTTTTTCTCCTATCAGTTGATCCTACGATTGAATTTCTAAATGGAAGTCGAATAGTTCTGCTTACGGTTCATTGGTTCTCTTGAAGGAAACAGTCGGTTCGTTCTCTAGCTGAATTGTAGTATGGCTAATACGATATTTCTCGGACAAGAGTCGATTTATTTCAATGAGTAGCTTGCCCGACTGGCTGAGCAACTGATCCCTCACGACTACGTGGCCGCTCAACGCATCCATACCTGTAGATATCGTCCACACATGCAGATCGTGCACGTCAACTACCCCGCCAATTTTTTTTAGCGATTCAGTTATCTCCCGAATATCCAGCTCTCTCGGGGCGCCTTCGAGCAAGATGTGAGTACTGCCCCTGACTATTGTGTATGCACTCCTGGCAATGAGTCCTGCAATAAGAAAGGCGACAACCGGATCAAGTATCACTAAGCCTGAATAAAATACAACAACCCCGGTAATTATGACTGCCACTGAAGAAACCGTGTCGTAAATGACGTGGACAAAAGCACTTTGTATATTGATGCTCCTTTGCGCATGGCCTTTCAACAAGAATATCACTACCAAGTTTCCGGCGAGACCGAGCACTGCCGCCACAAGCATGACCGGCGCATCTATCTGGCGGGGCAGCAGGACGCGTTGAAACGCCTCATAAAGGATCCAGGCAGAAAGAATGGCCAGGCTGATTCCGTTGGCAAACGCTGCGAGAACTTCTGCCCTGTGGTAACCAAATGTCATTATTCCGGCATGTGTTCTCGTGGCAAGGACGACAGCGAATAGGCTGAGGGCAATCGCTATTACGTCTGTAAGGACATGAACGGCATCGCTAACAAGTGAGATACTGTTGCTGAGAAATCCCCCTGCAAATTCTGCCGCTGCGACTGCTGCGGTCACAACCAATGAGAGCTTTAGTATCTTCCTTGGCTGCGCCAAGCTCATCCCCACTGCCAATGATAACTGATGACCATGCTTTTACAGTTGCTGCTATTTGGCTTCCGTCGCCGCAATTTCTGCAAGAGGAACCTGTGCCGGGTTTCTGTACTTGACTATATGGGATGCCCCCTCCTTTGGGTACACGCCATAGATCAACGCGGCCTTGGACACAGTCGAGTCCTTAAGAGTGACCATTATTATTTGGTTGTCCTTTGAGCGCTCGAGCAACACTTTGGACAGCCTTTCTGTATTCTGTGCATCAAGGTGCGCGTCAACCTCGTCCATAAGATAGAAAGGAGAAGGCTTTAGGGACTGAAGCGCCAATAGAAACACAGTTGCTGCGATAGTCTTCTCACCTCCCGAAAGCGCGGTGGATTCTCTTGAAACCGTCTTGTTCGGAAATCTAACCAATAGCATGACGCCGCTTGCAAAGATATCCTCTGGGTTTTCAATTTCAAGTCTGGCCTCGCCCCCAGTCATCTTTTCAAATGTTGACCGGATATCAGAGTCGACCCGCTGAAATGCTTCCATGAATACATCCTTCTTTTCTCTTTCGATGTGCTGAATGAACGAGACTATGGAGTTGCGCTCGCTCTCTAGTTGGTTCTTCCTTCCTGACATGCTGCGATAACCGTCCATCACTTGGACGTATGATTCATCTGCTCGCAGGTTTATCTTTGTCTTGACCTCTTCGAATTCAGTAGTCAATTCCTTTATTGCAGTTTGTACGTCCATCTCGTCTAGTAGATTCTTGTAGCCTAGCCATACGAGGTCATTTGTAAGGCGGGATTCGATAGACGTAAGGTCTGCAATGTCTTTTCTAAGTAGAGCAGACTCTCGCTCGAGCACATTGTGCTCTTTGGTGAGCTTACGTTCAGAGTCCGAAAGCGCCCTTATTTTCCCCTCGTAATCCTGCAGGACGGTATACGCGTTTCCGGATGAATCAATAACCTGCTGCTCCTGATCCCGTAGGGCGCTGAGCTCTGTTTCAAGCGCTTGGGACTTTACTTTGAGCTCTTCAATTTGCTTTGTCCTGTGTTCTAACTCTAGCTCAAGTCTCTGCTTCTCCTCCTCCAATTCAACAAGCTGGCGTGAGTCTATCTCCAGCCGGGTTTCAACTCCGCCAAGAGTAGAAGTTATCTGCGAAAGAGCGAAATTCTCCCCATCAAGAGCTTTGTTTATCTGGTTTCGTTCAAGGTTCTTTTCTGCCAGTTCGTTTCTGGTCGTGCCTTCATCTGCCATTGACTGCACTCTCGCGCCAAGTGTGGCAGCTGTTGGCTCAAGCAACTCAAGTCTTCTCTTCAGCCTGGAAAGCTCCGATTCATATTCCTCATACTCTGCCCGGAGGACATTGCGCGACGAAACCAGTTCGCCTGCCTGAATGCCTTTGGAAGTAATAGTGGATTTTTCCACCTCAATTTTGTTCTTGAGGTTTTCAATTCCCAGCTCGAGCCTCACCTTTTCAGATTCCGCAGTAACGATTTTTTCTGCTGCCAGTCTATTTTCGCGAGTCTTGCTCTCAATCGAGTCGGACAAGCGTGTAAGCATCTCTTTAAGGTCGCCAACAGAATCGCCAAGGAGAATTGCCTTGGTAAGATCCGATATTCTGCTGCCAAAATCCAACGACATCGATCCCCCAGATGGCTCGAACAGCTCTCCTTCAACTGATACTGCCCTGTATCCCTGTCTGGCCAACATGTAAGCACTCGAAGAACTCCTCGTAAGTATCGTCCCTGAGAAGAGAAAAAGCGGCAGCTTGCTATTGTAATCTGAATATACAAAGTCCGACAGTCTGCCAATGATATTGACGTCGTCATGAGGCATTTCAGGCATTGATTTATGTCTAGCAATTACGTCGAGTGGAATAATCCTGAGCCGCGGCAACTTCCGCTCCTTTGCATAGCTAGCCATCAAGATCATTGCTTTGATGTCGTTAACTACAAAGGATTTCATCCATTCAGAACCGGCAGCAAGAACTGCTCTCTCATAATTGACATCCCACTTTACAAGGTCATGAACAAGCCCTAAAATCTCAAAATTCTCACTATCTTTCATTAGCTCTGCAATTGCAAAGTCTTCATTCATGGCATTCTTGGCCACGCTGGCACGTTCTTCGAATTTTGTTGCAAGTTTCTCTGCCTTCGAACAGAGCGTTGTTGAACTCGAAACTTCACTCTCAAGTTGCTGTTTTGTCTCAACTAGGCTTGCATGAAGATCTGCGATTTTCTGCAACTGAATTGTGTCAGAATCTAATGCCTTAGAGAATCCTTCTAATGATTTCCTTGCAGATTCTATTTCGCGCTGAACTGAGGAAAGCGTTTCATCGGTTGCTGCGCTCCTGTGCTTGTTGCTCTTGATTTTTTCCTGCAGGCTCGTTACTGCTAATTCCAATCCGGATTTTAGGGACGATACCTTTGCAAGACGCCGTTCGAATTTTTGTCTACGCGATGCATACTTTGCTGTCCGCTCTCCCATTTTCTCCAGGTCTGCATTAACGATATCCAGTTTTGACTTCAATTCGGCAATAGAACTCTTTCTTTGGTCAGCGGTCGCTCTCATACGTTCCGCATCAGTCCGAACGCCTTGTGCCCTTTCCAATATAGTCTGCTTGTTAGAATTCAAAGATGGCAACTTCTTGCCTATCTCTATAATCCTCCTTTCTCCCTCTGCCAGCATTGCCTTGGTTCTTTCAGACTCGTGAACTATGACCGAAATTTTACTCTGGACCTGCGCCTTTGCCTTGTTAGCAACGTCCACTTCCTGCATGAATTTCCTCTTCTCAGTTTCCAATCTTTCGACTTCCAGGTTGATTGCCCCGAGCTCCTTTGAAAGGGTGCTAGTTTTCTGATTGTTCGATTCTAGTATAGAATTGCCCGACGCCAACTTCTGTCTTACGTTTCTGATGTTGTTCGATATCTGAACTCCCTTGAATCTTTTGAGCTCTTGGCTGATTTGGTCGTAACGCAACTGGTCGTTTCTTTCAGCCTCTAGCTCGTCGATCCTCTTTCTGATTTCGCCCATCCGCGCGAAAGCTACTTCGAGCCTTCTATCAGCCTCGTCCAGCTGCTTTATAGATTCGGCTTTTTTTTCGTCGAAATAGGAAAGCCCGACGATATCTTCAATTATCTTTCTTCTGTCTTCTGAATTCAGTTCCGATATTCTGGTAATCATTCCCTGCTGAACGATGTTCAGCTTGTTAGGTGCAGCGAGCACAACCTCGAGGAGTTCCATGATGGCAGCCTTTGCCACCGACTTTCCGTTGAGTACGTACTTGCTCTCGCCATTGTGACCTTCCATTTCGCGTGTCAGGGTTACGGTGTCAGAGTCGACGGGTATGCCCCTGTCTGTGTTATCAAAGGCAAGGCTTACCCTAACCAGTCGATGGCTGCTGTTGTTGCTGTCGTGAAACAGCGACTGCATCTTCTCGACCCTCAATAACTTGGTGCTTGTCTCGCCTATGGCAAACATTATGGCATCAAGGATGTTGCTCTTGCCAGAACCGTTGGGACCGGTGACGGCGATGAGGCCCTTCTCAAAATTTACAACCGTATTTCTAAAGCCAAATGATTTGAAGCCGTAAACCTCGAGCTTCTTGATATGAACCAAAGTGGGCTATCGGGTTGAGTTCCCGGTCCGGATAATTATGCGTTCTAGCATGCAATCTAGCTCCTTTTGGTAAAATATTGTTAATCTAGCGGTCTCGCTTTCCTTCTACAAATTCTAGAAAATTCGCCTTTGCGACGGAATAAGGCATCTGAATTGGGGGATGTTTAAAGCAGTACGCAGAGATACTCTCGAGAGGACCGCTAACGCCCCGATCGATAGCGATTTTTGCAGCCCTTACCGCATCTATCATAACGCCTGCGCTATTATAGGCGTCGACTACTTTGAGTTTTAGATCTAGCTCAACGGGGATCCCGCCAAAGTACTGGCCCTTTAGAGAAATATAGCACACTTTGTCGTTGTCTAGGAACGAAACATAGTCCGAGGGTCCTATTCTCATGGGAACTTTGTAGGGTGCCATCGCTGCCACCGCGCTTGTCTTGCTTATTCTCTTGTCTTCAAGACGGTCTTCATCGAGCATGTTATAAAAGTCCATGTCACCTCCAATATTGAGCTGGTAGGTTTCGTCTACCTTTACTCCCCTATCGACAAACAACTTTACCAGCGTCTTGTGTACCACTGTAGCACCGAGCTGGCTCATTACGTCGTCGCCCGCACACACGAGCCCCTTTCCCGCAAAGGCCTGCTGCCACTTTGGAGTTGAGGCGATAAACACTGGAATAGCGTTGACAAACGCACAGCCCGCATCAAGGCACGACTCTGCATAGTACTGTGTCCCGCGCCTGCTTCCTACGGGCAAGTAGTTCAGCAGTACCTCCGCGCCCGTATCTTTTAGCACCTGGGGAACATTTACAGCAGAGCCTGGAAATATTTTGACTTTTTCTGAAAGGTGTCGTCCAATACCGTCGTGGACTTCGCCCTTTTGGACTTTGATGTCCATCTTGGCCATTTCCTTGACTATTTTGACGGTGTTGTTGGGCTTGGCAAATATGGCTTCTGAGAGGTCCTTGCCGACTTTTGTGTCTACAACATCAAACGCAGCGACGAATTCGATGTCGCCGGGCTCGATACCGGCAAGATTGTACGCAGTGAGCCCGATCCAATCATCGCTTGGCCCGCCAGAAGTCGGCTTGTTCTTGTAATAACGGGTACCCTGCACAAGAGCAGACGCACAGTTTCCTACTCCTGCTATGGCAACCTTGACCTTTTTGCCCATTTCTACTGAATGAGCATTAAAGTCTGCTTAATATTCGTATATACACAACCTTCCAAGCAGACTCGCTAAATGATGAAACTCGAAATCGGGACTACGCTACCAAACCTTCAAATCTAATTGACGTAACGCCCCGTTCATAATATGGCAGAATAATTCGTTCATGATTCTGGAATGCTGTCAACTCGCCTCTTTGAGCACTAAATGTCGTCGTCTTGAAATTTCCAGCTCATTTTCTTTGAGCAAGTATTTTAGATCATAGTCGTGCCTTGCACAGAGGTACAGTATCAGCTTGAATGTATTGATGTCGATATCGTCGTCACTTTCAGAAAATATCTGGGAGTTTGCGGCTGCAGCTGCAAGAATATTTACATCGGTCTCCTTTATGACAACGTAGACAGAGGCGAGTTCAAAGCATCCAGCAACCTGGCAAGATGGTCTCTGGGGTGATGCTTGCGCGTCATCATCAGATGACATACGCCGACTGCATATCTCGACCCGATTATTTCACAGTTGTCAAAGATTCGTTAATGCAAACTGCTGTGCGATTGTTCTGTCATTATCAATTGACAATCTCTAGAAGAACGAGGAAAAAACCCTGATTTGCGAGGCACAATTGCTAATCTGCCCAGATAATTCTCTTTGTTAAAGCATATCTGAACCTATCGTAGCATGCTTCGCAGAAGTACATTCGATATTAGCCCCCAGCCGGATCAATAACAGAACCAGATTTCAAGCAGTGGAGCAGGCATGCATAGCCTTTGCCGGATTAATTCAAATCAAACTGCGCCTGCTAGTTCTGGTTTTTGCTGTGATATTAATTTAGAAAGGCCGCGCATGTAATTCCTTGCAAAGGTCGTAACTGGCTGCGATGAGTACCATATACATCCAAGGACCTCGCAGTCATGACAGGTCCTGGCAATCTCCCATTGAGGCATTTGCCAGATCTCTTCAACGCTTCTTTCGAGCAGATTGAACGTGTTCTCGGGCCCATTGAACTTCCAGCATGGAACCATTACAGTCCCATTTCCGTTTACAAAAATGCTTTTCCAAACTCCGCACTCGTCAAACACCCCGCGGCCATGCTCTATTATCTGCTGAAAATATTCCCTAGGTATCATTATCTGGGGACTTTGATGCTTGGCTTGATAATCAAGAATACTTTCGCAAACCTTGACCATTGTTTGTCTGTCAGGCAGTAGCGAATAATCTACGTCAGACCTGTCTTCAACGAATGTGAAGGAAACTGCGTTTGCTCCAAGTTCTAGCGCTCTGTCAAAGTAAGACTGGTCGATAAACTCCTCTGTATTGTATTTGGTGATCACGCTGTTGAAATAGTGAGGCACGCCATGCTTGCTCAGAAGCCGCAGGTTATCCATGACCCGCTGGTAAGTCTGTGGCGTAACCCCGCGGACCTTGCAGTAGGATTCCTCAAATACAGAGTCTATGCTACAGGTAACAAATTGGATATGCTTTTTCAACTCATCCAGATCGATCATGTGCAGCAGTGAACAATTGGTGATCAAAGTTATTGGCATCTTCAGACTGTCCAGGTATTTCACAAGCTCCATAAAGTCCGGACGGCTTGTCGGTTCACCGCCTTCGATTATTGCCCAGACACAATAATTCGAGACCTTGTCAAATATTTTCTTCCACTGGTCAGTGGAGAGGTCATTGTTGTGGGCAAGACGCATCTGACCCTCCTTATCAGGATCGCCAAATGGGCACATGGGGCAAAAAAAGTTACAATAGTGAGTCATACTAAAAACAGCAACAATCGGTCTCCGCCTGCCAATAGCCCTGTTTGCACTCCACTTGCTGATGAGCTTAAGGGTACGGATCGTGTCGACCAATTCGGATCTCCTTGTGATGAGTTGGTTATTAAGGCGATCCATGTCTTGCCAGTTCAGTTGGGTGACCATCGGTGGAACTTGGTGAACTTTTGTTAGAAGTGGTGGGAGTATCTGCATCAGGCGTCCTTGCTCCGGGTCCCCTGTTCATTGCGAACCTCCTTCATGGAGCTCGCCAAGGTTCGAAGTCGGGGCTAAAGATGGCCTACGGGCACACCATTGTGGAGTTCCCGCTCATCGCCCTGTTAGCTGTCGGCATCGTTTCCACTTTCACTTTGCTGAATTCGCATCTGGACACAATCGGGCTAGTCGGTGGCGTTGCCATTCTTGGCTTTGCGGCATATCAGGCACTCTCGTTAAGGCAAATCAAAGACAATTCGACGCTGGCTGCCAGTAAAAGCCGCGGACCGTTTATCACGGGAATAGTCCTTACGGCTCTGAATCCGTTTTTCCTGGTGTGGTGGCTTACCGTCGGGCTGAAGGTTATCGCCGACTCACTCACTTTCGGCGTGGTAACCGGAATCGTTTTGGTATTTGGATTTCACATATGGATGGACTATGTGTGGTTGATAGGCAGTGCCTATTTATCTTCGCGAGGAGCGTCCCTGCTCAAGTCAAGATATTACGTCCTTCTAGTTTTGGGTCTCACCGGGGTTCTAGTCTACTTTGGTTTGAACTTCATCATTACATCGATAACCTAGGGTAGTAGACGCTTTGATCCGATCTGGTACGGCATATACAGATAGAACTGCTGATCATCTGGCTGCTTGTCCACAAACCCGGCTGGTCGCGTATCAGCAAATGCCAAGAAAATAGGAATCGGCCTTACCTCGCTCTAGAGATCGGGACATCGATGGTAGAGACATTCCTCAGCTTGCCGTCCTCTGACTGGACTGTCTCCGAACCGAGTTTAATCGGCCCAATCTTGTACCCAAGAGTATCCATCCGCTTTACAATGATCTGAGCCACATCTACAGCCCTCGTGATACTCTTGCCCCTTGCCTTTATCACCACCGTCGGTTCATTAGCGAGTTGCACCAAAGTGGCAGTAACGTATGTCATGAGCGGTTTTTTGCCGATGAAAATTTCGTTGCTGGGTTTGCCTTGTCTGACTGTGTTGGTGTTTGAAGACATGAGTGCGATTCTAATCCGCAGGCTGGCATATAACGTTTATTATGCCTACTTCTGAGCATTATGATCCGCATATTTTTTCAAAATCTCCTCGAGGTGGGAGGGATTCTTCTCAATTTCGTTGACAGCCAGAGGATCTTCGACTTCATAGCAATTTAGCATCCCCTCCTCGTCTTTGTAGAAAAGAAAAACCTTATTTTCGTAGATACAATGATAGAGCTGATCTGGAATCATCTTTTCAGTTCTCAGTTTGATTCCATCAGTTCCAGCTACAACAGGATCCTCGCTGCTGTCCGAATTCATGCCAATCAATTGCGCGTATGCATATTTAATCAATTGTAGTATCAGTCTTGCTTCGTTCGCACCGGTCGGACGGCAGAAAACCTTAATCACGATTGGGCTCAATATGTCGTGTCGTTGATAGGCGGGGATACGAGAGCCTCCACAGGCACTAGGATCGTAATGCATGTCGATTTCGACTACTTCTACGCGCAGTGCGAAGAAGTCAGAGACCCCTCATTAAGAGGTAAGCCTCTTGCGGTTTGCGTCTTTTCAGGACGCACCGAGGACAGTGGAGTTGTGAGCACTGCAAATTATGCTGCCAGAGAGCACGGAGTCAGGTCCGGGATTCCAATTAGAGTTGCCAAGTCGCGGCTCGCTGGCATCTCAGATGCTGCGTTCCTGCCTGTTGACATGTCTTATTACTCAGAAGTCTCGGAGAAGGCAATGTCCCTGATCCAGTCTTTCGCCGGAAGGTTCGAGCAGGTCGGTATCGACGAATGTTTCATTGATGTTTCAGAATTAGCCAGTTCGTTTGAAGTTGCAAGAACTCTTGCATCGCAAATCAAAGTCTCAATCAAGAAAAGTCTAGGACTCACCTGTTCAATCGGAGTGGCGCCTAACAAGATGCTTGCCAAGATTGCGTCTGATTTCCAGAAGCCCGACGGGCTGACTGTCATTGAACCAGAATCCTCACAAAACTTTATCGCGAATCTAAGCGTGGACAAGATTTCGGGCATCGGGCCAAAGACAAGCATGCGGCTGGGAGAATTGGGAGTCAAGACGATTTCGGAATTAATCGGACTAGACCAATTCAAACTGTTGGAGGAATTCGGGAGGAAGACTGGGACGTTTATCCATAATGCGGCAAGGGGAATTGATGAAGAGCCAGTGGCGGAAAGCGGAGAAAGCAAACAGATTGCTCGGATAATTACCTTGAAAAATGACGCGTCCACCAGCACAGAGATGTCAAATGAGCTGCTGGAACTCTGTCAATCGGTACTAGAGAGTGCGGCGGCAAGAAAATTGGCATTCAAGACAGTAAGCGTGATAACAATTCTAAACAACCTTGATCAGAAATCCAAGTCAAAAACTCTGAAGACACACAGTAACAGTCTCGAACTTCTACATTCAACCGCAAAAGTGCTCCTCGATGAGTTGATGGAATCCGATGAATCAGTGAAGGTAAGAAGGTTAGGTGTGCGGCTATCTGAGCTCCAAAACACAGCAGGTCAGAATAAGATGTCCCAGTTTATGGGCGACCAGAATGGCTTGAGCTGACGGGGACGGCGCCGGCCTGCAACCTCTTTCTTATTTTCCCTTCGGTGAACATTACGATAGCAAGGTATACTCCAAGCCAGGGAAGGAACATTATCATTCCCGCAACGGAGTGGAATGCCTCCCACTCGGCTACTTTCGTTGTAACGATTAGCGCGTAGAGCGAAAGAGAAATTATCCTGACGACGTTTACTGAGGCAGTTCCAAAGGCTCCGATAACGAAATATAGGATCTTCTTTTTCCGAGGGATTTCTATCTTTAGCAGGAATGCAAGCATGACCAGTGTAAAGATTATCATGCTGTCCACACCAGCTGATGGCCAAAATACCTGCAGGGCAAATGGTCCATGGAGCCCGTTCAATATCAGCAAGTTACCTCTCGCTGTTGCTGGGTCGGTGGGACTCTCCGGATTTACTGGTCCTATATTCATGATGTAGTCGTCGATGAAGTTAACGATGCCTTGGTCTATCTGCAAGTAAATAGGCACGATAAACTGGAGCGGTCCGAGAGTGTCGTAGGGAAAGAAAGCATCCGTAGCTAGAAACGCCGCAGTGCCAGCAAGAAATATCGCGCCAGCCGGAGAAATCTTGTGCCATTTCTTACCAAAGAGAATGAAGAGCGAGCAAAATGCAAACGCAGACATGACAACAGAATCCCACATCCAGATCCAGCTATCGACAAGCGAAACATTGAATGCAGGAGCTGCGGCCCGGATGGCATCTCGCAGTCCAAATTGCAGAGCCACAAAGTAACTTATGGTCAACGCGACAAGCGCAAAGACAACATAAAGCCTCTTCTTTGAGACAGCTACGTTGACACCGATAAGCTCTGCCGCGATAAAGGCCATGGCAAAAAGAAATCCACCCCGGCCTTCGTTCCAGGCCAGGCTGAAAGTGTCGGGGTACGCTACTATCGTGAATATGATGGGCGAAATCAGCGCAAGAGTGACAACCAGACCTGGATTCATACCAAATAAGGAATGGCGCACAACCTTTTGTGGCGCGCTCGGATTGCCTCCGGTCACGTCTGTGTTGAGTTTCTCGTCACCGGACAAATCCGTATTCAATTTTGCAATTCGATTGAAGGGCATAAAAATGTTCTATGGCTTTATGGCTTCTCTGAACCATTTTGGGACTAGGTCCGCAGCTATCTTGAGCAGATATGAAATGCTGCTGTCTAGGATGAATGTGGTAGCGTGGTCATCTACACTACGAACAGACCGCCCATAACTTTGAACAAGCCTGAGTACCGTGTTCCATGTATACCAGTTTGGATCCAGTTTTTTCTTTTCTAGCACCCTTTTATCAGTGAGATCTGGATATGGTACCTTTACGATAATCTGGAATCTTGATAGATCATCCTTCAGATCTACTCCTAAATGGAGAGATGGAGATATCAGAACAGTTGGTTTCTTGCTCTGATAATGTGTCTCCAAGACCTCGGTTCTGTCGAGTTTTGCTCCAGTTTCTATTAGGCGAGATGCATGCTCTTTGCCGATATTATCTTTGATAAATTGCAATTGCGAGTACGATGTAGTGTGTATTATCCCCTTTTCGTTTTTGTGATCATTCAATATATCATTAATTGCAGTGACTATTCTCGGCATGCTTTCGATCATTGTCTTTGCGTTAAGCCATGCTACATTCTTTAGATAAATGGGTCTGTTATCTACTGGAAAGTCAGATTCCTCTATTCGTATGAACTTTACCTTGTCCGGCTCCAACCCTGAAGTCTTGCAAAGGTGGTCCTTGCTCAGAATCGTAGCGCTCATAAAAAGTGCAACAGAGCCCTTGTCTAGTATCGCATCAAAGTATCCAGAAACATCTAGTGGCATTAGGGTCGCCTTGACAAGCTGCCCTGATTCGTCGCGCATAATGTTTGAAACAATCCAGTTATTTTTGTTCGACTTTATGTCATCAATCACTGCATCGAGAGTTTGTTCCCGCTCCCTCGCGTCTATAAGGTTCCTTTCCGTATATGGCTCCAGGCCGAACTTTTGATTGCTCCTCTCAATGATTCCTTCGGCCTTTTCCACGAAATCAACAAGTCTTTCACGCAGCGTTTTGCAGAATTCTATCCAAGTCTCTACTTCGTCAACATTTTTCTCCGGCATCTGCATTCTGAGAAAACGGAGAGAATGCCTGTTGACGGAAAAACTCCTAAAATCGCCGACCTCCGATTCGAGCAGGTGAGCCTCGTCCAAAACCAATAGGCTGCGCCTTTGTGCAGTGCCCGCGTAAAATACATCTGATAGAAAATAGCGGTAATTGTATACTGTGTAGCTTGAACGAAGCCCAATCCACTTTTGATGGAAGTAGTGGCATGGCCTCCAATCAAGGTCGACAATCTTTGAACTCCTTTTCAGGTTTTCTACGTACTTGCCCTCTGCGAACGGATCAAGCTGAACGAGTTCGCTCTTTGTTCCCTCGCCACGAACCTTGTAATCCATCAGCCTGGTCTTGTAAATGCAGTCGTAACTGTCGTCTTTCACGCACGGTCCGTAGTCGCAGCTCTCATCAAGTCCCATATCCTCTTTTACGATGCATGGAAAATTACCCCTACCCTTTACTTCTACAACAAAAGGAAAGTCTCGCCTGTACTGGGCCTGGAGGTCTTTGGTCGCGGTGCAGATGTGCGAGCTTCCAAGGTAGCGCGCCATAGCAATGGCCACTGGCGTCTTGCCAAAGCCTGTAGGTGCTTCCAAAAAAATGTACCTGTAGCCGCTCTTCAATGCGGATTCTATTTCAAGAAGCACCTTTTCTTGCCTCCGCCTAGGGCTGGAAAGAGGAAAGTGGCTAAGTATTGTGCTTGACATGATTTATCAGTGGCAATTTCTTACGGACTATAAGTGCCGAGATCTCTTCTGATGCCGCCTGCTTTTTAAGTTTCAGAATCTTTCTCGTAAAGCCAGCACCGGACGTATCCTGTCGGGGTTTTAAATTCCGGAGGGTCTTTCTTGCATACTTCCATTGCGTGCGGGCATCGGGGGTAGAACCTACATCCGCCATCGGCTCCAATCAGGCTCGGCGGAGTACCGGGTATAAAGTTTATTTTTTTATCCTCTGACTTGAGTCTTGGCACGGCTGCTATTAGTGCTTGCGTGTAGGGGTGTTTCGGATTCTTGTAAATTTCGCTCGAAGAGCCGATTTCGACTATCTGGCCAGCATACATGATGGAGATCCTATCTGCAATCTGCGCGACTAGAGCAAGGTCATGCGTGATAAGAATGACCGAGATCCCCTTTTGAGCCTGCAATTTTTTTAGTAAGTCAATAATCTGTGACTGGACAAGTACATCGAGAGCCGTGGTCGGTTCGTCCGCAATAAGTATCTCGGGATCCAATAGCAGCGCCATGGCTATTACGACTCGCTGCTTCATTCCTCCCGAAAGCTCATGCGGGTATCGCTTTGAAACAGACTCGTCTAGACCAACTGACTTGAGCGACTCGGCAATCTTTGATGGAATGTCCCCACTGTAGCCATGGTGTTTTAGAATTTCGCGGAGCTGGCTTTCAACTGTAAAGACGGGATCTAGGGCATTCATGGCCCCCTGAAAAACCATCGCGACTTTCTTCCACCTCACCTCGTCGTTGAATTGCCTGTCTGGGAGGCTTGTCAGCACAGAGTCGCCAAGTACCACATCTCCTCCAACTATCTTGCCGGGGTACTGGAGGGACCTCATCAGGGCAGCCCCAAGAGTGCTCTTGCCGCATGCAGATTCCCCAACGACGCCAAGAGAATGGCCTGCTTGAATACTGAAATTGATCCCATCGACGGCCGTCAGCGGTCCGGCTTCTGTGAGGTAATAGGCCCGCAAGTTATTGACCTGCAACCTTGGCACTGGCTGATTCTGCATCGCGTATCAGAGTTGCACACAGGTAATTATAATAGCATTCTGGTTCTCACAGCTGTTATATATCCCGGCAGGCGAAGTATGGAAGTTTATCGTGAGTTGAAGTCCCCTATCTGCTCTTTTGACGCCAAGACTGGAGTTCTATGCGCCAAGTGCGAAGCGAAACTCCGAGCAGGGGATATTACGCAGGACGATGTGGATGCATCTAACAAGCTGGCTAAAATAGCGGATAGAAATCAGGATGTCAACAAGTTTACGCTTCTAAAGGGCGTCCGTGTGGACGGCGATGTCGTGCTAGTATTGCGCAGTCCCGACGTCAGTGCACTACGTAGCAACGGCGCTCTGTCAGAAAGAATAGAATCTGACTTTGGGCAGAAGGTTTGGTTCGTAGAATCCGAAACCTCTGACCGTCGCTTTATCGAAGGGCTCTTCCATCCGCTAAGGGTGCTGTCTGTGAACCTGTTCTGGCTACCTGACGGCAACAAACTTACAAAGGTGATAGCGTCTGGCAACGTTTCAAGATCGCGCTTTGATTTGGGGAAAGTTCAAAAGATAGCCAAGGCCGTTAGAAACATCGAGTTACTCGTAGAATTTGACAAGAGATAGTGAGTGAGTTTGGCATGACGGACATTAAGCGAACCCATTACGCCAACCAATTAAACGACAGCTTGATTGGACAGCAAGTGCGAATTGGTGGCTGGATTGAAGATGTCAGAGACATTGGCAAGCTCGCCTTTGTGACTATCCGCGATGTATCCGGCGCCTGCCAGCTTATCGTAACCGGGGACAACGTTCAACTTGCGATATTGACACCGCGACAAAGCTCTGTCATAGTGACTGGCAGTGTCCAGAAAAGCAAGGCCAAAGACTTTCCTGTCGAAGTAAAGGTAACCGAATTTAGTGTTCTGACTCGTGCAGTGCACCCTCTTCCAATAGATCCTACTGGAAGGGTAGAATCTGCTCTTGACAAGCGGCTTGATGCCCGCGCCCTTGACCTCAGAAATCCAAAAACGGCTGCGATATTTCACCTACGGTCCGCTGGCCTTAAGGTAATCCGGGACACGCTGCGTTATGAAGGATTTGTCGAAGTCAACACACCCAAGATTATCGGTAGCGCAAGTGAGGGTGGAGCCAACCTCTTTGGGTTTGACTATTTCAAAAGAAAGGGGTACTTGGCGCAGAGCCCACAGCTGTACAAGGAGCAGCTGACGCTTGGGCTTGACAGGGTTTTTGAAATTGCTCCGTATTTCCGAGCCGAAAACTCGCATACAGTCAGGCACCTGACGGAATTTACCAGCGTAGACATTGAAGCAGCCTTTGTCGATTATGAAGACGTAATGGATATTGTAGAGAGAGTTGTGTTAAACGTAATCAACGATTTCCAGCAGAACCACGCCAAAGAATTGGAGCTGGCTGGAGCAAATGAGAAAATGCCGACTTCAAAGATTGAAAGGCTGACATATGAGCAGTGCATCAAGGAGCTGGCAAAGGAAGGAGAAAACCTTCAGTTCGGCGACGACCTTTCTGATGCCGCGTTGCGCAAACTAGGTGAAAAACATAGTGGCTTTTACTTTCTGATGGATTGGCCGTTAAAACTAAAGCCATTCTACATCCATGAAAAGGAGGACAATCCCATGGTTTCAAAGTCCTTTGATCTCCAGTACGGATATCTTGAGCTTGTCTCTGGCGGAACTCGACTTCACGACCCGCAGAAACTGAGGTCTAGGCTGTCAGAACAGGGGCTCAACCCTTCGAGCTTTGAGGAACACTTGAAGGCATTTGAATGGGGAATGCCCCCTCACTCGGGATGGGGATTGGGCTACGACCGGTTGATGATGGTACTTACGGGTCAGCAGAACGTGCGCGATGTCGTGCTCTATCCGCGAGATACGGACAGAATCAGTCCGTGATAATGACTTCGCACTTTTTCACACTCTGGTCGCTAAGATACGCACCAAATCTATCTTCAGTCGTTGAATATATCAGCCAGATCACCGGGTTGATTTCCATGTATTTCATATCAGTTGTTGACGGTGACGGCCTTCCTGGGTGGGAGTGGAATACCCCAATTACGTCAAGGCCCTTCTTCTCCGCCTTGTCGTAGGCATCAAGAAGTTCCGAAGGCTCGATGCTAAACGAGTATGGAGAGCTGTCAACATTTTTCATGAGCAGAATTTCTGTAACAGTTGATTCACTTGATGATCCAAAGAGGAAGGCGCATGACTCGTTAGGGAGCGCTTCGTTTGCAAATTTGGCAAGCCGCGTAATTTGCTCTGACGTGAGGACGATTTTCAGTGTCATCTAGTTTACGACTACGTTGCCAGTCATGAACGGATGTAAAAAGCAATAGTAGTCGTATTCTCCGGCCGTGTCGAATACGAATGAAAAGCTCTTGCCTGCAGTCAGGATATTCGAGTCGAACTTGCCGTCAGGCTTGGGAACATTGTCTTCAACTACTCCTGATGTAACAGTATGCGGAACAGTGTCGTCGTTTGTCCATGTAACCATGCTCCCGACAGAACTAGTTACTGTATCTGGGTCAAAGTCCTCTCCATTTGTTGGAACAGACGCGCCTGACACTATTGAAACAGAAGACACGGTTGCGCCCGCACCCGGAGACATCTGGTTCTGACCGGAGCCCTGGCTTGGAGCTGCTGTCTGGTTGGCAGTTGGGTTAGCTGCTGTTTGGTTGCCGGTTACGTTGGAGCCTGACGTTGGGGCACCAGCAGGTGCTGCTTCGGTCACAGATAACGAACCTACCATGATAGGATGTATTTCACAGAAGTAATCGTAACTGCCAACGTCCAGATCTGCAGTATTTAGAAGCCACTTTGCTTCCGCAAGCATGGGTCCAGAATCAAAAAGCCCCTCCGTCTTGCTCGTGACTGTGTGAGGAATGTTATCTTCATTTACCCACTCCACACCATCCCCTTTGCTCACCGAAACGGGTTCGGGCTCGTAGTCGGGATTACCCTGGGCTGATGCGCCCGGCAAGATCCTTGCAGGGACTACCACGGCCGGTGGGGGCGTTTCTACTTCTTCAGGCTCTTCTTCAGGGGGTGCTGGCTTTGGCGCTACGAGTCCAAAGGCGTAGAAAGTAGTTCCCCCCACGACGGAGCCGGCTATGAATATTATGGCGAGCGCCCTTAGGTATGGCACGCGCTTGTACGAGGCAAAGGCAAGGACTGACGCGGGAATCGAGATAACCAGCATGATGCCAATGTATGCAAATATGCTGGGCACTTGGACGCTCACCGTTACGGCAGCAGCAACTCCAAAAGTTACCAGAAATCCAAGCGTGATAAACGTGGCCGACTTTGCCTTACCTGAAGATGGAAACCCGTCTTTGAACAACCCTGACGCAAGGAAAATCATGCCAATGAGCATAGTCAAGAGAGACACTGCGTGCATCCCATCAATGAAGGTCTTTGCGATTCCCGCAAGAGAGATCCCGACGCCGACGATGCCTATGGAGGTTAGACCAATACCGGGGGTCAGAAGGTCCCAGTCAGTCATTTCTTTTTACAGGAAGGTTGGGCCTTTTCGACATACTTAATCGTTTCTAGCTCTGAAATTCAAACGCCCTAATTTGCAAAATTACGCAATGCCTGAGTAGTCTGGAACATAGTGCCATGAATTGCCTCTAACTCCTAATAGAAATATCGAGCATTGCGTCAAGGCAAGCAGAGAAAACCGTGAACAGATTCCAACTAATAGCAACATGATCCAGACTCAAGATATGGCTCGCAGGCAAGAAAATATTACCGGCGAGAACGGAGAATAGTCAGCCAGCAAATCTCCGAAAGCTGCGGCTCTTGGTCAGGCTTTGAAGACAATGCACTTTCCAGCGGACAAGAATAGCATACTGAGATACGTAGAACAGACACTGTTAATTTAGCGGGTGCCAGCATTTAATGAGAATTGGGACGCCACCAGATAACTTAACACTGCCTGATCGCAGATACAATAGCGTGTCAGAGATCGCAGAAGCGGCAAAATTGGTTAGTTAGAATCTTGTTGCACTGGTCAGTCCAGAATCGCCTCTATGCTCAATCATGAATACCCACCGCGGCGGATGTTCTTGCTCTGCATGTCTTTGTAGTTGGTACCGCCGATAAAGGTCTTGGCAAAACTATCTTCTTTCTTGGAATATGGATCTTTATCGTAAATCTCCAGCCTGACTCGGACTCCGCTCGCTTTGCATCGGAAGCACAGAGGTCCGTCATTACTTGAATATATCTCATCTCCGCACATTGGACATTTTTTCATTATGCCCTCGGTTTCACCGTGTCTGAATTATTCTGATGTGTGTAGATACCGCTAGCTACTCATTGGATGATAGGGAACGCTTGCCCTGAGTGGTCACCACTTCCCAGCGACGCAAATTTCCCCTTGCAGGGGGCTTGTTCCCGTCGAGCCCCAATTCAGCTTACATACAGTACTCACAATAGTTGATACCTCGGCTTAATATCGAAAGGCGCCAAGTCGATTAGGTCATGTCGGTCGAAGAGCTTTTCGAAGTAAACGATACGGATACAGTTTGGGATGCATGGCTTACGACAATCAACATGGTCGACATGCTGGAGCACACGGATGGAGTGGTGTTGCATTATGATTTTGTCGCTGCTCGAGACAAGATCGCCAGGATTTACTCCATTGCAGAAGTTCATTCAATTGACAAGCCTGAGACACGATGCACTTGCGGCCTATCCAAGCCCGAGCACGCCATTCTCAAGCGAAAGATCTTGACATTTTACAAGTTGCAAGTTGGCAATTTGAAACATTTTATCTACTGATGCATGAACGAATAAATTAAATGCAAGCAGGGCTAAACTCCCCCGAGGCAAGCCGTTCTGTGACCGCGCGTGATTATGTAGAGGTGTCAAAGCCCAGAATTGTTGTGGTGCTAGTGATAACGGCTGTAACCTCGCTTCTTGCAGCCACCCGTTTTGACTCCACTCCAGATATAGCGTGGGATACAACGGCTTGGAATTTGGGGTTTCTTACTCTTTCTGGCGCCCTCGCGTCCATGGGCGCGAGCGCGCTAAATCACTATTATGATAGAGATATCGACAAAATGATGGAACGCACTGCGAAAAGGCCGATACCTGCAGGGAGGCTTTCAGCACAAAATGTTCTTGTCTATGGAATAGCTGTCAGTGTGCTGTCCGTCGCGATAGCGTGGTTTACGCTAAATCCTGTGGCGACGGGCATGATTGCGCTCGGGATATTCTTTTATGTCATCGTCTATACCGCTTGGCTAAAGCGAAATAATGCATCAAACATTGTCATCGGAGGTTTTGCCGGAAGCGCCGCCTCCATGGCTGGCTGGGCCACTACCACTGGCTCAATAGACCTTCTTGGCTTTTTGGTCGGCTGGCTTGTATTCATGTGGACACCCCCTCATTTTTGGTGCCTGGCAATAAAAGCAAGGGAAGAATATGCGAGTGTCCGCGTTCCAATGCTCCCTGTGCTTATTGGAAATCAAAGGACTGCCAGCTATATCTTGCTAAATACTGCGATACTCCTTCCGTACTCGATTGCGTTGTCATTTTTTGGGTTAGGTCTGCTGTATACTGTAGTAGCAGCAATATCCGGCTCTCTCATGCTGATTTATCATTACAAGCTGACCAAAAATCCTACACCTGAATTTGCATGGAAAGCGTACAAGGTCACGGCGCCTTATCTTGTAGTTATTTTCGTTGCGCTCGCAGTTGATGCATTGTTTTACTTTCCGCTTCCCGCTTCACTGATAATACGCTAGCCGGCGTCCGCCACAAGCTCAATCCTTCGCTTGTCCTTTGTGACCCAGGTGACTCTTACGAGCCCATAAATCTCCAAGTCGAGCAGAGTCTTGTTGAAGTCAGATTCGGCTATTGTTACACCTTCCT
>DASYRH010000021.1:0-32613 GCA_036004585.1 Nitrososphaera sp. | reverse complement strand
AAACACCGTTATAACGTCGTAACAAGCTGGTTTTAGTAAAAACAAAATGCTTTTATTTGAAGTGTATTCCAAGACAGGTTATCTGGGGTAATAGAGTATGGTTCTTGAAGTAAAGAAACCTCGTCCCATGTGGGAAATACTTTTCTCTACCCATCATACTGACATCGGTCTTCTCTATGTAATTTTGTCTTTTGTTGCCTTTATGATTGGAGGCGCGCTTGCGATCGGGATACGCACCGAGCTCTTCCTCCCTGGCAACCAGGGCATCATTCCCGATCCAAATACTTTCAACAGGATCTTCACGACTCACGGAACCAACATGCTCTTTTTGTGGCTCCTCCCGTTTGCCTCTGGCATCGGAAACTACCTGATACCCATAATGGTCAGGTACAAAGACATGGCCTGGCCAAAATTGAACGCGGTAGCGTTCTGGATGATCCCGCCTGCAATGGCTTTGGTGTGGCTTGGCATGGCAGACTTTACTTGGTACGCTACTCCACCATACTCTACACTGAGGGCACCGGGTCCAGCAGCTGAAATGTGGATCTTTGGACTAAAGATACTTGGGATCTCTTCGATTCTAGGCTCGATCAATTTCATCGTTACCATATTGAAGATGAAGCACCCGGACCTGCCGCTTATGAGGGCGCCTCTATTTGTATGGGCAATTCTGGTAACTTCAATCATGATTCTCGTGGCAATACCAACATTTGCTGCCGCGCTCATTATGCTGTATACCGACAGGTTAGGCATTTCCGGATTCTTCAACCCCGCAATGGGTGGGGACCCTATAGCGTACCAACACCTGTTCTGGTTCACGTTCCACCCTGAGGTGTACATATTCGCTATTCCTGCGATCGGCATGGTCTATGAGATCATACCCAAGTTCTCTAGAAAGCCGATTTTCAGCTACCAGTCCGGTGTTACTGCGTTTGTACTACTTGCTATCGTAGGATTTGCTTCCTGGGCCCACCACATGTTTTCGACAGGCATGAGCTTCACAGAAAAGACTGTATTTATGGTTGGAACGCTTGCTGCGGTCCCTGCGTCCGCAATGCACGTCTTTAACTGGACTGCGACAATGTGGGGCGGAAAGATCAGGTTCAGAACACCCATGTCGTATGCTTTTGGCGGGATTGTACTGTTCTTCTATGCCGGAGCTGGAGGGGTTGTAAACACCGCTATGCCGCTTGACTTTCTCACCCACGACTCGTACTGGGTAGTTGGACACTTCCACCTGTTCGTGATGGGCCTCATCACGTTCGCGTTTATTGGATTTCTGCACTACCTCTTCCCGTTCATCACCGGCAGGATGTACAGCGAACGGCTTGGCATGTTGTCCTTCTGGCTCTTCTTCGTGGGCTCGAGCGTGGTATTCCTGACACAGCACGTGCTTGGACTGTACGGCCAGCCAAGGAGGACGTTTGACTTTGTGCCAGTCGAGCCGCTGATTATCATGAACCAGATAGCCTCTGTCGGGGCCTGGATTAATGCTGCCGGGGCAGCTGTACTTGTCTGGAACCTGATAAAAAGCGCAATGAAGGGCAAACCCGCCAAGATGGACGATCCGTTCGAGATCGGGGAACAGTATTACGACTATACCAGACGGGAGCCGCACCACTAGGAGGAATATCTGATGGAAGACCATGATCACAAGGATCCCATAATACTTACTTCGCCGGGCAGGATGACTAGGGGACTTGTTATCATTGGAATCACCCTTGCAGTAGGAGCCGGAATCCTGATCACATTCTTTGACCAAATGGTCTCAAACCCGCCCCCCGTCGCGCTGATAAGGCAGCCGCAGCAGCCAGCAGAAGAGGAGCCGCCCGTTCAGGCAGGTACTACCACGATAACAATTCTAACTGGTGCTTCTGTCCAGGGCGGCAAAGACTATGAGCCTGATAACGCCGAGGTCCCTCTGGGCAACAAGATTGTATGGAAGAACGACGATACTTCAATTCATACCGCGACATCTGGGACGGGTCCCGAAGATACCACCAGCGGGGACGTGTTTGACACCAATTTGATCAACCCTGCAGAGAGCTCCGATCCTATCGAGCTGGCAGATGTGGCAGAAGGAGATGTGATTGACTACTATTGCTTTGTGCATCCCTACATGAATGGCAAGATTACGATAACGGCTGCACAACCAGCCGGAGACGGCTCTGGATCTGGCGCGCCAACGGGACCAACGATCAATATCCTTGCAGGGTCCTCAACTCAAAATGCACCTGACTATGACCCTGACTCGCTAACGGTTAAGAAAGGTGACAAGATAACCGTGGTAAACCAGGATTCAACCATTCATACGATAACCAGCGGAACTGGGCCGGAGGCTGCGGATTTCGGGAAACTCTTTGACACGAAATTTATGGATCCTGACGCTAGTGTAACGATTGATACCGCAAACCTGGATCCATCGTCGTACCCGTTCTTTTGCATGGTCCATTCATACATGAAGGGCACTCTAGTAGTAGAAGAGTAGTCAATGAACCTGCTCAAGGCCCTATCATTTTCTTCCCTTTTTGTCCTGTTCTCTCTGATATTTATCGGAGGATACGTTAGCGCTTCCGGCGTCGGGCTGACCTGCCCTGAATGGCCTCTTTGCCCGCAGGGTCTGCTGCCGCATGCCGATTTCATTATCGAGTATATCCATCGCTCGGTAGCCGCGACGACCGGGCTTTTGATCCTTGCAATGATGGCATTCACCCTAAAGTCGCATGACGCGCCAAGGGGAATGAAAATTGCGTCGATTGTCGCCGGCGCAGCCGTTGTCGGGCAGATAACTCTGGGCGCAATAGTAATTGTGGAGCGCCTGCAGTCAGTGCTGGTAACTGTACACCTTGGCATTGGTATCGTGCTGTTTTCGATGGTGCTACTCACGTCGATTTACGCTTACAACCTTGCGGGCAGAAAACCGGTCGCGCCAAGGGCACAATAATATACGGGGCGCGCAAATTCAACGCGTACGCCCATGAAGCCTGCAATAGTGCTGCTGGCAGTGGCTTTGTCTTTTCTGGCAGCAATCGCGCCGGCGTCTGCTCATTTTGACCACCTGAGTCATTACAATTCGCGAGGCAGTGGAGTAGGCCAATACTATGTTTTCCTTCAACTTGATCCGGACTATACAAAGCCTGCAGAGCCGGCTGCGATCATGTTCAGTGTTCAAGACGTCGAAGGCCGAGATACCCGGAACATCGAGACGATGGTGGAGATCTATGCGTCAACCGGCGAGCGGCTCCAGGCTTTTCCTTGGACAAAGCAGGACGTTGGGGACTTTGAAATGTTTTACACGTTCCCCTATGAAGGAAGCTACCAGGTTGTGCTAAGCATAGCTACTGGAGACGTAAATTCAAACTCGATAGACCCTCCGAGAAGCACGCTTGCTGGGAAGGCTGGATGCGAATGTGAGCGGCTGGTCTTTAACGTGGCAATATCCAACGAATTTGGGACAATATTTGTCTCGACAATAGCTGGCGCGGTCCTTGTTCCACTGATGCTCTTCGGCGGCGTTCTTGGGCTGACCTACTGGAGCAAGAAGAAATCCGGCACGTATGTTTCTGCACCCGGCGACATGGTGCGCTATGCTGTGACATTTGCAGCAATTGCCGGGGGCCTCGTTCATTTCGCGGTATACTCTGGCCACGCGTCGCTCCGGATAGAGTACAGCATTTTTCTCATTGTAGCTGGGGGAATGCAGGTGACCTACGGTATACTATACACTATGTTGACGTTGGTCGGCTCTGCCAGCGGGCGCGCAAGGCCGCGGGACCACTATAGGAAGACAGTTTCAGTAAACCTCTTTGGGCTTTTTGGAACAGCAGTGCTGATCGGGCTGTACATCTATGCGGTCACCGTTCCACCCCCACTAACTCCGAACAACAGGCCGGAGGACGTCGATGTCGCCGGGATACTGGCAAAGACAGTCGAAGTGTTTGTAGTAATAGGCATTGCTTACCTTATGAGGCTGGAAAAACGGAACCTGGTAAAGCAGCTGAAAGAACAGTTCTGATCCAGTAAGACATAAAACACCTGTGGGACGCACCCTACGGCATGGCTTGGAAAGTAATGATGCCGAGAAAAATAATGTACGGCGAAAACGCCGCAAAGGAATTCCAGTATCCCGAGGATGCTCTTGTCATAACAACTACTACCCCCGACATTTACAGCAAGTGGCTAGACTATATGGGCATAAAGAAATACGAGCTGTACGACAAGGCGACGCCAGACCCGGCCATCGAAACAGTCGAGGCGATAAAAAAGCAGTACGAAGGCAAGAACGTTTCTTGCTACATCGGACTCGGCGGCGGGAGCTCGATGGACATCTGCAAGTACCTTGGCAAGATGACAGGGATACCAAAGATCCTGATTCCGACGACTTTTGGCACAGGGGCGGAAATGACTACCTATGCTGTTATCAGCTTTGACCACAAGAAAAAACTCTTGCAGGACGAAGCATTTCTTGCTGACGCTGCAGTAGTTGATCCCTACTTTTTACCCGGCACCCCATTTAACATCATGAGAAACTCTGCGTGTGATGCAGCTGCCCAGGCCTCGGAAGGGTATGACAGCAAGCTGGGAAACCCTTTCACCCAGTTCTTCTGCAAGGAAGCGTTTGACATTCTCTACGATGCCATCATGAACGACAAGCACAACAAGCTTCCGTACGGCGCCATGCTCTCCGGAATAGGCTTTGGCAATTCCTCTACGACGCTGGGACATGCATTGTCGTATGTGTTTTCTAACGAGGGGGTAGCGCATGGCTATGCACTCTCTTCGTGTACCACAGTTGCCCACAAGTTCAACAAGTCGGCTTACTACAAGCGGTTCAAAGAAATTGCTCAAAAGCTCAAGTTTGAGCCAATGAAGCTAAAGCAGCCGCTTGACGCCGCAGCCGATGTAATAATGCCAGACCGAGGCCATCTAGACAACAACCCTATCCAGGTAAGCAAGCAGGACGTTATCTCTTGTCTTGGTGAGATAGTGAATACCAACCCCTTGGCTTAGATATCCCCACCTCCCTTGGTTACAACGCTTCATGATCATCATTTCAAGTGCTTTCGAGAGAAGCTTGCTACATATTGCTCCAGGAAATAGATGAAACAAGGCGACTTCCAATGCAGCAACAAGTATCCAACAACGGGTTCACCTGGATAAATATCGGCAAGCCTAGCAGAGCGGACATGAATGAGTTAGGACAGAAATTTCCCTTCCACGAGCTCAACTTGGCAGATTGCCTGTCAAAGATCCAGATCCCAAAGATAGACCGGTACCAGGATCATATCTTTGTGATACTTCATTTCCCAATGGCAGAGCGCGAAAGTATTCCGAGGTCCAGCCAACTCGCCGCCTTTATGGGTTCCGGGTATCTGGTCACTGTGCATCAGGGTGACCTGAAACCCCTGATCGATCTGTTTGAACAGTGCAGTAGCGACGTGAAGGCCCGCCAGGAACTAATGGGAAAATCCGCCGGATATCTCTTCCACAGCATCATAGACGCGCTTACCGACGATCTCTTTAATGTTGTAAGAAAAGTCGTAGGCAACATAGATGATATTGAAGATGTCGTGTTTGATGAAAAGGCAAGTGCGGCCAAAGAAATATCACATGTCCGCAGGCAGATCACCTCGCTTCGCCGGATAGCTATTCCGCTTCGCAGGACGCTGACAGAGATAACGTCAAAGGACATACAGAGGTTTTCGGAGGAGAACCTGACCGACTATTTCGACGATGTCAAGGACCACATAGACAAGGCAATCGACACCATCGAGGACTCTAAGGAAACGGTCGAAATTTACAAAGACACTGACTACATGCATGGCACAGACAAGACAAATAAGATTCTCGCTGTCCTGACCATCATCTTTACCCTATCAATGCCAGCTTCTATTATCAGCTCAATTTATGGAATGAATGTGGAGTTGCCTATTATCGACCCGTCAGTTCTAGGAGGATACGCGACTTTTATCGTTACAGTTTCAGCCTCTGCCGTCCTGGCTCTGGGAATGTCGCTCTATTTCCGAAAGATAAGATGGATCTAGGTGCAGGCGGGAGATATCAATCCAATCAAGAATTTACGTTCTATAGAGTCTTTAGGTAATCCGTGGCGCAGAATTCTCGCACAAAGACACAGAACCCAAAACCTTTAAATTCAGTTCTCCGGCTCAGATCGGCGATGACGGTTATCCAGAAGAGCATGGAAATCAACGCTCCCGTCACTGAGGTATTTACTTATTTTGCAAGACCGGAGCACATGGCTGATCAGTTCCCCGAGAACATGGGTCTTAATGTCATCCCGCTTGAGGTCAAGAACGGGTTTGGCGTCGGGACTATTTTCAGGATAAGCGGAGATTTTGACGGCAAAAAGCTCGAATGGGATTGTGAAACTATTGACTATATCCCGATGAAAAAGATCGTGGCCAAAATGATTGAAGGCCCGTTCAAGCGCTGGCAGATTACAGTAGAGTTTGACGAGATTTCCGAGAAAAAGAGCAAGACTTCATTGACCGTCGACTACGACATGCCAATGGGGCCCCTTGGTAGTTTTATGGATAAGGTGAAGCTGAAAAAGATTGCAGAAAGAGGAATGGAAAACGGCCTCTATCGAGTAAAGGCGTTGCTTGAAGGCACGGGTTCTATCCCAGTCTACATCACGCTCGATGCATACAGGCACATCCTGAAGGAAAAGCAAAAGATGAACTGCTCAACATCAGAAGCGATAGTCAAGATAATCGAGCAAAGCCAGCAGATAGCAAAGTCTGCCTAAATCTTTTCCTTTTCTAGTTTCGTTTAAATATCTGACGGGTTAGCAAATTTTCTGCGGGTTCGTAGCTCAGCCAGGTAGAGCGTCTGGCTCTTAACCAGTCAGTTATTCTGGGTTAAAATGTCGAGGGTCCGAATCCCTCCGAACCCGCGTTTCCTCTTGGACATTATAATATTAAGTCTTTGCAAGGGGGTTCCGGTTCAGATGTAGAAATTTTTTGGATAGCAGTTGGCCTGATTGCTTCAGGGTCGTAAAAAACAAGAGCAAGAATCAAAGAAATACCAAAATTCAAAGTCCAAATTTAGACACTCAGCGAACCACGGAAGCCCCTAGCGGCATAGTAAGAATCTGCACCGTTGTGATACAGGAAGACATGGCCATAGCGGTAATCAGCAAAGACGGCACCACCGAGTTTTCTGATATCAGAAGGTGTTTTGACCCAGCTCGACGTCTTCGTATCGCAATTTCCTAGTTTCTGCAGCTCTCGATATTGTTCTTCCGTTAAAAGCTCGATGCCTATTGCAGCCGCCATATCAATAGCGTTATTTTTTGGTTTATGCTCTTTCCTTGCCTCGAGCGCTTCACGGTCGTAACAAAGACTTCTGCGGCCTTTAGGACTTTCTTCTGAACAATCATGAAAAACGTATTCGCCAGTCTTTTTATCATGACCAACAACATCCGGTTCACCCCCAGTTCTTTCCATTTCATTGAGCGACCACAGTTTTTCAGTATTAACTTCCAGCTTTGCTTGAACATTAGCCCATTCAAGGCCTTTATGGCGGTTCATGTTTTTCTCAAAACGGGCTTGCAATGCTCTGAATAATTCTACACGTTTTTCTGATGACAACTCTTTTTTGAGCTTGCGCATTATCACACTATTCATCCCGAGATTAAAAAAATCATCTATGCAGACTGACGTTTACCTTACAGCTCATCAATCGGTTAACTCTAAGAATCTGACGAGCAATTAATAACCACATAAGGGTTTCCAACATCTGGCAAATAGGTTTCTTTGCGATACCTCTCGGTGGGTGCGCATATCCATCTGGAATCTCGACTGAAATCGTCTTTGAACAAAAGTTAATAACGAATGCAAAGAACATGAGGTGCATGGTTACGTACATACTCCTCGTCACTTTCACAGAACAGGGAAGACAGAACTTCAAGACATCCTATACAACGACTCGCGAGCAGTTCAGAACTCAGATCACCAAACTTGGCGGAAAAATGACAGGCTATGTGACGGCCGGACCCTACGATGCAATAGAGATCCTCGATATGCCCAATGACGACGGAGCATTGGCCATTCTCTTGGGCTCGCTTTCGGTCAGCGAAATAAGGACGGTAACTCTAAAGGCATTCCCTGAGGACCAGGTCAAGAAGACGCTGCAACAAATGTCATAAGCATAGAGGCACCTCGTGATCCAATCTTCGAATCGCTTCAAATACAGTAGATGGTGATTCAATGCAGCTTCAGATTGAGTAGCTTGAAACAGTGGTCACTGCATATTGCGAGTCATGCAACCACATTCTTACCGCGATTTGTCGGTGCGACCCTAGGAATCGTAAATCTAAAGCAAGCGCCATTCTTGTATGAGGAGTCGTACCAAATTTTTCCTCCATGCATTTCCACAATCTCTTTACAGATTGTAAGACCAAGACCAGTTCCGCCATGTTTTCGCGGAGCCGTGGGAGTCACTTGGTAGAATTTCTTAAACAAGCCACTTACCTTTTCCTCCGGAATCCCGGGGCCGTTATCAGCTACCGAAATCAATATTGCCGCAGGCTTTGAGCCTGGTCCATTACCTGCGATCAAATCCTCGTCCTCCAAGAGTATCTCGATCTTGCCGGTAGACGCAGGGAGGAAGTCGACTGCGTTTCTGATGAGATTAACCAATACTTGACTTATTCTCAACGCGTCGCAGGATACGATCGTGTCTTCCCCCTCTTGTAACATGATCGCCTTTTTCACCACAATTTCTTTCTCCTTCAGAATGGATGATAGTTCGAGGACGACCCGGTCAACTAATTCTGCTACCTTTGTCTCAGTAAAGCTAAATTCAAGACGCATATCCAGTTTATAGACTGAAAGAATATCGTCAATCAACCTCTTCATTTCCTTTGCACTATGATTGATTATTTTGATGGTCCCGAGTTGTGTTTCACTGAGCGGCTCGCCGGTTGCTGCCTGCTTAGTTAGTAGATCAGAAAATCCGATAATTGGGGTCAGGGGATTCTTGAGTTCGTGACTTACCAGCGAAACAAACTCCTCCTTTGCCCTTTCCACGCGTTTGAGTTCCTCATTCATTTCTTGCAGTCGCATCTCCTTCTGGACAAGATCGTGCATTGCAACCTCGACTTTCTTGCGGGCGTTGACAAGCTCTGTTATGTTGAGCATTGCAGCATTGCAAGCTATTGTCCTGCCAAGTTCGTCATAAATTGAAGTTGCGCTAATGAGTGCAGGGAAAATGCTGCCATCAACTCTTTTCACTTTGAACTCGTGATTATGGACCTTGCTGGTTCTTCGCCAAACCTCAAATATTTTCTGAATCGATTCTTTACTTGCGGGATCAGCGCAATCAACAAGTGGGGTGCCTATGACTTGGCCTTTGGCTGCATAGCCCAGGGCCTTTGCGTACGCAAGGTTGCAATCAATGATAATTCCATCAGGATTCATGACGAGGCATAGAGTCGGCGTCAGATTATAGATCTCCCGGTTCCATTCCTCCTGCTCCATTTCCGGAAGCTTGAATTGAGTTGCCTTTTCAGGTAGTTCGTCTACCCCTCGTTCGGCGCCCATGATAACATGAATTCACATCAAGAAATCATTAACGATCTGTATGTAGCCCAATGGACATCTGGAGTCGAAGCTTGGGTGAGATTTACACGCACAAAAATGGCATTGTTTGTGCTGTATGTGGAAGCGAGAATATTTGGGCTGAATTATTGTCTGCTCTCAGTATCCGACTATGCCATTTCTGTCTGCTGTCCAGATTGGAGGCAATAACGCTCCCGTGGTCTCATTGCACAAAACGATGCTCTTTGGAACTATAGCCGTTCGCGTTTTCCTCATCGTCTGGCACTTGTATTCAGCGCGGTATATCGCAATTAAGGCGAATCTCTTAATACCTATTCGTCGTGCGTACTTCGTGTCTAGTCTTGAAACCGTAGTCGACACGATACTTGGCAGATGGAAAAGTCAAATTTTGTACGCCGGTGTCAAACTGGGAATTTTTGAGTCGCTACAGGAAGATCCAAAGCATGCCTTTGAAGTTTCCAAAGAATTGGGTCTTGACCCGTCACTGGCGTATCGGCTGTTAAGAGCCCTTGCTTCCATTGGATTCCTGAAAGAAAACGATAATCAAAGTTTTTCCATTACGCCTTTAGGAGAACTTGTCCGCAAAGATCATCCGCAGACACTAAGAGGTGTCATACTACTGGAAGAGGGTCCTGAACATTACGCCATCTGGAAGCACTTGCCGTCAATGATAAAGGACGGCAAACAAGATGCGTTTCTCCGGGAATTTGGCGTCAGAATCTTTGATTACATTACTAAGAATCCAGGCTATGCAGAAGTATTCAATTACGCCATGAGCAGCTACTCTGCGACGCATACCGCATGGGTGCTTGAGGCACTAAAGAGTTACGACTTCTCAGGTTTCCGAACCATATGTGATGTCGGAGGCGGTCATGGACACTTATTGTGCAACATCCTTGCGGAGCACCCACAGCTGGAAGGAACGGTACTTGAACTAGAATCAACTATTAGGAACAAGGATTTGCTTTGGGCGGGAAAAATGGGACTGGCGGATCGATGTAAGTATATTGCGGGAGACATGTTTGCTGAAGTACCAAAATCTGACGCGTATGTCATGAAAATGATTCTGCATGACTGGAGTGACGGGGAATGCGTCAAGATCCTGTCGAATATTCAAAGAGCTGCTCCTGAAGGTGCTAAGGTGCTCATAGTCGAGCATGTCGTCCCCGGCCCAGATACTCCTCATTTTTCAAAGCTCTTTGACATTCACATGATGTGTGCCCTAACCGGCAGAGAAAGAACGGAAAAAGAATATGCAGACCTGCTCCAGAAGGCAGGACTTAACTATGTGCGAACGCATTATCCACCATCGAAATCAATAGGTGTGGTCGAGGGGATGAGGCGATAACAATACCTCTACTAGTCTTGTCTACTGCTAATCAGCCAGAGTCATCGAAATGTAGGGATGGTATTTCAAATCGTCTGGTTACCAAAATATCTGCTCACAGTCACAGTGTCCACCAAACTTTGTGGTCCTCCCGCATTTCGGACAGGTGTGTGGAGGTTCGACTTGTTCCTGTTCTTCATCGAACATGGTCATCCTTGGTCAGTATAGCATATAGATGATCTCCATAACAATGAAGGCCAGCTTCATTATGGAAGGTCACGAAATTATTCATTGCTCCTACAACTTGCTGCGGGAAATCTTTTTGTTCCTGCTATTGTGTCTCAGCTCTTCATTTACCATCGCTTGGCCCGCTCAACTTTATATACGAAATATGTAGAAGAATATATTATTGGTCTTTGAGGCTTTTGACGCAGAAAGCATTGCTGCAGGAGTCGCCATTTTTATCGTCCTAGTGTTCATTGCAAGGGGTATACGAGTTGTACGTCCGACCGAACGAATGGCTGTCGAGAGGCTCGGCAAGTTTGAGAGGATCAAAGACCAAGGCATCACGTGGATCGTTCCTTTTATTCACAAGAGCATCTTTGTGAACATTACAGAGCAGATGACGGATGTCGAAAGTCAGGAAATCATTACAAAGGACAACCTTAACGCACGAGTAGCCGCTCAGGTCTATTACAAAGTGAGGGAGGACGACCTGTCGGTAAAGAACGCCCTCTACAAGGTTAACGATTACCGGGCGCAGATCATTGCTCTTGCAAGGACGACCATGCGCAATGTGATAGGTGACCGTGATTTCTCAAACGTCAATAGCAGGCGAGGCGAGCTCAACGCAGAAATAATGTTGCAAATTCAAAAGCAGATCAATGAATGGGGGCTTGACGTGGTTAGAGTAGAGGTAAAGGAAATCGATCCACCGAAGGAAGTCCAAGAGACAATGAACGCCGTAATACAAGCCAACAACAAGAAAGTTGCCGCAATTGACCTTGCTCAAGCACTGGCCACCCAGGCAGACGGCGAAAGGCAGGCCGCCATCAAGAGAGCAGAAGGATCAAAACAGTCGGCGATTCTTGAAGCGGAAGGTCAGGCAAACGCGATAAAGACTGTTGCAGAAGCTGAAGCCTCCAAGATCAAGCTAATAGCAGCTGCCGACGCAAACAGAATTGAAGTTGTAAATAGGGCAGCAAAAGAATACTTTAAGGATAACGCGATTACTCTGAAGCAACTCGAAGTAACGCAAGAGTCTATGCAGGATAACACAAAGTTTGTGATCGTAGAAAAAGGGACCAACCCGACGTTAGTGTTAGATAGCGGAAATGCCAATGTAACGCCGATCAAGCCAAAGATTCAAAATACGTCATAAGGCGTAGGCGATCTTCTCGCGCAGGCTACCGAATTAGAATAGTGCCGCGTGCAACATACAAAACGTATTTCCTAGTATACAGCACTTTGGTAGTCTTGCCGGCCTCCGTTGTCTATGGGATCGTTGCTAAATTTTGAAGTGATTATTCCGGTGACAGCCTGAATCAACTGCCTTGGCGCAGTAGGCTTTACGACTATATCGTCTATTTGCGAGGACGGGAAGACTTTGCTAAATTCGGATTTGCTTATTTCAAAGTCTGTCAGCAAGACTATCCTGATCTCAGAGCAGAGCTTTCTTACGCGACGTGCAAATTCAAATCCTGTCATGCCCGTCATCCGGGCATCAACGATGATCACTTGATAGCGCCCAAGATCTTTCTTGAATTCTTTCAGCGCCTTCCCTGGTTCAGAAAAACGCTTCACGACAAACTGATTTTGCGATAATATCCAGGTAACAACCTTTGCCGCACCGGCGTCGTTGTCTACCAACATTACATGCCGTTTCACGCGTCCCTTCAAATTGCGCCTCTCGGCAAAAGTCACTAACAAGGGGCACAAAGCATCCAATATAAGATTTATGGGGACTCGAACTCCAGATTCAACCCCCCAGCGCCCGAACTCGTCGCTAAATATCGCCTTAACCTGGCACAGACCCATAAGACGAATGTGTTTACACTGTCTCTAAATTCTCGAGTAATGTGCCAAATGATTCTGACGCCTTCTCGAGCATTTGTGTAGCATTATAGTATTCACCTGATTCCATGAGGGATCTTGAACCATTTGCTAACGTAGTTATGATGTCGAGTTCTGCTCTTATCGAATTAATGTCCTCAGTCATGTCGCCGCCAGCATCTGCAGCTTCCAGTTCGGAGAGAAAGTCCTGCCTAAAATCTTCCACATCAGTGAGGAGAGAGTCAATTCCGTCTCCAACACTTGTCCTCGCACTGTCGCAGTAAATCAAGGTGTGGTCAGCCAATGAAGCCTGCAAAGCGCCGTCGCCCTCAGTCCCAGATGCTGCCTCGCAAGCGTATGCGACCAGGTTCAAGCCAGGGTCAGCAGTTGCGCTAATTTCGTGGACCAGCTCCGGTCTATTGCAGTATTCGCCGACAAGCAAGTCCGCAGCAATCTTGTACGTTTCGTTTCTTCCCGGGCCACTCGCTACAATTGTCTGTATACCATCGTTAATAGAATTGCACTCCTCAAAATCCTCAGGGCTAACTTCTTGTGGCGCTATTTTTGCCTCGTCTATCGGTTCTTCTGCTAAGATCCTGGGGCTAGGCGATTGATTGCCAAGTGGACTACCCAAAGGAGAGAAGGGGGAAAGAAGAATTGCAAGGAAAACTAGCGATCCAAGCACAGCTGCCATTTTAACAGCAGTCATGATAACTAGACAACACCTACGTCCATAGTATATGAATACTTGTCAGAAAAAGAAATGAAAAAGTAAGGGAAACAAGTCATTCGACTACTCGTCATCTTCTTCCTCTTCGACATAGTTGTCAGAGCTCTGGAGGTCTCAGCTTGCTATTACGTTAATCTCTCTTGCATCTACGTTGTTGCCCTCATTGCTCTCGTTGACGTCGTCTTCACTATCCAGCTTGATAATCACGTACGCCTGTCCTGGATCCGTGTCTTCTGGCAGTTCATATTTCACAACTAGTAGAGTGTCCTTACCAGACTTGATGGCCTTGCCTTCTTTCTGTCCAACTAGGATGTCGCTGCCATCTAGTACATTGTCTTCTGACAGATAGACGCTTACCATGTGCTTGCCAGCATTTCCGGTCCCGATATTTTCTTCAACGATCCATGCTCTGCGCATCTCGCCAGCAGGGATATTGGGCCACGTAAAGAAGAATTCTGGCGTCAAATCCGCCTCTCCAGTAGACCCAGCTCGGAGTCTAAAGTGAGCGTCGTCTGTTAATGTCTCACCTGTCGTAATTATTTCTGCTAGAGCGTCATGCTCTCCAACTGTCAATTCAGTCTTGTCGATGGCTATCTTGAACTTGCCGGATAGTTTGGTTAGCAAATACCCATCAGTCTTTATCTTGATAGAGCCGTCAACAAAGACAAACGCTGGATCAGATGTCAGTACATTGCCGTTGCCGTCGAACTCCAAGACCTTCTCTTCCGACGTTCCTTCATCAATGGTTATCCTGATCTTATCCAGAGGGTTCCCTGTATCTAGGTTAAAGTGTAAGCGCAATATCTGGTTGTTACCGTCGTCTATCCTAGAGTTGACAGGCACTGCCCAGAGGTTTGCATTTGAAGCAGCAGCTGCAGACTGGAGCGATGAGATCATCCCCGTGCTTGCAATACCTAGGGTGAGTAAAATCACTACACTAACTCTCAGGATTTCGGCCCTCGAATTAAGTTTGGCCATCTCGAATATTCGCTTAGTGTATTGGATGCATCCGATATAGGCGGCAGTACGTATGGTCTCCTTCAACACGGCATTTTATCTCACATGACATGCACATTTTTGGAGAATGCCGTTCTCCGGGAACTCTTTGTCAAGCTCTAGCTTTTCTGAGGAGACCTGGTGTGAGACATTCAATATCTCCCGAGGTTCAACTTCGAGTTGACAGCTGTCGCCATCGATACAACGGATTCACAGATTTCAATTCAACAGCCGCTAATTTCAATCATACTTCCGGTATTCAATGGAAGAGACAAGATTCGGAAGACCCTGCAGAGTCTCAGGTTAATGCTTGACCAGCTAGAGCCCGAGATTGAGATGCTTGGTAAGCAGAACCAAGAATTGGCTACTTCGCAGCCATATCCTCCTTATGAAATAATCGTCGTAGACGACGGTAGCGTCGATGACACAAAGACACTCGTCGAGAGGATAATGGGGGAAAACCCGGATATACGGCTTGTAAGCTATGAAATCAACAAGGGCAAGGGTTACGCGATCAAGGAGGGGGTCCACGCATCCAGTGGAAAATATATTATTTTCATGGATGGGGATGGCGAAATTGGAACAGACGTGCTAGCAAAGTGCTTGCAATCGCTAGCTACCGCGGATATCGTGATAGGATCCAAGAATCACAAGCGTTCTGTAGTCAGGGCGCCGGCCTCTAGAAAAGTCCTGAGTAGGCTTTTCCAAGTGTTTGTAAGGACAATGCTCGGGCTCAAGGTAGGCGACACACAGGTAGGCCTGAAAGCAGGCAAAGGTGACGCCTTTAGAAAGATCTTTCAACACGTTACCATCAACCGTTATGCGTTTGACGCCGAGATGCTCGCGATAGCTTCTGTTCTTGGGCTCCGCATAAAGGAGCTTCCAGTGCAAATATCCCTAAAGAAATCGTTCAAGCGAAAGGATATTGTCAGGATGGCAGTCGATATCATCGGAATCGCCTACAAGCTGCGCATCAGTAGATGGTACCAGAAGACGCTAAGCTGACAATTAAAAGCAGAATATCATCGCTTGATGTAGTTCTCTGACGCCACAGCCTTGATTATTTCTTCAATAGCCCGGGCGGTATTATCCCAGCTAAATGTCCTGGCGTATTTCAGAGCGTTCGCACTCAATTTTTCCAGCCTTTCTCTGTCTTGCAAGAGACCTACTGCTGCGATGGCCATAGACTGGGGAGTGTTATCCTCAGTCAAAACACCCGTCTCGTCGTGCTTGACCGAGTCGCGCAGTCCTGCGACATCGTATGCAACTGCGGGAGTTCCCATCGCATTTGCCTCTGTCACAACCAGGCCCCATCCTTCTTCCACAGACGGGACCAACAAAAGATGCGCCTTTCTTAGGACATCGAATTTTGCTTGGTTGCTCACTCTGCCAAGAAATGTTACGTCGCTATGAGCCATCCTTTCCAATATCTGCCGCACATCTCCGTCACCGATAACGTACATCTTTGCATCCGGGATCTGCTTTTTGATTAACGAAAAAGCCTTCACAGCATGGTCAGCAAGCTTGTATTTTTTCAATCGTCCCATGAAAACGACTGTTGGGGTAGATTCCTTCAACGGCAATGAGGCAAGCGGTGAAACGCTCAATCCTTCGGGAACCACAAAGGTCTTTTTGACGCCAAATTGCTTGAGGAGTTCCTGCTGCGAAGCAGAAACTGTCATTGTGGGAACGTCCCTGTAGTTGGCTAGCCATCTCCTGACAAGATAATGATAGACAATGTAGTTTATTGGAAATGGCAGTTCGTAGAGAAGGGCCTTACGGGGAACCTGGTGGATGAGGCCCACGATTGGCCGCCTCTTGACGAACTTTGGCGTGAGGAATGGCCTCACATTAATCTCGTCAATGATGACGTCAAAATTCTCCTCATGCGTAACGCAGAACTCTTTTGCCTTGCCGTAAACGCCGTACTTGCTTCCTGCCCTATGGACTTCAATTCTGTCAATTCTTTCGCTCTCACTAGAGCCGGGAAACTTAGCAGTAAATAGCGTGATGTCGTGGCCGGTTCCCGCTAGCCTTTGCAAAACCTCATTGGTAAAGACCTCTGCTCCGCCTGCCTCTGGATTCCGAATATCGCGCCAGCTAAGCCAGAGAATATTCACTGGAGCGTACCCCAGCATTTAGTATAAAACCTATTGTAAGTCAAGTATTCGACTGGCTAGATCAATTTCTCAACAAGGGATAAAAATGCAAAAAGAACTGATGGGCAGGACTAGGCGAAGAGCTCGGAAAACATCCTGCCTTTTTCTGTGGTTCTGTACGCAACGGTATCTTCGTGCTCCATCTCTTCCATCATACCAGAGCTCATTAGGAACGACAAATGTTTTTCAAGTTGGTAAAAGTTGATTCCAGCGCCGTACATCAAGTGCGTCTTTCTTATTGGCACCTGCGCAGCCTGCAGCATCTTTAGCAGGATCTGAACTCTGTCGCGCCTTGTGGCTTTTTGGTTTGGTACTTCAAATGGGTTTATGGGGTTAACTCTGATTTCCTTATCAAATCGTGATGGGGCCTCTGATTGCACCATGGTCGGTAGCGAAAACTCGTATTCGGCACGCGGTCGGGTTGTGAACTGTGTTCGGGTTGCCATCGCTTGTCAAGAACTGTGAACGGAGAGTTTGTATTTAAGCAGCCAAAATTTTCACTGCAAGTGTAACCTTGTTCTGACAACTAAACTTTGCCGGCTGATAGGTATTAGCTGGCAAGCTAAAGAATGCCGGCGCTTCTTGCGGATAGCCAATAGTTTATTTTTTTTCTTTCGTCGTCATCTAGCAGCCTGTCATATTCCTTGGATAGCCGCTCAAGCATCTGGTCCAGAGTATATCCTTCCTTTCTGGCCTGCTCCATTTCCTGAACTGTAGATTCATGCTCCTTGAAATACTGCTGGCGCCTAACCGATTTCTCGACCTCCTCAAAGAGGTTTCCTACTTCAACGAGCTGCCTGACGTCTGTATCAAGCATTTCCAAGAGCCTGGCTACCCGCTTTCTACCCCTTAACACCCATCTCTCCCTGGCAAAGTCAAGCGTCACTTGTTTTTTCACCAGGCCTATTTTTTTCAGCGTAGTGAGGTGTTTTTCAACTGTAGGCGCCTTGACGGAGAGCTCTCGAGCAAGAGATGTGACTCCCGATCCGGCCTCTGCATCAAGTAGCGACCTTAAAATTTCAAGCCTCTTTTTCTGACCTAAAATAGACAGCGTTAGATCAATGTCCGTTTCCTTCCAAGTCGCCCCGTCTGCAGCTCTCTTTTTCGTCAATGCCAGCTACCTTGCATAGGAAAGTGCACCAACATCTACTTTGTGCTTCGGCATCGATTCCCTAGATTGCAATGACCCTATTTCACGATCTCTTGATCTGCTTTAGGACATTTTCAAGAATACCAAGCGGCTTTCTATTGCCTTCTGGCAGCTCTACCATTCCCTTTGCAATCTGCCTGATGCCAGACGCAAATTCGCTGTCAGGGTATAGCTCTAGAAAAATATACGCGTCTTTCCGGTTGGCGCCGCCGTAAGACTTTCTCACAACGGGATCCTCCTTTATCTTGGCGACGCAAGGAGCCTCGAATGCTTTTTCCACAAGTGAGATTAGTTTGTCGGAAATCTTGTCGGTAGTTATTCTGTTGATAATGAAACCAGCAGGCTTGCAGTCAAAGACGTGCCTCGCAAGGCGCGCAAGGTCAATTCCGCTTTCGACACATAGCGAGAACTCGTCTTCACTTAGGATCATCATAAGGTAGTTGCTCAGGCCCAGGGCAAGAAACGCAGAATCGCCCATGGGAAACGGTATGTCGATGAAGAGAAAATCGCATTTTAGTTCCTCCAGCTTTTTTGCAATCCTTGCAGGACCCAGATCGAAATACGACTCTACTCCGAGCCCCGAAGGGAGCAGGTAGAGGTTTTCGACATCGGTCATGTAGAGCGCCTCGTTGGTGTCCATGTTATTGCTTATCACGTGGCTGAGAGTAGTCTTGCCAACTTTGGCGCCAGTGATAGTTTCCATGGCCTTGCTTGGGTCCGCATCAAAGACTACTACCTTCTTGCCAGCCCTTGCCAGGGCAACAGCGACGTTGGCCTGAAGCAGCGTCTTGCCAACTCCGCCCTTTGGAATCGTAAAAGTGAATATCTTCACCGTCAGTTGTGGAAGAGAATGTTATAAAAGATGTGGATACTTTAGCTAGCCAGCTAAATTTTACCGCTGTGATACCTCGTTCCTGCCAGAGCCGAACCTGTCAAGCAACTCTGAGGCGCTGAGTGCCGTGTCTAGGTTTCTGCCAAGCATCCTTTCAAGCTCCTCAATCACCGGCCTAACCTTTTCGGCTTCGCCTGCCACTGGGTCACTCTTTCCAAAGAGGGCCTTCGCAGGATTGGCCATCTTTTTCCTCCGGCTAGTGCTTGCTAACTTTAGTCCAACGCCGATTCCTACGGGAACTCCAATTGCCACGAGCCCTGCGATTACTTGGTTTTCACGGGCGAACTTGATTATCGCTCCTTCCGCCGGGGGTATCACCAGTAGTGGAGCGGGCTCTTCCTGACCTGACGTGATCGATGAAGCTGTTGGGACTGACGATAGTGGGACCTGCCCGTAATAGTACCCTATGCCTATCGACTGAACGTCTGAAGACGCGGTCAGGCGAACGTCTTTGATTTCAACCTCGCGGTCAAACACATAGGCCGTAGCCAGGTTAGCTTCAGCGCCTATCGAATACTGGCGCCCAGAAGAGCCAAAGTGAAGCTCCAAGCCAGCCATGTCCAATGTGGCATTTATCCAGATGCCTACGACGGGCGCGGTCGGAGTCGGGCTGTTTGCCCCTGCAGCTCCAGGGACGGTCAGCAAGTGGATTTCTGAAGGCGGCTCGATGTCCACTCGCTTGACTGCGGTAAACGTGGGTTCGCTGACTTCGAATGAAGACGCGCCCTCTTGTTTTGTCTTGCTGTTATCTATCACGTGAACCAGCGCGGTGTTGTTGACAGTAACTGAAACATCGTCCCACTTGACTAGCGCGCCCTGCGAATCAAACATCCCCAGTCGGAAGTTCAGTCTTGAAGCATCTTCTTCTACCTGTGGGGCGACAAACGACGCATTCAGAAGTGAGCTCTTTTCCAGTGTAACGAGTGGCCCGGCCATCTGTTCCCATCGGAACTCTTGATCGCCGCCATCGCCAGCCTGGTAATAGCCTACAAGTTGAACAACAGATCCTTCGAGGACAACCTGATCCTGTCCTGCTGAAATGATGGGCTCGGTACTAATTTCATTCTGTAGATTAATGACTGTGACGAGCACATCCCTAGTAACCGCATGGCCCTGGCCGTCGGCGACCTTTAGCTCAAATGAAAGGACCGTATCCGAGGCAACCTCTGGCGCGTTAAACGAAAGCGTGGCCATGTTTTTTCCTGAAAGGGCTGCAGCGGGTCCGTTCGTCTGCGTCCATGAGTACTTTAGAGGATCTCCATCAGAGTCAAAGGCAGAAGCAGCGAGCACAACGTGCGTTCCTTCGTTGACTGTTGCCCCTGCAATCGCTCCAATCTCAGGGGGTGAATTTCTGGGGACTATTTCATTCTTGACATTGATCACTACAATGTCAGAGGACTGGCCGCCTTCAGAATCTGTTACCACGAGCCTAAAGGACATACGCGCGCCAGATTCGTCCACCGCTGGCGCGTCGAAATGTGCCGTAGCAGTGTTTGCGTCACGCAGCGTGACGAGAGGACCTTCAAGCTGTGTCCATTTGAATGACATCGCTTCTACTGGGCCGGTACTTGCCCTGCCATCAAGGTATACTATCTGCTCCTCCTGAACCGACTGATCAAAACCTGCGCGGGCATTGAGCTTTATGGGGTAAAAATAACCTAACGTTACGGTTCCCGCCTGTCCGCCGTCCGCAGACACGTAGACTTCATCAAGGACAACTCCGACCGGGAAATTGACAAGCGAACTGCTTGCCTGGCTAATGTCTAGCGAGTACCATTTATCGCCGACCCTAAAGTAGGCGAAAGGATCAACAAGGTCTGCATCGGCAGAGATCCAAAGAGCAGAGACTTTGCTGCTCGGACTGGCCACTTCCAGGACTTGTAGTTGACCCTGCGAAAAGCTCGCGCTGTAGACCTTGCCCGGAGCAGGCGAGGCTGACTGAATTGTGATTCCATCCGGGAGTACAGTTTCCTTTGGGAGGACAAACCTTGCGTATGCCGTCGCGTCGCCAAGGTTCTCGATATATCCAACTAGGCCCCATGGTCCGTCGTTTTCGACTGACGCATCAGAGACTAAAGTCGGTTCAGAAAATTCAATGTTTATGAGCTCGGGCTGGATGGGGCACTCGAATTGAGCGCCGCCGGATTCAAAACTCAGCAGATATCCGCTGACCTCGTGGTCAAATCCTACAAGAACGGAAGTTACGGGAACCGGAGGACTGGCAATAGAGACCGAACCGAGCGGCCCTGTGGAACCTATTGCTGCTGCATCCGGAGGCAGGGAGCTCGGGCTCGTAGTAGCCGCTCCAGCCGGAACGTTGCATGTAGGAGGACTTCTCAGATTAACGTATCCAACGGTGCCGACGCCACCAGACCAGTCATCTACCCCGAATCTTGCATTAGTGATATTCACGAAAGAAGGAAAAGTCAGGAGTGCCCCTTCGTCAATCTGAACGTTGTAATGATATTCTTGACCTTCAATTTCGAAAAACAGGATTGGAGATACGAGCCCAGAATCTGCTGTCACAAAGATAGACTTTGTCGAATCTGGAACAGTCAAAATCTGTGATTGTGGCCCCGGCTGTGAAAAAACCACGGCGACGCTGCCAAAAGGCTCGTTGTTTTCAGGAGCAACCACGGTTCCTGGGGGGAGCAGATTTGTGACTGGACCGGGTTCGGTGGTAGACCAAAGGATCCCTAATTTCAGGAGTTCTTCGACGTTGGCCGGTGCAGGGTCCCCGCCAACTCCCGCGTCCGAATAAGCCTGAAAGTAAACCCTCCCGCCGGCTGACTCGTAGCTGTACGCAAACACATTCTCGCTCGCATATCTGGCTACGACATCTGCTTCTGATTCTAGATCGTTTACCCACATTGCACCAAACTGCTCGCCTGTCTGCGACCTTAGCGGAGCTCCTGCAAGTAGATTCGAACCGAAGGGGCCATTGGAACTTACTGTTGCGTTATCTCCAAAGCCGGAAAATCCCAATTCCTGGGCGCCCAACCTTTCGTGGTTTGTTGCAAGATCCAGCGACTCAGCGGCCCCAGAGAGGTAAACAAGGCCACCTCCATTTTCGACATACTCGATAGTATCAGCTACCCCTTGGCTGTCGATGCTTCCTTCCAGGATGATCACGCTATACGCACTGGGTTCGGAAGGAATGACAGAACTCTCTGAAACAGAGTACCCTTCGTCTTCCAGTATTTCGATAATAGGCGAATCTGACGCACCAACGTATAACGCCAGGGGTTGAGCCTGTGAATAGACTTGTTGATAACTTGGTATGTAGAGACTCGATCCTATGGCAAGGGCAATAACAACCAGCATGAAAACTCTGACCCCAAAGAAGGCCCGGTGTCTCAGAGAGGAGATAATCTCATTTCGCGTTATATATCATTATCTAACAAGTACTGCTTTGAACTTTCTGAAAGGATATTATATAATCCGGCTTCTAGGGTTTGAGGCTTAAGGCGATCAGCCTCTTCCAGGGCCGGTCCGAGAAGATTTGGGGATCGTATCCCTTGATGTTTACCTTCTCAGAAGCCCTTTTTGTGAGAAACAGAACGAGACTGGCAAGTGAACGCCAAATCCTGCTATCCGGGTTCGAAGTAAATGAATTGAGGGCCCAGGTGGCTGCTGAAAACGCTCGAGGATGGTGCTTCAGCGCATATTCGAGCAACAGGTCTTTTGAACTCGAGATGATATAGAACGCGTGCTCAAAGACTTGGTCATTTGACGCATAATCCTTGCTTTTCGCTTCAACCCTGCCCTGACGCATTGCCTGCATTATGGAGTCAAGGCTGTTCTCTGATTCGATAGCGTTTACGCATTTTCCCATGGTAGATAGCACATGAGAATCGCTTCCTGCAATTGATTTCATGTTATGTTCTTTTGCAAAACGCTCGGCAATGATGTTTGAAAATCGGTCCACGTTATTGCTGTTGAAAGATTCCAACATATCGCACTTTCCGGCCTTCTCCCTTATTCCGTTTGTCACCGCAAAAGGGTGGGCAGCACAGGAAATTGCGTCTTGTGTTTTTATCTCATCGAGCGTTTCTTCAAGAGTCAGACCCGGCCGGATCCTACTGTGTAATCCGTATGCCAACACATGGCCTTGGCTATCTATAGTGATTTCCTCGGCGGGATAGATCTTTATGGAATTAAACTTGCTATGGTCATTCCTGTACTCCAGAATTTGGCGGTATCCATCAAGGGTATTATGATTGGTGACGAACAAAACCTCTATTCGTTTTTGCAGGGCAGCGTTTAGCTGGTCTTCGATTCTGATTCCACAGTCAAAAGGAAGTCTGACAGAAGAATTCTGGTAGTTTGAGAACAGATTGTGGCAATGAAGCTCTGCATTGAGGAGTTTAGCCATAGTTTTCCTTGACCAGCGCCTACAAGATGATAGGGCTCCCGCCCATATATAGCTGTAAGTCAGGATCTTTTACATTACCTCATTCAAGCCTGAACTCCGGGCCTCAAAAACAATTAAAACAAGCCGACCAGTCTGTTCAGCGTCTGTCTTGCTGCGCTCCATCAAGTTTTCAAAGTCCATCGCAATACTCTTTCTTCTTGCATTTGTCCCGGTGGCTGTCGTCCTAGAGTTCATCCACGCTGATCACATTACATTGTTCATAGTTGCCGCCATCGCGCTCATCCCTTTGGCAAAACTGATAGGCGACTCAACCGAGCACCTTTCGACTCATTACGGCGCGACCACCGGCTCCCTGCTCAACGTGACCTTTGGCAATGCAGCAGAAATAATAATTGCAATCGTGGCGATAAGCGCGGGCCTTCTGGATCTTGTGAAAGCGTCAATTACGGGGGCAATAATAGGAAACATTCTCTTGATATTCGGACTGAGCATCGTGACGGGCGGATTCAAGTTCAAGGAGCAGCGTTTCAGTAAGGAAAATGTAGGCTTTCAGTCGTCGATGCTCTTTCTCGCCGTGATCGGGCTGGCTGTGCCTACGATCGTTTCTTTTACCATGCTTCCCGGATCCGGGAACGAGCAGAATATCCAGCTGCTAAGCGATTCACTCGCCATCATTCTGCTTATCGTCTACATTCTTGGCATCATCTTTACATTCTTTACTCACAAACACCTCTTCAGCCAGGCTGACGCTATTCAATCAAACGGGCGCGAGGAAGAAGTCCACCCTACCCGCTGGAGTAAGAAGAAGGCATTTCTGCTCCTGGCGGCAAGCATGGCCGGCGTCATCGTAGTCAGCGAGATACTTGTGGGCTCGGTTGAAGAAACAGGCGAGCAGCTGGGATTTGGGGAATTGTTTGTTGGCGCCATCATTGTCGGTATCGTCGGAAACGCGGCGGAGCACAGTAGCGCCATAATGTTGGCGAGAAAGGGCAAGATCGAGCTTTCGATAGGAATCGCGGCTGGCTCCGGGACCCAGATAGCACTGTTTGTGGTCCCTATCCTCGTATTTGCCGGCATTGCTCTAGGACAGCCTTTCAATCTGGTCTTTACACTCTTTGAGCTGGCCGTGATATTTCTGGGTGCAATAATTCTTAATCTAATAGTTCATGACGGCAAGAGCAACTGGTTTGAAGGAGTCATGCTTACCGCAGTCTATATCATTATCGCAATTGGGTTTTTCTTTATAGGATAAGAAGAGTAATGGAGCGCTTACTAGTCGACTACGACGGTTCGAACCATATTCAGACGGATGAATAAGTAGTCATACACGCTTGTGGCATCAAAACAGTGGGTAGATGACCCATGAGATTCCAGATATATGGAGTTTCTTTTATTGTCAAGTCAGTCTTTCATCCTTGAAAGTTTGCCAAGAATTTTTTTTGCAATCTGATCATGGTCGTATGGGCGTTTTAGTGCAACGGCAAGGAGCTTCAATTTGCGGCTTTTGCCAACTGGGAACAGAAATACATCTAGGAGCTTGCTGTGGAACATCAGATACGATAGCTCGCCGAAAAAATCCTCATTGTTCTTTGCCATTGATACCATCAGCTCGGTCTGGATTCGAAGGACTTTGAATCGCTGCTCGTTTGGGGGAACCATGGGCTTTTTGAAATACGATCCAAGCAAATTCGCGTTTTCAATAAGTGCAACCAGCAAAATGCTCTTATCAAGCTCCACGATGTCTTTGCAATGCTCCATAGGATCCATTGTCGTTGTAAGAATCGATTTCCTTATATTATCTATTGATAACGCAGAGTGGAACTAGTCTAGCACGGTGAAATAACAGAGTTCAAGAGCCGTTCTTCCTCGAATGCTTGAAGTCAAGTGCCATTTTCACCAGCTGCCTATGGATACGGTTGTCATCTGAGAGCTCGGGGTGAAATGCTGTCCCGAGTATGTTACCCTGCCTAACCGCAACCACTCTATCGTTGAACTTGGCTATGACTTCCACGTCCTTTCCCAATTCGCTCACAGCCGGCGCTCTGATGAAAACTCCCCTGAACTTTTCCTTTCCAAATGCTGGGATGTCCATGTCTGTTTCAAATGATTCGCCCTGGCGGCCAAATGCGTTGCGCTCTATCACAATGTCCAGGTTGCCCATCAGTTTTTGTTTCGTGTCACCAACCACCTTGTCAAAGGCGCGCTTTGAAAGCATTATCATCCCGGCACATGTCCCTAGAACCGGCATCCCGTCGACTATTCTCTTTTTCATTACAGGCAGGGACTGTTGGATTGCGGCAAGCGTGCTTTGAACAGTACTTTCACCGCCTGGCATGACAAGGCCATCGATTCCCTCAAACTCGCCTGGGTATCGCACTGTCTTCACAGAGCCATCAATATCCATCTCTTTCATGGCCTCTTTTGTGGCAGAAATGTTTTCTTCAATGTCTCCCTGAAAACCCAAGACTCCGATCGTTAACGAATTTTTGGTTTCCGCGTTAGTCAAGCCGACTGCCCTCTTTCCTGCATGCGAAGCTCAAGGTTCTTTGTGTCAAGGCCGAGCAACGACTTTCTTTCGTCGACCATTTTCTGGGCTTCCATCACAATCTTGGAATCGTCATAGAAAGTAGTCGCCAGCACTACCGCTCGCGCCCTCTGGGCAGGGTCGTCCGATTTAAAGATGCCAGAGCCAACAAATACTCCATCACATCCTAGGTTCATGAGAAACGCTGCATCCGCCGGGGTGGTTATGCCGCCTGCAGCAAAGTTGACTACTGGAAGCCTCCCCATCCGGGCAGTCTCTTCGACTATGGCAAACGACACTTTTAGTTCTCTTGATGCCTTCATGAGTTCCTGCTTGTCTGAATCCTGATACAAGCCACGGATCCTACGTATTTCATTGTTAACCAACCTGATGTGGGTCACAGCTTCTGCAACGTTGCCTGTGCCCGGTTCGCCTTTTGTTCTAATCATGGCGCACCCTTCTTCAATCCTGCGAAGGGCTTCGCCCAGATTTCTCGCGCCGCTGACAAAGGGCGTGGTATAGTCCCATTTCCAGATGTGCCTCTCCTCATCCGCCGGTGTCAGCACTTCGCTTTCGTCTATCATGTCTACGCCAGTCACCTGAAGCACATTTGCTTCATCGACGTGGCCAATCCTGCACTTTGCCATTACAGGAATTGTGATAGCATCCATTATCTCCTGAATTACCTTGACGCTTGCGGTCCTTGCAACTCCCCCTGCTTTTCTGACGTCGTAGGGCAGTTTATCCAGAACCATAACTGCCACCGCTCCTGCCTCCTCAGCAATGACCGCTTGCTCGACGTTCGTAACATCCATGACAACCCCGTGTTTTTGCATATGCGCAAAGCCTCGCTTCAGGAGGGTGGTGCCTCGGACTACCTGAGCGCGATTTTCAGCGCTTTCCACTCTAACACCCTTTGGGTTCGGCTCGGCAGCCACGAGCGATATCGTCATAACGATCTCAATTCTGTCGAATGCTCTATATATTTTCTGTCAGGAGTGCCTTTCAATGATTGCATCAAGACGCGAACCTGCATTGATTATTATCGACGGGATTGACCTGTTACTCGCTTCGGGGTTCACCCAGTGAATCGACTGAGAGTCCTCTCCCGATAGCACGGAAAGCTCGTACCTGGTAAAATTGGCAAGGCCGCCTCTTTCTTCATAGTTGGTTGTTGGAATTTGCATAAAGCCTGTATTGAGGAAGAGCTCCCTTAGCACCTTCATTTCTTCGCTACTTACGCTAAATCTGCGCTCCACCTGCGGCTCTCCCTGGCTGCTAGGCCCGATGTACCTTGCAGATCCATCATTATTTATGGTCAGGTTTTGCCGCTCGCTGACATCATATAGCCCACTCTCCATTCGAATGACTGTATCCCGATGGTATTCTATGGTGATATTTCCCCCTTGCTTGGATACTCCGGGCAATAATATGAGCGCAGCCATAATAGCTACTACTCCTGCAATTGCGACGAGAAATTTTTTTGCCATTAGGATCCGTGCTGAGTAGTCCGGATATAGTTCAGCAGACCTCCTGCCAGAATTACATTCCGCTGCCTGGGAGTAAAGTCAACTTTTAGACGTAATGTCTCTTTGTCCGTTCCGGAAACTGCCTCAATTGTTTTGCTTCCGTCCTTCAGCACACTGATAACGTTGTCAATTACAAGCGGCGTTCCTTGGCCCAGTCTTTCAAAATCTGACGTGTTTTGGAACTCTAGAGGAAGTATTCCAAAATTGATCAAGTTTGCCCTGTGTATTCTGGCAAATGATTTTGCGATTACCCCCTTCACTCCAAGATACATTGGCGCAAGGGCCGCGTGCTCCCTGCTTGAGCCCTGGCCATAGTTCTCGCCGCCGACAATAAAGCCACCGCGCTTTTCCGACGCCCTCTTCGCAAAGCCTGGGTCGAGCCAGTAAAACACGTATTCGCTAATAGCTGGAATGTTGCTTCGAAGCGGAAGTATCTTTGCCCCTGCTGGCATGATTGCATCTGTGCTGATATTGTCGCCAACCCTGATAAGCACCTCACCCTGAAGAACAGGCTCCATCGGCTGACGAAGCGGCAACGGCCGGATGTTGGGGCCTCTTGAAATGACTGCTTTCTCTGCCTCTTTTGCGGCAAGGGGAGGAACAATTCCAGAGTCGTCTAGGACGAACCTGTCTGGCCACGGGATGTTAGGATACTCTCCCAGATCCCGTGGGTCCGTAATCTTGCCCGTCACCGCGCACGCAACACAGACTTCTGGAGAAGTGAGGTACACCTTGTCGTCTTTTGTGCCGCTTCTGCCAGGCCAGTTTCTGTTAAAGGACCTAATTGATACCCAGTCTGTGCCGGGGGCCGAGCCCATCCCGATGCACCCCTGGCAGCCACTTTCAAGCAGACGAGCGCCTGACGCGATGATGTGGTAAATGGATCCGTCCCTTGCGACTGTCTCCAGCACCTGCTTTGAGCCCGGGTTTATTGCCATCGTGACATCGGGGTGGATTTTTTTTCCTTTCAACACGTGGGCAACGGTCATCATTTCAACATAGCTGGAATTGGTGCACGAGCCGATGAGCACCTGGTGGACATCCGCCCCCTGGACATCGCGCACCTTGTGGATTGCGTCCGGCGATCCCGGAAGAGCAATCATTGGCTCAAGGTCGTCAAGGTTGATCTCCATGTTTTCGTCGTATGAGCATCCAAGGTCGGCAGCCGCGCGCTCGTGATCGCCGGCCCTGCCCTGCCTGGTCATATAGTCAAGGGTAATTTCATCAGATTCAAAGAGGGATGTTGTTGCACCCAACTCTGCTCCCATATTGCAAATGGTGCCGCGCTGTGGCACCCCAAGGCTCTTGATCCCATCGCCGTAATATTCAAAGATCTTGCCAACTCCTCCTTTTACGGTTAGCCTCCGAAGCATCTCCAGTATCACGTCCTTGGCTGTCACCCAGGGTTTGAGTTTTCCCGTAAGCTTTACGCCAACTATCTTGGGCATCTTTGTGTAAAACGGTGCTCCTGCCATCGCCACCGCAACATCAAGCCCTCCGACTCCTATCGCCATCATCCCGGCGCCTCCAGCGGTCGGAGTGTGGCTGTCTGATCCTACCAAAAGCTTGCCAGGGATAGAAAAGCGCTCAAGGTTGACTTGGTGGCAAATTCCGTTACCCGGCTTTGAATAGTTAATTCCGTATTTTGCGGCAAAAGTCTGCAGGAACCTGTGGTCGTCACCGTTTTCAAACCCAGTCTGCAGGATATTGTGATCGACATAGATAGCGGCATGTTCGACTTTGACCCGCGGGATGCCCATTGCTTCAAACTGAAGGCATGCCATGGTCCCGGTGGCGTCCTGCATGAGCACTCTGTCAACATTAAGGCCGATTTCTTGGCCCTGCTCCATTATGCCGTCAGCAAGATGGGACGAAATTATCTTTTGAGCGAGATTCATGGGAGAAGCCATTACCAGAGAATTCTAGGATAGATTGGATATTTAATTTGTTATTCTGCAGCCGCGTCGCTACTAGAAAGCGGGTTCCGTTCTCCAACTTTCAGCTGGGTTCCACACCGAGGGCACTTAGCTTCCTTAACATCAACCTCCTGCAGGAGAGATCCATCGGATGGGCATTTTCCGTCAAAGCTAGCATCAAGCACGTTCGCGCCAACAAATTTTTTCTCCTTCAGGCATGCGAACAGTTTGTATTGAGCAAATTCGGTATTGACGTCCGTCAGGGTCTGGTCGCCGTCTGGTGTTCCTACCTGATTGCGCGATTCAAATTTGCAAGAAGGACAGCTAAAGTCGAATACCTTCATCGACTAAAGTAGGTCAGGGCACAATAAAAGGTCAGCTCTTTGATTTCTATAACAAAGTTTCTCCCAGATTGAGTGACTCCGAGTCCGCTCTGACAGCCGGCTGTTGAAACTGAAGAAAGCGCTTGCTGCATTGCTTTTCTTGTCCTTCCTCTCATCCTCAGGCATCGTACGAGCAGCCCCCGAGCAGGCGGGCATCCACAGAAAGTTTGTCATTTGCTATTGCTGGTATTCCAATGGCGACGGCACATTGGGAGGAATACGAGCTTAAAATTAGAAAAAGCATGGCTGAAATGTAGTGCTGAAGACTCTTCTATAGTTCTTAAATTCATTCTCTGCTACATGCAGAATTGATGCGTGGGCTACTCCAATTGCATGCAAGTAGGATAGACTCGACACCCATAGCGCTACTCCTTCCTATCCTTTCATTCCTTGTCACATTTTTCCTTGCTTCTGCCGGCTTTATCTCTGATTAGGATCCGTTCCGCTTTCAAGTGCCTTATTGATGTCTACAAGCCTCTTCCTCAACGAAATAGTGCTTACTTCAGCAGCATTTGCTATCATTGTCTTGGTGATATCCAGCTTGTTTTCCACCGTCGCTAGGTAAAGCGCTGCGGCAGCCAGCACGAGCGGGTTCTTGCCAACGATCACAGTATTGCTTGCAACGCTGGAAAGGATCTCACGCGCTCTTCTAGAAACGCGCTCTTCGATGCCCGCCCTCGCAGATATCTTGGCGATATTCCTGTGGGGGTCTGTTACCGGTGGCTCGATGTGCATCTCGCCAATCAATATCTTGTAGCAGTGGGTGGCAAATGGCTTGTCAACGCCGGACGTCTTGCTTATCTCGTCAATGGTTCGGGGGATCATCCTCTCCTTGCAGGCCAGATAGGTCGACGCTGCCACAAAACCTGAAATGGACCTTCCCTTAATGAGGCTCTTTTGAAGGGCTTTTCTGTAGAAATAGGCTGACCTTTCCGCGACCTGCCAAGCGAGACCGAGCCCGTTGCAAATGCGATTTATCTCCCACATCGCCTTCTTGAGGTTCCTGGAAACCGGTGCGCTGGAAACGGACATGGCGTTGAGCTTGCGCAACCTGTTAACCGGGATAGGGCTCGACGCCTTTTGAATATAAACTCCGTTTTCTTTTCCGCGGTTGGACCGATGGTCTTCGCCTTCTGCCGGCTATACGAATCCCTTGTCGCCAATAAAAGTCGAGAGACCCGTATCGTGAATAAGAAGCGACGAGGGGAACCCGCCCCTTGCCCTGTCCTCTCCATGAGAAAAGGAGCGCCATTCGGGTGAAAAGGTTTCTACTCTTTCCCTTACCACTACTCCGCATGACCCGCAGACAAGCTCGCCACTATCGTCGTCGGTAATCGGAAGGCTGCCGCAAGAGCTGCAAAACTCATCATCGGCGGTGGTTTGACGTGACAATACATTATATGCAAATTTCTGAAGTGTAATAACCGCGCAGCAACAATCACACGAATGCATCTTAGATTTGATTGTAAGGCGATCAAATTCTATTGTCAGCCTACATATCCGAGCTAGACGAGCATCTAATGTAAGATAGTGCCCTCTGATTTTTCAGTCAATCGCAGCTAGAGCACCGATACCCAATCGATAAAAGATGTCTGTCATGAAGGTGTGTGATGTGTTCGATAATCGGAATTATTGGCAAGAATGTCGTGGCGCCGGCATTGGTTGAGAGCCTCAAGCGGATGGAGTACAGGGGCTATGACAGCGTAGGCGTCGCGACGCTGACGGTAGGTTCCAAAATAGCTGTCCGAAAGGGGATAGGCAAGGTCAACCAGGTAAATAGCGTCATGAACCTATCGCAAATGGAAGGTTTTATCGGGATTGGCCATACGCGCTGGGCAACGCACGGCGGGGTGACCGATTATAACGCACATCCACACCCGTGTTGCACCAATGATATCGCCGTGGTTCATAACGGGATCATCGAAAATTATCGTTTGCTAAAGAAAGACCTAACAGCAAGAGGGCACAGGTTCAGGAGCGAAACGGACACTGAGGTAATATCGCACCTGCTTGAAGAACACTACAATGCAACAGGGAACATCCGATCGGCGATGGTGGGAACGGTCAGGATGCTGGAAGGGTCCTATGCCTTTGTGGCTTTGTTTTCAAATGGTACTCTGGCTTGCGCGAGACTTGACGAGCCGCTGGTTATTGGAGTGTCGGATAAGGCATATTATGCATCCAGTGACGTTCTTGGATTTCTTCAGCACACTGACCAGGCAATGTTTCTTGATAACCGCGATATTGCCATAATCAGTCAGCAAGGAATGGAGATGCTGGATTTCTCGGGCATTCCCGTGACCAGAGTTGCGGCCAAGATTGCTTGGGAGCTTGCAGACGCCAACAAGGGCGAATTCGCCCACTATACAATAAAGGAAATATTTGAGCAGCGAACGAGCATCAAGTCCGCCACATATCAAGAAGCGCACCGCGTAAAAGCGTTTATTGATGCTATTGAAAATGCAAGAAATGTTGTCATTACTGGCAGCGGAACGAGCTATCACACCTCACTTATCGTTTCGATGGTGGGCACCAAGATCCTGAAGAAGCGGTTTGAGCCGGTTATGGCAAGTGAATTCAAGTACAACATGGAATCTGTCGGGCCGGATTCTGCAGTGATCGCTATCTCTCAGAGTGGGGAAACCGCAGATGTCCTCGCTGCTACAAAGCAAGCAAGGGCGGCGGGTGCCAAGATTCTGTCAATCGTAAACGTATCTACATCTTCACTCGCACGAACTGCTGATGCATCGCTTTCCATAAACAGCGGGCCAGAGATCGGAGTTGCGGCGACAAAGAGTTTTACCGGGCAAGTAGCGCTTGCGTTTGCCATCTTAGACCACATGAGCGGAGGGAAATTGGGATTTGACCGCGACGGCGTATCAGCCAAGATATCTAGGGTGCTTGTAGGCGCGGAAAGCATCGAACGGCTGGTCAAGGTAAGTATGCCGCGCGTAAATGATATCTACATTCTTGGGAGGTCTATTCACTTCCCAATA
>DASYRH010000020.1:0-4125 GCA_036004585.1 Nitrososphaera sp. | reverse complement strand
CGGTTTGGCGTTTTTCCGTTTCCACGAGTGACGAGACCTTGGCGACGAAACTATCGTCATAGGGAGGCATAATTCCAACTACCAGTGTGTCGGTGTCGTCAATGGGAAAGAACAACCCGTCAACGTACTTGTAGTGAATTGCTACAAATCGGAGATCTCCAAACTTGTCCTCATTTGCTTTTATCGTGGTGATCACAGTTTCAAGCTGCGATAGCACATTGCGGAACTCGCCTTCGTCCGGGGCCGGGCCTCCGGATTTGATATGCGAGGCGGCTAGCTTGCCTTTAGAAATAACAAGTACCACTTCGGCGCTACTGTGAAGCTCTGACACCGCCTTACAGAGTGCCCCGTAACTCGCCATATGAAGTGCTAAGTCGAGACTATCCATAAAATGTTGCTAAATGACCAAGGTTTCTGCCAATTTGAAGCCGACACATAATGAGAGAGAAATGTGAATGGATATGCGATATCGCCTCCCATGTCTCTCGTTGACAAGCTATGGGCGTGAGGTGTAAAGTAAGAATATCGGCGCCATCGACGTTCCTTCGTAAGATGTCTACTAATAGGAATTGCAATATTGTTATAGAAATCACTTTGTAATTCATACATGTGTATCGGTTTTCAGAATTCCTATGTTCTTATCAGGGATACGCTTAATTATTCGTAAATATATATAGTATTATATGGCTAGCGCATTTGAGGATGACGCATTAGGTCTTAAGCTAAAGGGTTACTCTATTGTCCCAAATGAATTCCTCGAGACAAAGATTGGCATCTATACACCAGAGATTGTAGAAAGCATCCTAATGGAACATCCTGAAGTCGTCGACAAATGGCTCGGCGCTCTTCATGCCGAATACGTTAGCAAGAAAAAGCAATGTGACTTTGAAAATGATCCTGTAGCATGTTTTACCCTGTCTGCATACGAGATCTACGAGAAGAGCTTTAAGAGCTGGGAAGACGGCGGATTGATAGCAATTAATCTTCCGGGAGGAAAAGTCATCAGGGTCTCCATGAGGCCTCTCATCAGAATCGCGGCAGGACCTGGAAATTTTGTTTGTAAAAAGTGCAATGCGACGTTTACAGACCTAAATGAATATGAAAAGCATTGCAGGCAGGAAGCGGAGCTCAAGGTTCCAGCGAAGAAGCAGATTAAGTCATACGACAATGCTACACCGAACTCGATTGGGGCGCTGTCGCCGTGACGGAACCAGAAAGAATCTATAATTGCGATAGTTGTCCGGGGAAATTTGGTTCCCTCAAAGAATTAACAACACACTACGAAAACGAACATCCAGACATGATGGAAAAATTGATGATGCCAAACTAGGGACCATGCAGAAGATAATATATTCATGTAGATTAGTAGCCCATCTATGGTGAAGGCGGGCTTTCTGTCCTGGGTCCGTGCTAACGATAAAGAGATAATCGACAAGCTTGAAGCCCAGAGCGCCAATTTGGTGAAAGCGACGTCTGCGCTCGTTGACCTTATCTCAAACTATGATAACATTCAAGATCGCAAGATGGCGATAAAAGAGCTCGAGCACAAAGGCGACAGCATAACGCACGATCTCTACACGATCATTGACAAGACATTTGTCACACCCCTGGACAGGGAGGACATCTCGAAATTAACGGGCGCTGTGGATGAAATCCTGGATTATACTGATGGAACAGCCGAAAGGTTTCTGCTCTTCAAAATATCAGAACCCACTCCTTTCATGGTGGAGCTTGCCAAGACGCTCATGTCGGCTTCGCAAGAAGTACATTTGTTGATGACCCGCCTTCGCCGGTTCAAGAATGCGGGGGATCTGATCGAGCACTGTCGGAAGATAAGCAAGTATGAACACGAGGCAGATACTATTTACAGAAAAGCGATCGCGGAGCTATTCGAAACAAACGACCCGATAAAGATAATCAAATTAAAAGAGATCTATGAAGTCCTGGAAGGCGCGCTCGACAGGTGCGCCGACGTCGCCGATGTGTTTGAAGACATCGCACTAAAGTATGGTTGAGAATGTGGCAGAAGAGATCCTGATTGTGGTTTATGGTGCAATTGCAGCGGCACTTTTTTTTGACTTTGTCAATGGATTTCATGATGCCGCAAATTCAATCGCAACTGTGGTGGGCACCAGGGTCCTCAGGCCGCTTTACGCAGTGATTCTAGCAGCAGCCGCAAATTTTTCTGGTCCCTTTGTGTTTGGAACCGCGGTAGCCGCAACAGTCGGCAAGGGAATAATCCAGCCCGAGTTTTCAACCGTCTACGTGATCCTCGCGGGCCTGATTGGAGCAATTGTTTGGAATTTGATAACATGGTGGTTCGGCCTACCCTCATCAAGCAGTCATGCCCTTATCGGAGGCCTCGTCGGCTCTGCCTTGATGGTTGCGGGATTCGAGGCGGTGGTGTTCGATGGGATCCAAAAAGTCCTTGTCTTCATGGTGGTTTCGCCGACCATAGGATTTGCAATCGCTGCCGGATTTGCCCTAGCAATATTGTTCTTTTTGCGGAGTTCCACATCTGCAAAAGTAAATAGGATCTTTGGCAGACTCCAGATAGTATCGTCGTCCTTCTTTTCTCTGACGCACGGGGCCAATGACGGACAAAAGACGATGGGAGTCATCACTGCACTATTGATCGCAGGAGGAATGCTCGAATCAACTGAATTTATCGTTCCGTTATGGGTGATATTCAGTGCTGCGACTGCGATAGCGCTTGGAACGTTCTTTGGAGGATGGAGAATTGTTAAGACGATGGCTTTTCGGCTGACAAACCTTAAACCATATCAGGGATTCTGTGCAGAAACAGGAGGAGGAGCGATCCTCACTTCGATGGCCTGGTTAGGAATTCCGGTTAGCACGACTCATGCAATATCGGGCGCGATAATGGGTGCCGGCTCTATGAAGAGGCTCTCTGCAGTGCGTTGGGGCCTTGGCAGGCGCATAGTGTATGCGTGGATAATTACAATTCCTGCAAGTGCCGGGCTAGCTGCTGCGAGCTTGCTGATAATCAGAGCGTTTACTGGGTGACGAGTTTGACACAGTCATCGCAATATCGTTTGAGCACGTTTACCCCGCTAATGACGCCTTCAAGATAAACATCGAACGAAGCCTTGCCATCACAAAAGTCACAGGAGATCACCTCAAGGTGTTTGATCTGTTCAGATATCGGGCTGACACGGACGACCTTTTGGGCCGTAAGAGAAGCTTCAAACGTAGTTGCCACGTAATCCCAATCGCGGATCGGGGTAATGAACTGTTTCTATATAGTCTCTATAGGACTATATTGACTACGAGGAGTCGTACGTAATTGCATACGCTGTTTTTCAGGGAAAGGGTTAAGAGAATCTTGGAAAAGTAACCTCTGTGACCTCAGCAAAAATATTGACATGTCCGTAAGTGGTGGAGTCCCGTGAGGCCGGGTAAGACGGAATCAGGCAGTTATGTCCTGGGCAATTTAGAGAGCGAGATCAAACGACTTGAATTGCAGGCATCAGTTTTTGCGCCCATAAGCATGCAGGCGCTTCAAAGGGCGGGAATTCGCAGGGGGATGCGGTGCCTGGATATTGGTTGCGGCTCTGGTTCAGTTACTCGAGCCATGGCAGAAGTTGTTGGTGATAGTGGGCGCGTCGTGGGAGTTGACATAGACGAAAAGTACCTGAGCTATTGCAGAAGCGTCAATAAAGACGACAATGTGGAGTTTGTCAGGGACGATATTTCAAGAAGTAGAATGGCCGGAGAATCGACTTATGATATCGTAATTTCAAGATTTCTATTCGTTCACCTGAAGGACAAGGTGGCAGCGGTGAAAGCAATGAAGCGCCTTTTGAGAAAGGGTGGCAGGATGATAATACAAGAGCTCGATCATGCGCAGGGTTCTTGGCTTTGCTACCCGACTGACAGAAACGTTGAGGATCTGCGAAGGGCGTACGTCACGCTACTTAGAACATCAGGAGGCGACCCGATGGCGGGTAGAAAGCTATACAAGCTCATGGTCGAGCAGTCCTTGGCTACTGAAGTCCTTTGCCTTTCTCCCTGTCTCCGCATGGGGTACGAACCTCTGAACTCACTTGGCTGGCGCATCATGGACAGCCTGAAACCACAGCTCTTGGGCAAGAGAATTTTGAC
>DASYRH010000019.1:0-4526 GCA_036004585.1 Nitrososphaera sp. | reverse complement strand
TGATCAAAAATAGTGTGCTTCCCGAGAAATATGGCTAGATTTGGGCGTAAGCAATTATAGTACCGCCTCCCAGATGCCTACACAAATGAAACCTAGACTGAGGGCCTACGTTTTTCTGCTCGTGCCTGTATCGATTGGGATAATGCTCCCGTCAATTTTCATCCCTTGGATAGCCGTTAGCTTTTTAGGATTTCATCAGTTTTCTCCAATTGAAATTATTTCAGGATTGTATGGCCAGAAGGAGTCTCAAGCAGGGTTCGATATCCGAAACCTAATGCTGAGCTATAATGACACCTTTGCCTATGCAGTTGCCAGCTTGTTGCTATACTTCGCTTCACTTTTCGGAATGATAATATCCGCAGGATGGGGCAAATATCGCTCCAGGATTGCACTTGCCGCGGGAATTCTTGCAATAACAGCGGCCACCCTGTGGATTTTCTCTGTGGAGTCTCTCAAGGAAAACTTTGCGAGGCAGGCGGGAATTACCGGCGGGATTATTGGCGAGGAGTTCAAGGGTCACGAGTCGACCTTGGCCGACATTCTGATCCGGCTAGGGATAGGACAATATTTCGTTGCCGCAGGCGGCATTGTAGCCATCTTTAACTACTTTGTCGAAAAAAAGTTGGTCCAAAAAAGTAGCGTCCCCGCAGTCTGAGTAATTTTGTCTTCTGCATAGTCATTACGATATGATCCCTAGCAAATCCTCTGAATGATTGAAGCATTCGCGATTAGGGTGCAATTTGGGAATCTACTTAAATATAAAGATCCGACAAGTGCGCGATACGATGTCCGAAAGCAGCAAAAAAGCAAGCGATAGCATCGACAGAAAAAAGTTAGTCTTGAGTGTGGTCGCAGCGGCAATGGCAGCCGTGCTGGTAATAGGCGCAAGCTCGTTCCAGTCACTGTCGGCCAAATCTGCAGCCGCCTCCACGGCCAATCCTACAGAAGGCTATGACATCCACGTGACTGTTAACAAACATGACAGTGCCCACCTGGATGCTCATATGGATCATTACTGCAAGCTGGATCCAAGGATTGTGGCAGTATGCCAGCTGTACGCTACAGAGAACAATGTTGCGAACGACGAAACTCCCCAACTCGCCCAGCTAGAATTCATCATCACTGACGACCAGTACCTCACACTACCGTTGAGGGAAAGAGCGAATTGGCACAACCATGCAGTGGAACTTAGCCCCGAGCGCGGAATGCCAACATGTGAAGACCCTGGCGCGGTGGGTGATTGCGCGACTCTAGTCTCTGTCCTGCAGGGAACCTATGGAAAAGTCGTAACAGTCTGGGATCCTGCAGACCCCATCCCCAACTACCCGCCTTATGCCTTCCTTGTCGACAGTCCGTTCGCCTTGAACCAGGATCTGAATGATGACTTGGAAGAAGAATGGCCAGTAGGAGATGAAAGTACAGGCTCTGCTGACGACGTTCCTCCATGCAACATAAAGCAGGCTGGTCCGTGCGGCAACGCTCACTAGACCTAGATTGTGGGCAGGGCCCACTCCCCTTTTTTTCTATAGTGATAACATGCGATGGGCACGACCGAAACTTTGTAGTTTTGTAACCGAATGGAATAGACATTCCATTGAAATTCTCGCCGCAATTACTGAACTAGTTCATATATCGCCTGAATCGTAATACTACTCTATGTCGAAAAGACTGCAGGCTGACCCCGATACCGCAAAATACAAGGAAAAATGCAATTCCATCTTGACGATTTCTCCCCGCGTCCGCTATGCCGGAATAATGAACAAATTTGGGAGGACGCTTGCCGGAAGTCTGCGCAAGGGCGTGACCCCACTTTTAAATCCGGACGAGGCGAGAAACGAGTACTTTATCGAGGCAACAAGAAGCCAGCTGCGAAAGAACCTTGAGAAATCTATAGGCAAAACTGAATATTGCCACACTGAAAATGAAAAAGTAAAGATAGTAACGATTCCGAGCGGAGATTACTTTTTCTACATTACGCTGGACAAAGAAACACCAGCAAGTGATCTTGCTGCTGCAATAGAAAAGACAAGAAAGATGATCTGAGCGATTATTTTGCAAACGCCTTGAGCTTGCCGCGCATTTCTCTGTCCTTAGAGATTGCCGGGTGTGCAGTGTCTGCCAAGATAACTTCGTACCAGAGGTTCATGCCATCCTTGTGCAAATAGTAAGAACCGAGGACTTCGAGGTTTGGGAACTTTTCGCCTACCCTTCGCTCTGCTACCTTGCGCATGCTGATCCCCTGCTTTATTCGTACGACGCCAAGGTGCTTGGGTCTTCTGCCTGATACCGGCCTCTGCTTTCTCATCCCGCCCCGTCCGACGCGGATTCTAACTACAACGATTCCCTGCTTCGCCTTGTATCCAAGCCTTCTGGCTCTGTCCAGTCTGCTTGGCCTCTCAATACGACTAATCGTCTGCTCTGCCCTCCAAGCAATAGCTTTTGACTTTAACTCGTCAGAATTGCTCTTCCACATCTTGAGCCATGACTGGGCCATGTACTTGTGCATATTTTGCAATACTTTCCTGATTTTAGCCCAAATAAATGTTATATGACTCCCCGCAAAATCTGAATGACTTTTTCGGCAATCACTATAGACGCAAGCTCTTGCGCTTCTTTGGTCTGCGCGCCGACGTGGGGAGTGCATACTACGTTTGGCAGGGACAGGAGGTCCTTGTTCGTAGGTGGTTCGACTTCAAAGACGTCAAGCGCCGCTCCTCCAAGCTTGCCCGCCTTTAGCGCCTCGTAAAGAGCCGTTTCGTCGATAATTTCTCCTCTTGAAGTATTTATCAAGTAGGCGGTAGCTTTCATTCTCCCAAAGGTCTCGGCGTTGAACATGTGATTTGTTTCCGGAGTAGACGGCACATGGCACGTAACAAAGTCAGAGCTCTCTAACAGGGTGTTAAAATCCGTCACGATGATACCAGTCTCGCTTACATACTCCCGGCTGATCGGATAGGGATCATACCCTATCAGGTTCATGCGAAGCGCCTTTGCCATCCTGCCGATGTTTCTTCCGATATTTCCTACGCCTACTATGCCCAGGTATTTGCCGGAGAGCTGGGTTCCCATTAGGTCTTTTTTTATCCAGTTGCCCTTCTTTGTCTCCGAATCAGCTCTTGAAATGCTCCGTGCAAGGGTGATCATCAAGCCAATCGCAAGCTCTGCCACTGCGATCGACGCGGCTTCAGGCGCGTTTATGACTCTTATCTTTCTAGCTTCAGCCGCCTTGACGTCTACATTGTCGAGGCCAACTCCGACCCGAGCAATGATTTTCGCATTTGCCGCCGCTTCAATAACATCCTTTGTTACCTTGGTCCTGCTACGAACAATAATGACATCATAATCTTTAACGGAAGAAACCAGCTCTGGAGGCTTGATCTCTGGTTTGTAGTCCACAGTGAGCCCTCCGCGCTTCATGCTCTCAATTCCAGACTTGTCAATGGAATCGCAGACGAGTACCCTGCCACTAACTTGCATAGCGGGGTGGAAATTCCAGTAGTAATATAATACTTTTGAAGTTGGTTTTGTAGCTGATAATGCCCTAATTTTTGGTATTTTTGGAGCTAGGCACTTGCCTTATGTAAGATGGCGACGGGCGGGAAGACAAGATATTGCTATAACGATTTCTGGAAAGAAATCACGGGATGAAGGCTAAATTGTTACAATCACGCCGCACTACGTACTAATGAGACCCAAATATTTTTCCGAAAAACCTTCCAATCCCCATTTATAGAAAGAATTCGACAAGCCCTTCAATGGTTTCAAGAACAAGACTTGCCATGTTTGGAATAATGGCAGCACTCGGTGCAATCGTCGGGCTATCGGCATTTGCAGCACTCGCAATTGCGCCTGCGGCTGCACAAGGCAGCGAAGGATCATGCTGGGGAGAAGCGACTGCAGATGCCGTACCGCTAGGCGAGCATTCCTCAGGCTTTGACGAGCCAAGAACAGGACTCGGGAATCTCAAAAACACATTTGAAGATTGGGCAGGGTTGCTGGGCTTCCTAGAGACCGCAAGTGGCGAGGAGCTTTCAGACTGCGCTTGATGTAGCACTCATGTATGCTCACGAAGCGTTCTAGGGCTCGCCATGCGCCAAATGCTGGGGCCTTCGTCTTCCTTTTTCTATATTCTGTGAGCGAATTTGCTTCTGCTAGCTATTGTGATGGCTGCTACTACTGATCCGAGTGCTCCTACCATCACCAACATCAAGATCGGGAATTCCGGGACTACGCTTGTGCCGACTATTTCGATTGTGTGTTCGCTGTGCGGATAGTTGATCTCTAGTGTCATTTCAGTTGCTGTGTCGGAAGTAACGATTACATCGTTAGAATCCTCTGCAATTACCCTACCATCAATAGAAACTGTCATCTCGCCTGCAAGGAGCTCTTTTGGCAAAGTTACTTGAGCAACACCTCTAGTCCCAGTTTCTCCTTCTACCGTGAATTCAATTTTCTTTTCGGCTTGTTCAAATGCAAAGTCTCGCACCTCCGAAGAGTTACTGGCGACATTCACCTCGAAGTCCTTG
>DASYRH010000018.1:0-12089 GCA_036004585.1 Nitrososphaera sp. | reverse complement strand
CGTAATATCCTGTCAATTCTCCTAAACCTTTACTAGTGCAGCCCACCAATATTGTCCGTTGGCAAGACCTCTGGGAATTCTTGATATCCTAATTATAGCAGCACTTATCATTGTCGCCGCATTCGTGATCTATTTTCTTTGGCCGCTCATAGTAATTGTGGTCATAATCGGCGTAGCGTACTACATCTACAAGTGGTATAGAAGGAAATACTAAAAAGGAAAAGAAAGGCGTTTATGCGCCAGCCATGTTGTTGCGGAGCTCGACGCCCTTGTGGTCGTCAGTGGCTTGAGCTGCTGCCTTGTGCATTTCAGAAAGCGCACATCCCATCTCTGCTTCGGGTTTGCCCCTTCTCATGAGCCCTCTGTAAAGGCCTGCTTCAAGAGTCTGGCCGTGGACCTTTTCCCATTCTTCCACAGGAATGCTGTATTTCTTTTGTATTCTGTCTCTGTACCACTCTGGGATCACGTTGAAGGCACAGAATGGAATGATTCTGAGGTCCGGAGTCAGGTAGTGGATGTCACATCTCTGCAGTCTTTCAAGGTCCTCGTTGTACTTGTCCTGGAAGTGCATCATGCCCAGGAACAGCGACCTTACGTGCCATGAGCCTACCGAGTCAAAGTTGCGCTTTAGCAGGATACTGGAGAACATCTTTGCAAGGTCCAGACCGCGCGGCTGCTTTTCCTTGTCGACAAACTGCTTTAGCTTGCGGACGACTTCAAGCATCGCCCAGTACCTGTTGGCACCCGATTTGATTTCGTCTGCCTTTTCTTCAAAGTATTCCAAGACCCCCTTGATGTCTACAAACGACGTCAGCGGGGTTAGTTTCTTAGTTTCAACGTCTTCAAAGACGTATGTGCCTGCACCGCACGCAAAGTGAATGGATAATTCGTACTTTGGCTTTTTGCTGAATGCCTCAATAATGTTGGTCATGGGCATGCAAGATGGTACCGGGAACCAGCCGTCCTTTGAAATTTCACCATTTGTCTGCTCTTCGATTCTTTCAATGCAGTCTGGGATTGTGATTCTATACTTTTCACGCTCTTTCTTGGTCATTCTTCCCGTCAGCGAAACTGGCTGGAAGTTGACAGCGTGGACAACGTCTAGATTCTTCTGCGCAAAGCGGATGATCCCGCCGAGCTCGTGGTCATTGATCGACTTGATCACTGTTGGAACGAATACGACTGTCATTCCGCACTTTCTTGCAGATTCGAGTGTGTACGGTATCTCCCAGTGGTTCTTGGGGTTGGTTCTGGGGGTCACGCCGTCAAATGAAAGGTAGAGGTTGCTGACACCTGCCGTCCTTACCTGGCGCATTGTCTCTGGAGACATGGCCAGCTTGATTCCGTTTGTGTTCAGCTGGACATGGTCAACGCCTTCTTCCTTCATGACCTTGATTATTTCTGCGATATCGTCACGGAGCATCGGCTCACCACCAGTGATCTGGATAGAGTTGCCTGCAATCGGCTTTTCTGCTTTGAGAGTCTTCATCATGGCCCTCACCTGTTCCATGTTTGGTTCGTAGAGGTATGCGCCCTCGAGACCCTTCTTTACATAAAAGAAGCAATACCAGCAGGTCAGGTCGCACCTGTTTGTGATAATCATGTTTGAAAGGCCAGAGTGAGAAAGGTGGTTTGTGCAAAGTCCGCAATTGTTCGGACATGAACACTTGTCAATCATGACGTTTGGAGCATGTGCACCCTTGCCATCCATCCAATAAGTGCTAAATTTCTTGTACATCTCATATGAGCCAAAGTAGAGTTCCTCACATTCGCCGTGCGAGGGGCATGTCTTTGTCATAAAGACTTTACCTTCTCTCTCGAATACTTCGGCATCCAGAATCATGTTGCAGTCAGGGCAAATGCTCTGAGTGAACCTGATTGTACGCCTAGCGCCAAGCGTCTTGCTAGTCGTATTCGAAATTTGGATTAGGTCCATACTATTACCTTATGGACACATTCTCCATTTTGTATATAAATATAACATACCAAATCATACGGTGAAAAGGTATAATTCCCCTCAGAAATCGCCCAAAAATCATCAGAATTTAGCGTGAGACCGGCCCCTCCTTCAGGTGGGGGTCGATAATCCCATCCTCTAGTGGCTTTAAAAGGTAAATATAGTCCGAACCCGCACATTTGAAATCATTGAGTATTAGCGACAAGTCTAGGAACGCGATGGAAGACCTTGGCTTGACTAGCTATGAGATACGTGTTTACATCTCGCTCCTGGCTGCGGGATCCATGACTGCTGCGAATATATCCAAAAAGTCAGGTGTGCCATACTCTAAAATCTATGAGGTGCTGAACGGACTTGAAGAGAAGGGATGGCTAGAGTCTGACAGCTCCCGACCTCAGAAATTCTTTCCGAAATCTCCTTCAACTGCCCTAGAGGCAACACGGACACGCTTTGATAATAATTTTCGTGAAAGCCAAAGCACGATAATAAGCGAGCTGATGCCGATCTATACAAGAAGCGGAGTTAAGGAGAGACCCGAGATCTGGGTCGCTACAGGATTGATGAATATCGCATCTAAGGTAAATGAAATTATTCAGAGCTCGCATCACGAGCTATTAGTGGCTCTCCCACACGCAGCAGAGAATGTGGCCAAGCCTCTCCAGCCGGTTTTGCGAGTGCTTCATGACAAAGGTGTCAAGGTGAATATCCTTGCTTCGTCCAAAATTCAACCGGAGACGATAAAGAACCTGTCAAGGGTAGCCGAGGTAAGGGTGAAAGACGGGCTTTTCGGAGGAGGTGTGATCGGAGACAGTAAACACGTGGTCATTCTTCTGAGCGAAGGCTCCGGGGAAGGAGGAGTTGTCGAACCGGTGGCTATCTCGGCGGACCACGCTGGACTTGCTGTCTTTGCAAAGGGTTACTTTGAATATTTATGGGACGATTCCCTGAATAATTCTCGGAAGAAGACAAAGTAGAAACGGCGTGTCTTGTCAGACTTCAAATTAACCGCACATTTTGTGCAATACTTGTGGCCTTCATCATACAGGCTTCCATTATGACCGTGGATGCCAACCCGCGAGCACATGTTACGACATGTCATGGGCAAGCTGAAACAGGCGGGATATATGGTAGCTAGCTCCTCAGAGGGAGGGGGCGGCTGCTACCTCATGCCTTCTAGTGAAGTGAACAGCCAACTGAATCGTTTCATTGAACATTTCACCACATTCCGGGCATCTAAATTCTTGAGCTATGAGTTGGTTCATGTTTCGTGTCGCAGTTCTTGAATTCGCCATCTGTCACGCACTGTGGCTGTTGACTATGGCCTACATCATAAGGAGATAGACATTCCGGATAGGTACTGCTCGATATATGCTTGTAGCATGTCTTTGTTTGACGTCTGCGCTCACTTACAGTCCATAAGGAAACCGACTAGATATAAAACAAGGGTGCGAAAATTCCCAATCCCGGCGGCATTCTTCACATCGGACTTCAAGACACGAAGCACAAAGTCCCATGGCAATCGTTGAGTTTGATATCTTATAACAGAGGTAGCACTAAAAGAGGAGGGAAGTACATTCATCTTAAATGCCAGTTTGATGAACTCAATATATTGAGAGTTCGGTATGCAGATCAGGTTCTAAACCTAAACGGCTTCGCAAATTGGTTGTTGGGTTATTTGTCAAAGAAATTGTTAGTTGAAGTAGTCGTTCCTGGTGTCAGCGCATTACGTCACAAAGTCATGTACATCATACTGTTCGGATGGATGTTTCATGTCAAGACTAAAGACGGTACTCTCGTAGCAATTTGGTTTGCCAAGGAAATACGAAACCTGCAGCGTGAAGAAATGGACTCGATCTACTTCGAAAAAGTTGAACCCTAACCTTTTATTTTACCACATCTGATTGTGCGTTGTACGTTATTCTCTGTATAACATCGTTATAAAATTTTGATAATTAGCTTCACAAATCCGAAACATTAAAAGAGTTAAGCGAGGATTGAGAATCTGCCTTGGAATCGTCAGTCCTGGGAAAAAAGGTGCCGATGTACGACGAGGAACTTTTTGTAGGTACGGCCGAAGCAGAGCATGTTGAAATGTACCTAAAGGCAATCTGGTTCATACGGGAAAGACGCGAAGACGTAAAGGTCAGCTCGATAGCCAAGCTCCTTAATGTAACGCAGCCGTCGGTAGTCCAAATGCTGCGCAAGATGAACGAGTCCCAGCTCGTGCGGTATACCAAAGGTAGCGTCGAGCTGACCGACGCTGGCGAAAAGATTGGCAAGCAGATGATGAGAAACACAAGACTGCTTGAAGTGCTGATGAAGGACTCGCTCAAGATAGAAATAGATGAAGAGATGGTCTGCGGCATTGAGCACCACATGAAAACTATTTTCACTGACGCCCTGTGTACTCTGCTAAAGCACCCGCGCAAATGCCCCCATGGTCATGCAATTCCTCGTGGCAAGTGCTGCTAGCCCCAAATAATGACTTTTATCCCTCGGAATGTAATTTTGGCCGTGGACAAGCGATGACTAGACTAGCCCTACTGATTTGTGAGGAAGATCTTGAGTAAGGAGTTTGTCCACTTCATGATCTCTAAAGCTTGATAAATGGCTACTTGGCTTTCATAACTACCTTGGTACAGATAGAAACTGCGGCGTCACTTGAGAGCTTCAGACAATTCATTATCGTAAGTACATGTCGTTCGTTTATCCCGGAAAGTTACTTGCGTGACTATGAGGTGTTCCCCGAGCGAGAAGAAGGGCCAGGGGCGATCTACATAGAGGCGGCCGATAAAGTAACGCTGAAGAAAATAAGGGAAATGACCTTTGTTAACGCCAAGGAAATACTCGGCATAATTTATTCTTCGAAAAGCGGTAACACTCAGCTAAAGTGGAGGCAGACGCGCAGGCGGCTAGGCAAGGTTCAGGGCTTTGCATCTCCTAACGCGCTGGTAAACATGGTGGAATCAGGAGTCCTTACCCCAGAATGGGCGGACAATGTCTTGAAATCATTCAAGGAGCAGGGCGACAAAGGTCATAGTGGAAATGATGACTCTTCGTCTGCCGTCACTGCAAGCGAAAAGACCGCACAACAGTAAAGGCAGCAATTGCCTTCGGACACCGATCTGTTATAGTGAGCCGAACCCAGAACTGCTTGACACTTCCTTTGGCTGCCTATGCGTAACTTGGCTAGTATTCTGACTCAATTCCTCTAAAGTAGTAACAAAAAGTGAGGGAATGAACTAACCAATGTAAACCGGCTGGCTAGTATCCGTTGTTGTTACTCGGCTGCGGGCCAGAGGTGCTGTCCGCAGTACTCGTTGTGTTTTGAGTTGCTGTGCTGTTGTCAATTGGCGTGCTGGTCATTCCGTCGGTACTAATGTAAGGGCTGGATGCTATTGAAGTACCGTCAGTTGATTCAGTGTATGCACCGAACCAGCCTGGGTACACCGCATAGAGCAATCCGCCTACTACACCGGCTAAGGCGAGTGCTCCGACTGCAAATGCCAGATCGAGTTTTTCCAAATTAACTCAGGACTACTAAGGGCTCAATGGTAATTAACGGCTTTTTGATAAGAACTTGTAAGAGTTATAGCTAACAAAATGTCATGAGACGCCAAAGCAATGGCGAGCTATTCACAAGGCGCCTGCCCCTTAGTAGGCCGCCATTCAGTCGGAATTTTCCCACATTAATGCAGATGTTTCACAGACGTTCTTGAAAACGCTTATTCCAAGAATATTAATTAAAGCATCGATTACTGAAAAAGCCATAGTAGTTAAAATGCGACTTTTGAGACTTGTCAAGCTTGACAAAAGTGATGTTGTTTGATTGTAAAGCCCAGCGGGACGTCACATAACGCTTTCTTGCTGATTCCCGAGGATGCTGACGATATATTTACACTAAGGAGGGTACTGGCAAAGGGCGACATCATTATTGCCGACACGAGCCGGGTCATAAAGATAGCAAAAGAGTACGGTCGGCCTGATCGAGGGGATAGGGTCAAAATACGCGTTTCTCTGAGAGTCGAACAAAGCGAACTGGACGCTGCGGTTGACAGGCTCAGGATATCAGGCACCATTACAGAAACCGATAACGAATTAGTTTCAAAAGGGACCGGACATTCACTTTCAGTTCAATCAGGAGACAAGCTAGTGCTCGACAAGGGGAGAAGGTGGCAAGATTATGAGATAAAGATGCTAAGCAGGTCGGGTTCGGGGGGCGCGTTTATCCTTGCAGCAATCGATACTCAGGAAGCTGCAGTTGCCAAAGTCTCGGGGACTCATGTTAAGGTAATACCAAATATCTATTCAGGCCAGAGTGGAAAACGTTACCAGACTAAAAACAATCCATCCATTGACACATTCTTTGGGGACATCGTAAAGACAGTCATTTCAATATACGATGAAGGCGATAACGTGCTGATCTTTGGTCCGGGCGAAACAAGGCGACGTTTTTTCAATTTGCTTTCAACCAAAAGCGAAATCGCGAAAGCAAACATCAAGCTCGTTGAAGGCGTCGACGTTGCGGGGGAGGACGGAGTATTCGTGTTCTTGCGATCATCCGCCATGAAAGAAGCGATGGGCGCAAGCAAGCTGGCCACCGTCTCTTCGCTGTTAGATCAGGTCATGCTCATGGTAAATCGGGGAGAAGCGAAGTTTTCAATGGGCTTAAAGGAAGTGTCAAATGCCGCCGCGCTCAAGGCAATAGATACCGCAGTTTTTTCGGGCTCGATTTTTACAACGGAAAACGAGGAAGATGTAGTAAAAATGCTGAATGCGATCGAAAGTTACGGGGCAAAAACTTTTGCGGTTGATTCATCGACTGACATCGGCCTTCGAGTCTCCTCACTTGGCGGGATTGTGGCGCTTTTGAGATATGCGATTCGTTGATGTTTCTGCGGCAAGCCACGACAGATAGCCAGTGCTCACGTCGGACATTTTTAGCTCGACGATTTCAGGCACTTCATAGGGATGGTGCTTCGCTATTGCTTTCTTTAGCTTTTCAGCAGACTTGCGCGTCGTCTTGAACAGAGCAAGGATTTCCTCGTGGTCCTCCATCTTGCCTTTCCAAAAATACATTGAATGAATTCCCGCATAGTTGACGCATGCGCAAAGTTTGTCGTTTAAGACCTTTCTGGCGAGGTCGCGCGCAGCTCGTTCATCAGAAAATGTGGAGATAATGATTGTGCCCTCATCTCTGATCTTCATGATAGAGGTGGTTCCATCTCGTCAGATATAAAACAAAGACCATTACTCGACAAGCTACAATGTCTGGCACAGCGGGTTTGCCTTCATGACGATAAAGTCCTGATTCGCCATGTTCTTTGACATTACTTTTTCAAAGTCAACCTTTGAGCATGCTACGACAACCGTTGTCTTGTCTGTGTGATAGAGGTCAAACGTCGACCCTTGGTGGCGTTCCACGTCTCCGATATAATCTTTGATCTTTGTCTCAAGGGATGATAGCAGTTCAATCTTGTCGCCCCTCATCTCGTTTGGATCGAGTGTCCATGCTATGGCAACTTTTGTCCTGCTTGCCTTAAGATCGCGCTTTTTCAGTGTGCCCCTGATCTGGTCAATGAGATATTTCGAGTATCCCTCAATTCCCTTGATGCTTCCGTTCACGAGGTACATTAGTGGACCCGCGCCGTCGAGCGAAGAGCCTATGATGCGAAGGTCGTACAGCCCGCTGGTGACATCGTCCACGTAAAGGTCAGTAAATGAGCCCTGGGTTAACTCCATGCCCGCGTTGATGTCAGACGCCTTTTTGCAAATTTCAAGTATGCTCGCCATACCAGCGTAGTGGCTCAGTATTCTGATGACATAGGAGAGCTCTGCTGAATTGACGTCTACAAAGCCAATCTTTTGCCTGGTGTCAGGGTCGTAAAGCATTTTTGAAAGGATATTGTCTTGTTTTGATCTTGCCGAGCCAATCATCGCCTCTCTAGGACCGACCATTGTACTCATTGGCATATAGTAGTAGGAGACCTCTTTCTCCACGGACATGCCGGTGACGTGTTCGATGAGGGCGATGTTCTCGCTGCTTCCCCCTACGCCTGTGGGAAGCATGTAGATCACTGATGCACCGCGCTTCAGCGCCTTGATGGCATCCTTGAACTTCGTCGTCACATCGCTTTTGACGTCAGAACCCACTTTGCGGATACGAGGAGCAAAATACACGTATGAGGCATTGCTTATCGCCACGTCTATCGGTTCAAGATCCAGCAGGGGCTCGTCCTCGATCAGGGAACTTACATTTGGATAGGTCCGCGCGATATCGGGCTTTAATGATATGGCCATCCTAGCCGATTCGTCAATCAATGACACCTTGGTTCCCTTGACAGCTATTGATGACGCAATTCTGTAGCCTTCTGTGCTCAGCCCATAGACAGCAACGGGAGGAGAAGCTGCACTCAAAGTCGAGACTGAGCTCCCCAAAGCATCCCCAAGTTCTACTCAGCCTATCTACAAGAGTAGTTAAAGAAAAGGCTTTTCATGGCAGAGAGCTCCAGGAAGTAACACCCTTTGAAGTAGGTCCAGTCGTTATCGCTCTTTCAATGAAAAGGTTTTTTCAGTCCCAGCTGCTAGATGTCATGCTTGAAGATCTGGTTTGATATACTGACTCCAAAGCAGGTCATGTTCTTTGGCAGAGCCGTAGAAAAGCTGCGGCGCTCTGGGCATGAAGTCATGTGCACATCAAGACACTATAGAGAGGCAGTTGAGCTTGCAAGGATCAAAAAGCTCGACCTCACATTAGTTGGAAGCCATGGGGGGGCTGACAGGTATGGCAAGCTCCGCGCAGGTGCCAACAGGGTTTACGAACTCGCCGAGGTTGTAAACCGATTTGAACCGGACATCGCCATGACATTCTCCTCACCGGAGGGTGCGAGAGTAGCCTTTGGACTAGGCAACAGACACTTCGCTTTCAATGATTCTCCTCATTCGGAGGCGGTAGCTAGGCTTACAATTCCACTGGCGAGCAGGGTGTTTTGCCCCTGGATCATACCAAGTTCAGCTTGGTCGAAATTCGGCGTCAGGGAGGGAGCTGTCACAAGATACCGCGCTCTTGATCCCGCAGCCTGGCTAAAACATGAAAAGAACGCCGACACAAACAGATATCAAAGGGTGTTGATACGTCTTGAAGAGAGCAAGGCCTCCTACGTGGCAGACAGGAAATTAGATAGTTCTAACTTTGTGGATCACTTTGTTAACGAATGCCACGACTCGGCCGAAATATCCGTTCTCTGCCGATACGAAGACCAGATCGAGCAAGTTGAAGCTCGGTATGGACCCAAGGTCAAGGTATTTCATGATGTCGTTGAAGGCACTTCGCTGCTGCGTTCTACAACCATATTCATTGGAGCGGGCGGAACCATGACTGCCGAGGCCGCACTTCTTGGCAAGCCGACAATTTCCATTACACCATTTAGCTATTACGTGGAAAAATATTTGGTTAGGGTGGGTCTCGTCAAGAAAGCGTCGTCACCAAAAATGCTTGTCAAGCTGGCGACAATGATGCTGTCCAATGAGAAATACCGGGTGACTCAAAGCAAGAAGGCACAAAGTATCCTCAATAGCATGGAAGATCCGACAAAAAGAATGATCGACGCAGTGAACTCCGTAAGATTATAAAGATGTGAAAGATAGGTGAATTTACGCCCGGAAGCCCGGTAGTGGAAAATTCCATTTTCCGCCGAATGTAGTGGCCAAGCATAGGGGCCTTTGGAGCCCTTGACCCCAGTTCGAATCTGGGCCGGGCTATTACAATAATCATCGTTCTGTTTGTCCAATTTGTACGTCAAGAGACAATTCGAGTATGTTAACTAGGACCGAGTAAGGTAGGATTTTACAGACTTTAGAAGTGAAGTAATAATTGCGGTCTTCAACCCGGCAGACTTATCTAGCAAGATAGGCATGTGGATGACATTTGAAGAGCGTACTTGCGCTTCTATCTGCCGGCCTGCTAATCTTGGCTATAATCCCTGCTGTCATCCAGACAGACTCTACCCCGGGGCATCTTTATTCGAGTGGAAATTGGCAGTCACTTTCAGCGACGCCAGGCGCGATAAGGAGCACCGCGATTGCCTATTCGCCGGATGACCACAAGATCTTACTTTACGGCGGAAGGACACCAACGGGTGGCTTCTTCAATCAGGTATGGGTCTACGATCTAGCAGAAGGGACCTGGACCCAGAAAACAGGCTGGAATTGCGTACCTTCCTGTCCCGCAGGCAGGTCAGTTCATTCCATGGTCTATGATGACTTCAATAACAAATTCGTAATATTTGGAGGCTACCTCGTGGGCGCGCATTCGTTTGAAACGAACGAGACCTGGACATACGACCTTGCAACCAATACATGGAAAAAGCTAAATTTTGGCACCCAGGCGCTCCCTGAGAAAAGACATTGGGGCTCGCTTGAATACAATCCCAATCAGAGGGTAAGTTACATGTTTGGTGGACATTTCAACAACGCGGGATGTCCTGGTGACAAGATGTATAATGACGTCTGGAAGCTCGACATTTCTGGTTCGACGCCAAAGTGGACTAACATGAATCCGCTTGCAGATGATACTTACGGCAAGCCAGCTCCGCGCCAGTCGGATTGGGTCTATAACTCGCTCGGCAAGGTATTCTATGTTTTTGGAGGTAAGCAGGAGCTTGGCCCTCTCAGCTGCGGGGCAGAGGACACAAGGGAGACGCATTACAACGACATCTGGAAGTATGAACCGGTTGCCAACAAGTGGGCTTTGGTTCAATCTGGCAGGACTGATTATACGCACTATCCTGACGAAAGGCGAACAGACATTGTATACGATGATGCGGCGAACAGAATGATTCTATTCAGTGGACTTAAAGATTCTGAATCTATTTACGCGCCTGATACGTGGATGTACGACTTTGATAATGAAAAATGGTCAACTGTTCAGGACGCCGATGGCGTCCTGCCTCCCTCTCGAATGCAAATGGCCGCAGCATGGGATAGTACAAGCAATGCGATGTACCTGTACGGTGTAAGCGAAGAGAGCGGTGCAAGCAGTTTTTGGAAACTGAAGGTAGCAAAGAACAACATCAGCGTAAATTGCTTCAACAGGCAGCCTGTAATCTTTGGCACAAGTGGAAATGACCCTTCGATTTTGGGCAACGACTCTGTAAACGTGATTTTCGGTCTCACAGGGGATGACAACCTTAGGGGCGACCTGGCTGGCGATTTTCTCTGCGGAGCCGGAGGGAATGACAAGATATATGGCGATGCTGGAAACGACATGCTGTTTGGGTTCGATGGAAATGATGAAATTTACGGAGGATCAGGAGACGATATCCTTAGAGGTGGCGCCGGCAACGATTTGCTTATTGGCGAGGCGGGCAAAGACAAATTTGAATGCGGTGCCGGAATCGACACTATCGCAGGTTTCAAAAGCGCCGAGGGCGATACAAAAACTGCAGACTGTGAAATATTCTAGCACTTTACAAAAATAGCGTAAAAGAGATCTATGACCTAGTCAAGGATCCCTACGAGCTGTGTAACACTAGCGGCGAGGTTCCTTGGACGTCAAAGATATCTGCACTTGAAAACTTGCGCAAGTATGCTAGCCGTGATCTGGCTATTACAATAAATACAAACAATCAGCAGATGGCGTCGTGGGCAGAAAGCGAGTATACGTGACGAGGAAGTTTCCGGGGCAGGGTTTGGATAAGCTATCTAGAAATTGTGACGTGTTGCTCAACAAAAAGTCTGAACCCCCTTCAAGAAAGGAGATACTGAGGAATGTAAGAGGCAAGGACGGCATCATTTGTATGCTCTCCGACAAGATCGACGCGGAAGTAATGGAATCGGCTGGTCCGCAACTCAAAGTGATAAGCTCCTACAGCACGGGCTTTGATCACATTGATGTGAAGGCAGCAACTTCACGCGGAGTCTATGTCACATTTACTTCAGACATCCTTGCAGAAGCGACAGCCGATCTCACCTTTGCGCTCATTCTTGCATGCGCCCGCAACATTGTAGATGGTGACCGGCTTGTCAGGGGAGGGAAATGGAAGGTTGGATGGACCCCTGATCTCCTTCTTGGAACAAATGTCTACGGAGCTACTCTTGGAATAATTGCGCTAGGAAGAATCGGGTCCGCGGT
>DASYRH010000017.1:0-12725 GCA_036004585.1 Nitrososphaera sp. | reverse complement strand
AATCTACGGTTTTCCTGCAATAGCACGATTGTTGTTCGGCAGCCGAATCAAAGTCTGAACGTAGATTACTTAGCAATACTTAAAAAATACTTACTAATTAACTTCCATGAAACCACATGGGGATGGAATTTTATGGGGACTCGTACAAGGGAAATGACGAACCAATCTTTGTAGGCATTCCGACTTTTCTGAAACTGCCGTGGATACGAAGCCAGGCAGAGCTAAAGAAAGTCAAACCTGATATCGCAGTTATCGGCGAGCCGTTTGATTTTGGGACAACCATACGCCCAGGCGCCAGGTACGGGCCGAGGGCCATCCGCGCTGCCTCCACAGTACCCTCTCCACCGTATGAGCACTTTAACATCGAGACTGGTGTTGATCCATTTGGGGTGTTTCGCACAGTCGACTATGGGGATGTCGTGGTGTCTCCTGGCGACGTTGTTGAATCTCACAGGAGGATGACTGACAAGGTCAAGGAAGTCCTGGATATAGACGGTATACCTGTGATGCTGGGAGGCGACCACTCTATTACATTTGCAAACGTCAGGGCATTTGCGAAAAAGCACAAGAACATTGGCATGATCCACATCGATACCCATGCAGATTGCGCCCCCCAGGGACTATGCGGCTTCAAGTACGATCATGGAGCACACATACGCCGGATTATGGAGCTTGGCTGCCTGAAAGGTAAGAACTACACGCTCATTGGTCCGCGCGGCTATTGGCCAGGACCTGACTTGTACAAGTGGATGGCAGACCAGGACTTTCAGTGGTTCACAATGCTAGATGTCGAAGAGCTAGGCATTGACCAGATAGCCAAAGAAGCTGCAGACCGGGCAAACGACAATGTCGATGGAGTCTATATCAGCTGGGACATTGACACGTTCGACCCTGCATACGCACCCGGCACCGGCGAGCCAGAACCAAACGGGCTGACTTCAAGGGAAGGCATGAGGCTGATGAGGCTCCTTTCCACCTCATTTGATCCCGACAAATTTGCCTTTGACCTTGTCGAAGTCGCGCCAAACTATGACGTGTCAGACAACAATTCGTACAATGGGGGAATCACATCGGGTCTCGCGAACAGATTGATAGTGGAACTATTGGCCGGCCTGTCACTGACAAAGAAGGGGCAGACCGAAGGAAAGCCAGTGAGACCTAGGTCCTACCGCGGCAAAGGGCATACATACAGTTTTGGGTCCCCGAAGGCGAAGGTGCCTAGGCGACGATGATAAGTGTCCATGCAACGATAAAGGGCGAACCTGACGTGCCGGCATTTACAAAGTTCTTTGAGTACGGTAGCACAGACGAAGAAATTTTTTTCAGCTCTTCAGCCATGGTTGAAGAGAGACTAAGATGCGGGATGAGGCTGAACGCCAACGAGGCTCTATTCTTGCTCTGTTCACATGTCGTGAAATCTATACGGAACGGCAAGCAAGACGTGGCGATCCAAAATGACGCGAAGAAAATTCTTACAGCGAGTAACACCCTGATAGGAGTTCCTGAAACGCTACGTTTAATCACATTTGAAGCAAGGATAGATAACAAACCAGCAAGAACAATCTTATTCAATGAACCAATTTCAGCAAGCAAAAGTCTGCTTGCAAGCTAAGGTCCGACTGAATGATAGCAGAATCATTTAACCATATGATAGAGGCAATGTTCGCGCCGATGGAGGGCAGCATTAGCGCGGCAGCTCCGGTAGGCCTATTGCTATTGGGTCTTATCACAGGTCTTCGGCACTCAATGGAGGCGGATCATGTCGCGGCTGTGTCTACTATTGTGGCAACATCCAGTGGCCAAAACAAACTCCGCCGAGCTCCAATTCTTGGTCTGATGTGGGGCATTGGCCACACTGCAACGTTGTTAGTGGCTGGACTGATCGTGCTACTTTTCGCGATCACCATACCCGAAAACATATCCGGCAGGCTTGAATTCGGAGTTGGTCTCATGCTAATTTTCCTCGGAGCCACCACTTTGACTGGCTTTAACGTTGGCAGATTCATTCGTGGAATATTCGGAAGAGGCCGGAAGCATTCGCATCAACACATTCACAAAGACTCAGGAGTCGTGCATTCTCACGAGCATGATCACCAACAAGAGCACAGCCACGGCCACAAGTCCCTCATAGTTGGAATGATACATGGCATGGCGGGAAGTGGTGCGATAACGCTGGTCGTATTATCGACTATCAACTCTGTCCCCTTAGGGCTTGCTTACATCGCCATATTCGGCGTTGGCTCGATAGCCAGCATGGCTGCAATGAGCACTCTGATTGGACTTCCGTTTACTCGGGCCGGGAACTACTGGCGAACTAATCTGCTTCTAAGGTATGCCGCGGCAGGCATCACTTTGATAATTGGCATTGGATTAGTCTACGAGCTTGGGATAGTCGAACAGGTCTTCTAGTAATAATGATGCATAGGGCGTTGCTTTTTGCCCAGCCTGTCAAAGTGATCATGCGCGTGTATCTTGTCCCCTCCCGCGTGGCAATGCTTTGTGCCGTTGTCATGAGTATGCGGATGCATTACAGGCTTGGCCATCAGCACGTCGTCCACCCTTAGCAGCAAGTTGGTGACCTCTACTGCCGTCTTAATTACCTGCTCCTTCACTATTGAAGGTTCCACGACATTTGGGTACATCTCCTTTACCTTCCTGTCTACTGCATCAACGCCGTAAAAGCTTGCTCTGCCGTTTGACAGGTCGTGCCTTGAGCGCAGCTGCGTGATAGTGTCTAGTTCGTCCATCCCCGCGTTTCTGGCTATTGTGAGCGGGATTTCTTCGAGAGCATCGGCAAATTTGAGGACTACTATTTGCTCCCGACCCTGGATCGACAGGGATTTTTCTCTGACCTTCTTTGCGATAGCTGCCTCGACTGAACCTCCACCTGCCACTATAGCAGGCGACTTGACAAAATTGCGGAGCACTGAGAGAGCGTCAAGTGCAGACCTGTGGCATTCGTCAAGTGTTCTCTTGGAATTAGCTCGCAACAGCAGAGTAACAGACTTTGGATTCTTGCACCCTTCAACAAAAACCATTTTGTCATCTCCTACAAATTTTTCATAGACTCGCTGCGCATAGCCCAGCTTGATGTCGATGTCACCGTGCTGGTATTGCCGGTGATCGTCGTCATGGTCATGAGTATGATGATGTCCGTGTTCATGATCATGGGAATGTTCATGCTCGTGGTCCAGCCTACCAGCTACTGTCGCGCCAGTTGCCTTGGCAAGCCAGATCAGGTCGTTTTCTTTAACTCTTCGCAGAGAAATAATTCCGGCCTCTCTGAGATAATTCTGGGCAAATGTGTTGATTCCCTTGCGGGAAATTACTACATTTGCGCCCGAGTCGACGATGTGTCGCAGCTTTGATTCGATCATCTCCGTCTGGGCATCAGAATAAGCCTTGAGCTCATGTGGCAAAGTTACCATGATTTCTGCGTCAGTCTTTGTCTTCTTGCCTTCGAGGTCTTCGTCGATGAGCATGATCTTTGCATCCTCTATCGCTTTAGGCATCGCCGAGCTGTCTATGGTCTTGTCAATCACAATGCCAGTTACGAGCTGCAAATCAGAAATGTTGCCCGGCTTTTCTTCTATTTTGATGTCATCGAGCTCGACGGAGCCACTGCCAAAATCTGCGATACTGCAGACCGACTCGACCATCAGTTCTGCAACGTGATCCCCCGCGTACGACAATGCCTTTGACTGAAGGCAGGTCAGGGCAAGCCTTTTCATAACCACCTTGTCAGAGTTGACACATTTCTGCGAAATCTCTTTTAGCGCATCAAGTGCAAAGTCCAGCCCCCTTGAATAGCCTTCTGAGATAGTGGACGGAGCTAATCCCATGTCAAGCATGGCTTCGGCCTCTTGGACGAGTGCCCCAGCGAGGACCACGACGGAGGTAGTCCCGTCGCCTACTTCGTTGTCGACTGCGTTAGACGCCTCGATAATTACTTTGGCTGCAGGATGCTCTACGTCTATTTTCCGAAGCAATGTCGCACCATCCTTTGTAACCGTTACTTCTCCCAAAAGATCAACAAACATCTTGTCCATTCCCCTCGGACCTAGCGTATTCCTTACTAGCTCTGCTATCAGTCTGGCCGCAAGTAGGTTATAGCGCCTGGCTTGATACCCGTTGCTTCGCGCAACCCCGTCTCCGAGTAGCTGATGGGATGTCATGAAGATAGGCTAGCTGTGACCCAGACAGTTATAAAAATCGGACGGCAAATTCACATTCGACAAGGCGTTTCAGTTTTTGTCATTTCTTGCTGGCTCTTACGACATGACTTCTAACAATCTCTGTCACCAGCGATATCATTTCTTCAATCCTGTCTATGGAATCGTCAAGCATTCTCACGAGCAGGCCGCCATCGTTTGGAAGAAAAGAACAGCCTGCAAGCGTAGACCTCTCGCGAAATGCTTTAGCTATTTCTTTGTCCATACTTGCGCGATTTCCGCTGGGCATAACAATGTATATCGTTGACCATATCGACTTGCCCCCAAACAGCCGTTCAAAGGTTTCTTTCTTGTCGAGCGACGGCTCGATATTGCATACGTCTGAGAAGAGCAGGCGATCCTTTGAGTCGTGCGCTCGCATTCTGAGGAAACAGGCGTCAAAGTCAAAACGTTCGCCAGACGCGGTTCGGCCTGCAGAAACCGTCTCTGAATACAATACGGTGGAGCCGGCGGAAGCCCTGATTGTGACATCTTGGCAGAAACGGGAAGCCCTGAAAGGTATCAGCGAGCGGGGGACAAATTCAACGTAGCATCCCTTGTTGGCCGTTATGTTGATCTTTTGAAGGGCATATCCTTTTTCCATCTTGTAGATCTTGGTCGCGGACTGGGTTGTTATCCGAGCCATCGTGTTCGCGTCTGCCTCTATTTCGATTTCAATCCTGTCCCCCTGCAATACGCCTCCAGCTGACGACATCAGGTAGACATGAGCCATGTTTGACAAATTGCTATCCGGGTACAGGGCTCTTTGAACCAGCAATGGCGACTTTGTCTCTAGGTGGCTTATCGCCGTTCGAGATGAGTGCCCGGAGGAGAATCTGATCCTTGCCAATCCAGTGGCGCCTTCATAGTCTCCATACTTTTCGAAAACGCTCGGAACGGCAAACAGCGTCATTCTCTTTTTCGTGCTACCTTTCTCTTCTTTGCCTGTGCAGGCCTATAGGTGTCAAAGAGCAAGCCGCTTAAAATATGATCTGATACGCGCTCTACCCCATCGCCGGTCCTGCAGTTCACAAATTCAACTGGCTTCCCGGGTCTTACCGATCTCGCGTCACGAGCCATGACTGAGAGGTCTGCTCCAACATATGGAGCAAGATCTGTCTTGTTGATAACGAGCAAATCACAGCTTTCGATTCCAAGACCGCGCTTGCGAGGATACTTGTCCCCTCCAGCAACATCTACTATGTAAATAAAGTAATCGGCAAGCTCTGAACTAAATGTAGTCATGGTGTTATCTCCTCCGCTCTCTATGATAATTAGATCAAGCGAGGGGTCCTTGCGCTCAATTTCGTCTATCACGGCAAGGTTGATACTTGGATCTTCGCGGACTGCAGTATGGGGGCAGCCTCCGGTCGCTATGCCGATTATCATGTTTTCAGGCATCAGCTGCGCTTCGGTCGCCAGAATTCGTTGCATTCGCTCCGCATCCTCCTTGGACACTACGTCGTTAGAAATTATGCAGCAGCGATAGCCCTTCTTGGCGAGGACAGGCACAAGCTTTTCTATGAGCCGCGTTTTGCCCGAGCCCACCGGCCCGCCAATCCCAAGCCGTGGAATCCTCCTGACCACATAGAGAGCCAGAGCCAATTTACGTAATAAACATTCTGAACTCATCCTGTTCGTGTTTCATCTGCAAGATTTCCGCAAGTGGGTTTAGCTGCCAAATCTCGGAAGACTCTCTGGATGGTCTTGAATTTACATCCTGGGCTAGCTCGGTCAATATCTTCTGACCCTCAATGTGGGAAATGACACCCAACCTAATGGCCGATCCAACAATAGTCACGCAATAAGAGTACAACATCATTCGAACAGCGCTCACTTTTGGGATCCGAAATGAATAAGCCGCTATCGCAAGGCAGACCGGGTAAGTACCTGGGGTCTTGCCCCTGGCGATCGCCGTCTGGAATTTTTTTGCGACGGCGCCATTCTTCATGGCCGCCAGCGAGTGCAGTAGTTGTTTGCCAGACCTAGTCGATGCCGTTCGCACTTCCCTTACCAGCTTCATAGAATAGTACCTGTTGTCGGCTTCCACAATTCTATCGATGTCGCCAAGCCTTGCTGCATTCATGGCTATTGACAGAACAACACAATCGCACGGCAAGAGCTGAAATTTGAGTTGCCGTCGGACAAGCTGGATAACCTGCGCGCGATTCTTTACTCTGCCAGATTTGACAAATGACTCCAGCCCTCCAGATAATCCAAAGGTTCCGGAAGGAAAGAACGAATCTGCAAGCTGCATCATGTGAAATTCGTAGTCATTCATGCTGGTGGACTTCACCCGTGGGAACAAAGATCTGGGTGGTCACCGTCAGCTTGACTCCTGGAGGCATCAATTTGGCGAATATCTCCATTTCAGATTCATTCTGGATGGGGAAGTCGATTTTGCCTTGGCTTACTGCGATGGGTCTGTGTCTATTTCCGATCGCATGACCGACCGCTGCGGCCGTTTCAACTAACTGCTCAACGCTGCGCTTTTTCATGATAACTGAAATAACTCTCTCTGGCATTTGCACGACAACGATTAATTTTTCCTTCACGCCTAGGACGTCACCGTGATGGAGCCTGGTCCCTCGCTCTAGAATTAGGCCCACGTCTGTACCCCGGTCAGTCTTGCGCCTCATTCGAACCTTATCCATTTCGGTCCTAGAGACAAGCAGGTGCTCAGCAGCTCCGCTCAATTCTGCACGTCGCCACTTTCCGGCCATGCGTCTGTTGGAATGGATATTGCCTGCAACAGCGCTGACAACGAACAATCGTTGGTTGTCACATGCGGTCGAAATTATGCCTTTCGTCTGAATCTGCGACTAACCGGATTACTCAAACGCAATTATAAATACGAGATTTAGTAATTCAGTGCATACATGATGCTCAGTCCACGCGAGATAGACAAGATGTACATTTTCATTGCAGCGGAGGTTGCGCGCAGGCGTCAGAAAAAGGGTCTGAAGCTGAACTACGTTGAAGCTGTAGCTTTGATTTCCGACCACATTGTTGAAGGCGCCCGGGAAGGCAAGTCTGTTTCGGAACTGATGGGGTCTGGAAGGCACGTATTATCGCGAAATGAAGTGCTTACCGGAGTCCCGGAGCTTGTCAAGAGCGTGCAGGTCGAAGCAACGTTTGAAGACGGGACAAAGCTGGTCACCGTCCACGATCCAATCGTGTGATCAATTTGATACCTGGAGAATATTTTCTATCTGACAGACCCGTGGTGGCGAACGCGAACAGAAAGGTTTCGCTCGTCATAGTCAGCAATACTGGAGACAGACCCATTCAGGTAGGCTCACACGCCCATTTTTTCGAAGTTAACAAGGCTCTATCCTTTCCAAGAAAGGTCGCCTACGGATACCACCTCAATATTCCAGCTGGCACGTCAATAAGATTTGAGCCAGGAGAGACAAGGGAAGTAGAGCTCACCGAGTTCGGCGGAAAAAAGATTGTTTATGGGTTCTCTGGACTTGTAAACGGAAGTCTTGCAAGCAAGAAACCAACTGCCATCGCAAATGCAAAGAGGAGAGGATTCAAAGGTGCTTGAGATTTCAAGGAAGCGATATGTTGACCTCTACGGACCGACTACTGGTGATAGGATTAGACTCGCAGATACTGATCTGATAGTCGAGGTTGAAAAAGATCTCCTGACCTATGGCGACGAGCTGGTATTTGGCGGAGGCAAGAGCGCGCGCGATGGGATGGGGCAAGCCAGCGGGATGACAAGTAGGTCAGCGCTTGACCTAGTAATAACAAACACAATCGTAATTGATCCAGTTCTTGGCATAATCAAGGCAGACATTGGCATAAAAGATGGTTTAATTGCCGGAGTGGGCAAAGCAGGCAACCCTAATGTGATGGACGGCGTGAGCCTTATAGTAGGGTCTGGCACCGAGATAATTTCAGGTGAGCACACAATTTGCACTCCCGGAACAATTGACACCCACATCCATTTTATCTCGCCGCAGCAGGCTATTGAGGCGATATGCAGCGGAACGACTACCATGATAGGCGGAGGAACCGGGCCCGCAGATGGAACCAATGCGACTACGTGCACTCCCGGCCCCTGGAATTTGCACAGGATGCTCGAGGCAGTAGACGAGCTTCCGCTCAATTTCGGATTGCTGGGGAAGGGAAACGACACGCTAGAACCGGGTCTGCTGGAACAGATTTCCGAGGGCGCATGCGGGCTCAAGCTGCATGAGGATTGGGGGACCACCCCGGCGACCATAGATGCGGCTCTCCGGGTAGCGGACAAGACCGATACGCAGGTGGCCATCCATACCGATACACTAAATGAATGTGGCTATGTGGACGACACCATCGAGGCGATCGCGGGCAGGACTATTCACACTTACCATACGGAAGGGGCCGGCGGAGGACACGCGCCGGACATAATGAAGATAGCTAGTGAAAAGTACGTACTTCCGTCTTCCACCAACCCTACGCGCCCATTTACGGTGAACACCCTTGAAGAGCATCTTGATATGATGATGGTCTGCCACCACCTCAACCCTTCAGTCCAAGAGGACGTCGCGTTTGCAGAGTCTCGGATTAGGCAGGAGACCATTGCTGCTGAGGACGTTCTTCACGACATCGGTGCTCTGAGCATGTACTCTTCCGATAGCCAAGCAATGGGCAGGGTCGGTGAGGTGACGACGCGCGCTTGGCAGACTGCGGACAAGATGAAAAAGATGTCAGGCAGGCTCAGAGAAGAAGAGGGGGATAATGATAACCTGCGTGCAAAAAGGTATCTTGCAAAACTCACAATTAACCCCGCGATCACACATGGAATCTCCGAGTATGTCGGCTCACTTGAGCGCGGCAAGGTAGCAGACATTGTGATCTGGACACCGCAGTTTTTTGGAGCAAAGCCCAAAATGATAATCAAGGGAGGTTTCATTGCGTATTCGCTGATGGGAGACCCAAATGCTTCCATCCCGACACCAGAGCCTGTGTACTACAGGCCTATGTTTGGATCGCTTGGCAAAGCAAGGCAGTCTACCTCTGTCACGTTTACTTCAAAACTTGCGATAAAAAACGGGATCGGGAGAAAACTGCGGCTCCGGAAAAAACTACTGGCTGTCAAGAACTGCCGGAAAATAGGCAAGAAGGATATGCACTTCAACAGCCTGACGCCCAAGATTGAGATTGATCCAGAGACCTATGAGGTCAAAGTGGACGGCGAGCTGGCAACTGTTCCGCCAGCAAACAAACTCTCGCTAGCAAGGCTGTATAACTTGTTTTAGATGTTCGACAGCCGAAACCATATCTTTTTATAGTTACTAACTATATTATCGCAATATATGGCGCCAGTAAAAACAAAGGCCGAAATTGAAAAGGCATCAAGGAAGGCAGTTGAAGCGCTCTATGGAACCGATATTCGCGACTTTAAGATCAGAGTGCTTTTTCCGTTTCCAAGTGAGTTAAAGCATGATTCGTGGGATGTGCAAGTTACCTTTCTGCAAGGCAGGATGCAGTACACGGTAGATCTGATAATTCAGGAAGGCGATGGGAAAGTCACGAACGCCCGGCTCATAGATACAATGGTTCCGCTCTAGGGCATAGCTCAGTGGACACAATGGAATCGCGACTTCCTTCACGCGACAACTCAAGACGGACTAGACAATGTTTAGATTTTCAGCGCACTCAAAGTGATAGTATGCAGGCTTTGACGATCGCTTGCATACAACAGAGTCCACGGACCGTATTTCCTTTCCGCAGTGCCGGCAGAGGCCCTCTTGCCTAACCTGTATGTTTCGCATGATATGGTTCCAGGCAAAATGTTCCAGTGTGTAGGTGGTTACAGTCATTGCAATATTTTGAATTCTGTAGTTAATTAGCAATCCTTAACCAAGTTAACCTATATCACACTAAGTGCCGCCCTTGCCAAAATATATCCAGCCCTGATTATGCTTGGACTTTTTCTTATGCCTTTCAAGGGCTTCACTCGACAAAAATGTCATCTTGCATTCCTTGCATGAATAGGGCCTTTCCGGACTCTTGTCGTCGTTCTTTAAAGAGAATTTCACGAGGATAGATTGCCTAGATGATTCTTTATGTATGGCTTAACCAAGTTAATTGACCCTGCCCCCGGTCGCTATCTCGTGGGGTTGGATGGATAGGCAAAGAGCAGGGTCCTGTGAAGCCCATGTCCGTTATCGCATGGCTTGATAACGCTGCAGCATTTGTTTATTAAAATCTGGCTTAACCAAGTTAATTGATCCGTCACAGGTTATATGATAGCACATGGTACCCGTCACTGCAAGTGCATGTCCGGCACCCCGAGCTCGTACCGCGATAGGATTTACATTGTCAAGGACGTAATTTTGAAGCTCGTGGAATATGGAGAACTAAACCAGACAGCACTTGTTAGCTTTTGCGGGTTAAACCTGAAGAAACACAAGCCAATACTTGACGACTTGGAAGCAAATGGATTGACTGAAAGAACCGAAATAGCTATCGGGAAAAGAACGGTGACGAAATACAAGCCCACCCTAAAAGGAATTGCATTTTGTGAAAACATTCTCGAGCCTTATGAGAAGATGTTTCCTAGGAGAAAGGATGCGGGCAAAGATGAAGTTTCACATAACAGACAATCATTGCTACTCCTTGTCTAGACCAAACTGAGATGCTATTTTCCTGTCTATCTCTTCCTTCTCTTTTGAGTAATCCACGTACCTGCTCTTCCATTTGCTCATAGACTGGAATTGCCTTATGCCCGTCGCAAGCCAAATGGCAGCTATGAGGATTACAGCGGCGAGTAGTATGCTCAGGGCCAGACCGAACTCATTTTCAGTTTCAAGCAGTGCAAAAAATGACGGATGCAGTACCAGGTAGGCCGAGAGGGCAATCGCGAGTGGTGCCAATACAATTGCAGAAATGGACATTCCGATCATGATTTTCCTCAGCTCCTGTATGGTTTCTATAAAGCCATCAATCAGGCCAAGAATATTGCCACGTGCGGAGTCGCGTTCTGCATCGCTCATTTGCTCTCATTCACTCTATGGTTATATTTCCCTTCATTTCTGGGTGCAGTGTGCAGTAGTACTCAAACGTACCGGCCTTGTCTGCAATAAAGGTGATGGTCTGGCTTTCAAAGTAGCCCAAGTCTCTAGTGTGCACATTGAATGCATCGATGTTAAAGTTGTGTTTTGAATGGGTATCATAGTCCCCATTCGTGAAGTGAATAGACTGCAGATTTCCTTTTGTCAAAGAATATGATGGATTGATATTTCCCCCCCCACCGTTAGTCCTCGCTCCCTTGACGCTACCTGAACCCTGATTAATGTAGACAAAGCTGGAGCCTGAGTGGCTCGCCTTAATGAAGTGGTTAGTAGGAAACCCAAGAACGGGGCTTGTTCCATTGACCGGAACAGCAGAGTAGTAGCTGAACAGCCCAATTACAGATGAAATGGCGATTAGCGTTCCGTATATCGCTACTCTTCTCCTTGATAGCTTGGAAACCGATGATGCTTGCGCTCGTCTCTTCGTCATCCAATTTGACATATCTGTATAGGGTATTTACGTCTGGATTAACAAAGTTAATCCTGGTGTTTTTCATTGACGGCAACTCAATCTCGATGAGGCAGATCCAGTTCTTACTTTTTTCAGTCATTGTCCACTGACAATCACTCCACTCAATTGAGTGGTTATGCAACATGAAAGTAGTACGGAGAGAAATGAGCTGCTCATCGCCAGGCATCTTTCAAATTATCGCGATTTTTCCTTTCCTAGAAACATCACTTCTCGAATATATCTTGCCTGTTCCAGGCCGCGTATGCACTACGGGATCCTTGGTTCCTCCCATTGTATTCAAAGCACTCCACATTAACGAACAAGGCCGAGTTCGCCGTTAAGTCAGGCTGAACATATTTAGTCCAAGCGGTCAAACAAGATCAAGCCAAATTCTAGGATCGACTTTTTGGAAGGCTCCGCAGAAGTTAACTTGGTTAATCCATCTTTTAATACTAAATCCCAATATTGATCTCAAAGGCACCGCAGCATGTCTTAGTCCTGTCCGCGAACATGCACTACCCGTCTGTTCCCAATTGCGGACAGGACGTTTCCAAGATCTTTACTTGCCCGGTCGATGAGTGACTAATTCTTCTCATATTCACATATTTAGGGGCGAGACTGACAACGTGTCATGACGAGTTCGAACGCCCGACGTGCCTATACGTCCAAAATGTCATGAACTTTGTACCAACCACAACTACTGTAATGGCCGGTTCTTTTAGATTTTAGGATATAGCTAAACGGCATGAACGTGCTGTTGTGTAGAAGCCAGATGGAAGTGACTTGACGATCTTAGCTCCGTAATACCTATACGCAACTTTGAGTACGAGCGGCTAGATTGGCATCTATCATGACTTCAGAGGTAAAAGAGATAATCAGGAACCTCTATGTTTCTGGTATAGGCGAGGAATTTATTGCTCTTCAGCTCGACCTTGAAATACCCCGTGTAATAGAAGTCTTGACGGAGCTTGGAATTTATAGATCCGAATTAGT
>DASYRH010000016.1:0-13800 GCA_036004585.1 Nitrososphaera sp. | reverse complement strand
TACGTCTGTATCTCCTGCGGTCACAAGTTCAAGGGAGGAGCCTGCCCGAGGTGTGGTTCAAAAATGAGAAGAGCGGATTTTTAAGGCAAGATGGCGCTTGATCAATTACGCCAAAAGGCGTTCTTTCAAAACACTGTGGATGTCTGGATCTCGTACTGCGCAGAGCGCGGTTGGGATTGGTATAGCATCGAGAATTACCGTCGATTTATCAGCCACCTAAGCAGTAGAGGAATCAAAATGCAAAAATTCCCTCTATGCATCAAAGAGTCAGGAGGTATGTACGAGCGGGGCAAAGACAAGACGCAATTCTTGGAGGAGCTATCAAAGATCTCTGATGACAACGCAGCGGCCTATACCATAAAGTTGAGCGGCGACATAATGAGCGCGATCAGGGCTTTCACCAACTAGAGTCTACAAAAGTTCAGCACATTGACGCTGCCATTGATCAGGAACACCTAAAACCCAAAAACGCTTGATTTTGTTGTTGACCTTTGAAGACGAGCTGCCAGTGGGAGTAGAACAGGACGAAGAGCACATTATGCCAGAGCCGTTAGCGACAAGGACAGTCAAGGTTGAGCCTCTTTTTGACAGCGTTGTCGGATACGACGATGTAAAGAGGCTGTTCAGCATGTCGATCGAGTCCGACAAGCCCGTCCACATCCTGCTTGTCGGCCCTCCCGCTTCGGCAAAGACATTATTTATGCTAGAGTGCATCAAACTCGAGCGCTCGTATTTCACGCTCGGTAGCCTGAGCACAAAGTCAGGAATGATAGATTACCTCTTTGAAAAAAGGCCCCGCTACTTGATTGTAGACGAGATCGAGCACATGCCCATGAGAGACCAGACTGCTCTACTGAGCCTCATGGAGACTGGAATAGTTTCGGAGACAAAGTATCAAAGAACGCGCAATACCCAGCTGAAGACTTGGGTCTTTGCAACTAGCAACGGAACCGAAAGAATGCTGACTCCGCTCCTTTCGCGCTTTGTCGTGCTCCATTTCAAGCCTTATTCATTTGGTTCTTTTAGAGAGGTATGTGGCCATATTCTATCAAAGGACGGGGTGCCCGCAGAAGTCTCAGACGCGATTGCCGATGCCGTGTGGACAAAGCTCAAGTCCAGGGACATCAGAGACTGCATCAAGCTTGGCCGGCTTGCAAAGAATGCAGCTGACGTTCAATGGATCGCAGCCACGCTCAAGAATTACAAGCGATGATAGCCACACTATTGAGCTCAGGAAACAAGAAAAGTTAAAAGTTCTTGCTGCGCCGGTAGGTGACGTACCAGGATGGGACTTGACCTCAGGCCACTCATAAGCCCTTCGCCCCTAAAGATCGCCGAACTTTCAGGCAAAGTTGTGGCGGTCGACGCATACAATACCATCTACCAATTCCTTGCCACGATAAGGGGTCCGACCGGCGAGCCACTTGCCAACAGCAAAGGGGATGTTACAAGCCACCTTAGTGGCTTATTTTACCGAAACGTCAATTTGCTTATGGAAAACATCAAGCCTGTCTATGTCTACGATGGAAAGGCCCATGAACTCAAGATCCAGGAGCTAGAGCGCAGGAGCAAGTTGAAAAAGCAAGCCACTGAAAGTTACAAGCTTGCCATAGAGGAGGGCCGTTTTGAAGATGCGCGCAAATATGGCAAGCGGACTTCTGTGCTTACTGAGAAGATGGTGGAAGAATCGAGAATCCTGCTTAGCCATCTTGGAATACCTGTCGTGCAAGCCCCGTCTGATGGTGAAGGTGCGGCAGCTTATCTGACAAGACATGATCTGGCTTATGCTTCAGCCAGCCAGGATTATGACTCGATACTCTTTGGCGCCAGGAGGCTGGTCCGAAATCTCGCCATCAGCGGCAGGAGGAAAATTCCGAATCGCAATGCGTATGTCGACGTTGAGCCGGAAATTTTTGAGCATGAAAAAGTGCTGCAAGAAGTAGGCGTCACTCACGAACAGCTGGTTGATGTCGGCATTCTTGTAGGCACTGATTTTAACCCAGGTGGCTTTCCAGGAATAGGCCCCAAGACTGCGTTAAAGTTAATCAAAGAGAATGGGAGATTGGAAAAGGTCGATAAAATAAAGAACCTGCTCACTGATGTCCCTTACGAGGAGATCAGGAAAATTTTTCTAAGCCCAGAGGTCCCGATTGTCGATGAAATTATCTTTAGCGAAGTCAATAGGGAAAAAGTGCTTGACTTTTTATGTGTTGAAAAGAGCTTTTCTGCCGACAGGGTGAGCGGTCAACTCGACAAGTTGCAAAAGTCAGCAGAAGACAGAAGCCAGTCACTAGAGCAGTGGTTCTCCTAAGACAGCTCGGACTTGAATTAGTCCTTTGCGCCAACGTGCTTTGATACGATACCTCTTAGTTCGAGCGGTGAAAGGGGCTTTTGCAGGAGTTCAGAGATCTCTAGCGAAGGCTCTACCTCGAGATCCTTCATGTCAAAAGCAGACATCAGCAGAATTTTGACTCGCCGGCTCAGCTTTCTTACTTTGGCAGCAAATTCCAACCCGTCCATGTTTGGCATTCGGACATCTGTCAGAACCAATGCATAACGGCTTGCATTGTTGCCAAAGTGTTCCAGCGCAAGACGAGGGTCGGTAAATCCGTAGACTGCAAAGCCGGAGGTTTCTAGAGATCTCTTCAAGGTGAAGACAATGTCGCTTTCGTCATCTAGGACAAGGATAGACTTCGAATACAAGTGTCATAGTTATAACATGGCCAATCCATTTAAAAGTTAAAGCGAATTCGTACAGTCTAGATTAATTCTGAATGAAACCAATGCACGAAAATGCATTCTAACCGAAATAGTGACCTATAAATAGCAACGTTCCGGCTGTATTGGATATTGGCTAATCCAAGGGCATGGCTTGCTGAAGCTGTTGCTACATTTTGCCTGGTCTTCTTTGGCCCCCTCTCTGTGACAATCGCGGCCGTGCTGTTTGGAACTACACTCACCATAGAGGGAATTATCATGATCTCTGCAGCGCATGGCGCAGCAATAGGAATAATGGTCTACGCCTTTGGCCACATCTCCGGTGCTCATATCAACCCTTCTGTTACAATCGCAATGCTCGCAACAAAGAACATCAAGGTAAAGGATGCAGCTGGTTATATCGGAGCGCAAATATTTGGAGCGATTCTAGCAGCTCTTGCACACATGGCTCTCTTGCCGGAAGCCGGTGCAAAAGTGCATTTTGGAACGCAGGGGGGTCCTAGCGCATTTCTTAATTTTAACGCGGCTGCCGGAGTTGGAGCCGAGATAATCTTTACATTCTTTCTCGTTACGACAATCTTTATGACTGCCGTGCACAAAAAAGCGGCTTCGGGCATGGCGGGCATTGCCATAGGAGGAATGATCTTCCTTATCCACTTGGTCGGCGTACCGCTGACAGGCGCAAGCGTGAATCCGGCAAGGACATTGGGACCTGCCATTGTTTCAGGCTACTGGGAGTTCCACTGGATTTACTGGGTTGGCCCAATAGTCGGAGCACTCATTGCTGGCTTCATAATGAATTACCTCTACGTAAAGAAAGCCGAAAAAATAGAGCCAGCGTAAATGCCGCCGCTATAGGTTGCCCAGTGATCTTGAATGGCGACTCGTGTGTGGCCTTTCGCCAGGATATCTCCTTCTCATGTGGCCTGAAGGCCTTCCGTGTATCAGTTCCAGGAACCACGCCTCATGCTCGATCTCTTCTTTGAGTATATCTTTTGCAATGTCATAGGTTGCAGGGTCTTTTCCTATAGTCATGTTACACAACTTGTTCCAGTTCACTATCGCCCCCTGCTCTGCCGCAAGGCATTTCTGCAATATCTCCTGCAGGTTGGTAAGTGGCGTTGGCAGCTGAAGAAACTCGCACCCCGACATCCGGACGAACTCGATTGCGTCATTGGGGAGAATTCCCCCGAGTTCATAGATTCTCTGAATTGACGATTCGAAATGGCTAAGGTCCTCTAAGCGCGCGTCTTCTATCACGCCCTTGACGCCTTCCCCATCAAGCCCCGTGCAATGCGCTCGAAGATTTGTGAAGTAATAGTACGCGGTAAATTCTACTGACGCGTTGTAAACCAAAGCCTTGACTACCTCTTCAACATTCAAGCCATTCTGTCTAAGTACGTTTACTCCAACCACGTTCATTTTGTCTGCAGACAAGATTATTTCATTAGAAAGCCGGATCTCGCTTCTAATAAAATTTGCTAGAGATCCAATAGGAAGCGTACAGTTGCCCCAGTGGGCTCCTCCTTGACTTGCATTTCGTGATAAGTTACTGCTTTTATTTCCACTTTGTACTTGTGTCGTGCCAAGTCAAGTTTCTCACCCCTTGCATGTCCTTCCAACTTGTACCCTCCATTTCGTGAAATTTTTGTCTGGAATTCTGACATAACCATGCCATCCGCCACAAGCAAGAGCATTACCTTGTCTAGCCAATCAAATAAAAGAGAATATTCGTCGTGACCGGACGCGCTGATATCGACCTCAATCTCTGGCTTGACTGTCTGCAGGTCGATCATTGTGTCGGTGAGGCCTTTGGCGGCGAATTCAAACGCTTCATCCAGCGTCATACCGTAGGCCTCTATCACTGCATCAGTCATGTGATCCAAATAACGGAAGCCACCGGTCAAGACGATCTTTGGTTTACGAGCTATGCGGTATATACATTCATCGCGGGGCAAAATCTAAATGAGAACTGAATGGTGGCTACTGTTGTGGTCAAGCTAGACCTTCCGCGGGGCATGAGAGATCTCGAGGGAGATGAATTCTCAGATATCACTTTTGTTCGGGACAAGTTTTTCGAAACGGTCAAGTCGTTCAATTTCCGATTGATGGAGCCGTCTCCACTTGAGTTGCTTGCCACCCTCGAAGCAAAAAGCGGCCATGCAATATCAAACGAGATCTATGCTTTCAAAGACAAGGGAGAAAGAGAAGTCGCGCTGCGCTTCGACTTGACGATTGGCTTGACTCGCTATGTCGCCCAGAGGAGGGACCTAAAGATGCCCGTAAAGGTTGCCAGTTTTGCGGGAGTCTGGCGATACGACGAGCCTCAGGCAGGAAGGTACAGGTTCTTTCACCAGTGGGATGTAGAGATCTACGGTCCATTCAGCCAAGAATCGGACGCAGAAATCATAGAGTTCGTTTCTTCATTTTTTAAGAGACTAGGACTGGCTGTGACAATTGAAGTCAACGACAGACAACTAATTGAGCAGTACATCAACAAGATGCTTGGAATAACTGAACCCGAAACAATCCTTGAATTATTCCGGGCCCTCGACAAGGTTCCAAAGAAGGGACCACAGGCAGTCGTAAAGGAGTACAGCGGGAAAATTGATCCGTCAAAGCTAAAGATGCTCATCGACCTTTCCGGAATAAGAGGCACTGCAAATCAAGTTGCATCAAAGGCCGATGTTACGGGACTAGAGTCATGGGATAGGCTAGTCGGCTTGATGGATTCTCTTGCGGCCCGCAAAGTCCAGAACGCGCAAATTAACCTGGGTATCGTGCGCGGTTTGGATTACTACTCTGGCATGGTGTTTGAAGCCTTTGACCAATCTGGCAAAGAAGGCGCTCTTGTTGGCGGGGGCCGTTACGATAGGCTCACCGAGGCCTTTGGCAGGAAGGACATCGGCGCAACAGGAGTGGCTGGAGGCGTTGAGAGGATTATTATGGCTCTCCGTAAACATGGAGTGCTTGGTCATGTCTTTGTGCCCTTGGTTTATGTCGCTTATGCAGGCGATGAGATGAGGATTAACGCGCTCGCGCTGGCATCCTCTCTTCGTGACAAAGGGATAGCGGCAGAATATGACCTTCTCGGTAGGCCGCTCAGAAAGCAGCTTGACGACGCGTCAAGCAAGAACGCGCCGGTAGCCGTTATCGTTGCACCACAGGAATTTTCTTCAGGGACCGTTATCATCAGGTCCTTGAAGGAAGGAAAGGAGGAGAAACACCCCATTGACAGGCTGGGTGACGTACTTAGCAATATCCTCAGAGCCTGATCATTGTAGCACTTTTCATCTTTACAATTCCGCTTGGTTTTTTTTCATACACGAGCCTTACCACGAGATCTGGTGGATCATAGCTGATGTATAGGTCGCCTGTGTCGAGGTCTTGGGTGTTGTAATTAATTTGAACATGGTCTTCAGGGATCCCGTTTTCCGAGAGTTTCTTTTTTGCCCTCTCGATGAGGTCTGGGTCAGAAGTGTTCGGTGCAAGAAATACCTTCGTGGACTGTTTTAGATATTGCGATAGGCCTGACATAAGCCAGTATGCGCGGCGACAATTAAACTATAAAGTTTTCCGGCTTTGGCGAAGTAATGCTATCTGTGCAACTCTTTGAGGAAGCCTACTACTTTGAACTTGTACTGCTGGCCAAAGGATTCACGATACATCCGAGCATAGCTCTCCGCCGCAGCATGCGTCGTGTAGATTTGACGGACCCCGTCAATTGAGACCTTCTCACCGTAAATGTCAACTATCTCTATGCTGTACGATTTGGGAAGCTTTTTCGCTTGCCTTATCACTAGGAACATGCTTATGAGGAAAAACAGGACTGCGGCAGTGAGTACTATGGCAAATTCAAAACCACGAGCAAATGTGAGCACAGGGCTTATGAGATTCTGGTCTAACCATGCATAGGAAATGCCAAACGCCTGCAACATTATGGATATCGCGATCTGAAGCATTTGCTCGTCAGTTTTTGATAGTCTTCCTAACATAAGTATTTTGGTGTTGATTTCATTAGAGATTGTTACTGTTTTCACGTCTATCTGGACAGAATCATCAAGTAATGTCTAACGTTTGCTATCTTTTGCAAATAATTCTCCATAGGTAATATTCAACAATGATTCGTAGGCGAATTGATTTAGTGACAAGATATTTATGAGAATATATTGCCTTTGTGCAGAGGAAACAGTACGAGGACACAGCTAGTTGGTAGACTCTATTTCTCATGATATCCTTATCATAGGCTCGGGCCTTGCGGGTCTTCGGGCCGCAATTTCGGCTGCACGCACCGATAGCAAGCTGAGCATCGCTGTAATCTCCAAGGTCCAAGTCATGCGGTCGCATTCCGTTTCAGCTGAAGGCGGCACAGCAGCTGTGCTCTACGAGGAAGATGGGGACAACCAAGACTCACACGTCTACGACACAATAAAGGGAAGCGACTTTCTGGCGGACCAGGACGTGGCAGAGCTCCTTGTGCGTAGCATGCCGTATGAGATTTACCAGCTCGACCACTGGGGAATGCCTTGGTCAAGGCGAAAGGACGGCAGGATAGCTCAGCGCAAGTTCGGAGGATATTCTTTCCCTCGTGCTACGTTTGCGCAGGATAAAGTCGGCTTCTACTTAATGCAAACCCTGTACGACACCTGCCTGAAATATGAGAATATACACTTCTACAACGAATGGTTCTGCTCATCGATACTGCAGGAGAACGGCGCGTTTCAGGGCGTTACTGCGATTGAGATGAAGACGGGCAACTTTACCGTCATCAAGGCTCCTGCGGGCATCATATGTACAGGAGGCGCTGGCAGAATCTACAGTTTCTCAACCTATGCGTTTTCTTCGACGCCGGACGGTCTTGACATGGCATACCGCGCGGGCTTGGCGCTCAAGGACATGGAATTTGTGCAGTTCCATCCTACGGGTATCCTTCCCTCTGGCATACTGATAACAGAGGGCGCCAGAGGAGAAGGCGGCTACCTTGTCAACAATAAAGGCGAGCGCTTTATGCAAAAATACGCGCCTGGCAAATTAGAGCTAGCACCAAGGGACGTAGTGTCAAGGTCAATGATCAGGGAAATCCAGGAAGGCAGAGGGTTCAAGCACGAAGCAGGAGCTGATTGCTTGAAGCTAGACCTGACTCATTTGGGCGCAGAACGAATCAAAGATGTGCTTGCAGGGATCAGGGAGATTGGAATCAAATTCTCTGGAGTCGACATTATCAGCGAGCCAATAGAGGTTAGGCCGGTATGTCACTATATGATGGGAGGGATTCATGCTAACACTGACGGCGCGACAGAGATGCCAGGGTTGTGGGTGGCAGGAGAGGCAGCATGCAACAGCACACACGGGGCAAATAGGCTTGGCGCAAATTCCACGTCTGAGTGCATTGTGTGGGGCAGGATTACGGGCGAGCAGGCGGCAAGGTATGCACTCGACCATAAGGTTGGCTCGATTCAGGAGCAGCAGGTGATTCAGGAGGAAAAGAGGATCTACGACGGGCTCTTCCGCGGAAGTGGAAACGTTAACCCCTACGAAATCAGAAAGACACTAACCGATACGATGGATGATAAGGCCTATGTCTTTAGAAACGAACAAGCTTTGGCTGAAGCGCTGAAAAAGGTCAGGGAGCTAAAGTCGGCAATGTGGAAGCACGTGGACGACAAGGCAAAGGAATACAACACCAACTTCATCAACGTAATGGAAATCGATTCGATGATAAGGACAGCGGAAGTAGTGCTTGTCGGCGCGCTCAATAGGAAGGAATCAAGGGGCGCACATTCCAGGACAGATTATCCCACCAGGGACGACGTCAATTACCTGCGTCACACTCTAGCCTACCTTGGGGGCGAAGGAGAACCCAGGATGGCATGGCATCCTGTGAGGCTTACCCGTTACGCCCCGGTGGAGAGGAAATACTAAGATGGAAAACGCTAGTGACCGAAACAACAGGGAGGGTTTGGTTGGGTGGCTGAACCCAGCAAGGTACGGCTGGGAGAGGTTCTCTTACTGGCTACAGAGGTTGACGGGCGTCGGATTGCTTGCGTACTTTGTAGGTCATATTTATGAAACCAGTTCGCTGGCCCAGGGACCCGATGCTTGGGCTGCAATGCTAGAGCTGACTCAGACACCCATGGGGCACCTGATATTGCTCCTCGTGATTGGAATGAGCACGTTTCATTCAGTAAACGGTATCAGATTGATCTTTGCTCACGGAGGAAAGGGTCTGGGCAAGCCTGGAAGGCCAGACTATCCATATGATGCCGTCTCGCTCAATTACAAGCAAAAGTCAGGTATCTGGGTTGCCCTTATTCTGGCTGCAGTAGCAATGCTTTACGGAGTATCAGTGCTCTTTGGAGGCGAATAAGTTGGCAATGCTCAAAGAGAGCCAGATAATGAAGATACACTATGTCACTGCGATCGGCGCTCTAATTGTTGTTGCCGTTCACATCATGATGCGAATCATAATGCCTTACAGCATGAGTCTTGAATACGGAAATGTAATCGCAAACTACCACAACATCCCTTATGCCATATTGCTCGAGTCAATATTAGTCTTGATAGCGATTCACGGCTTCAACGGCCTGCGAGTAATCCTACTCGAATTGCGCCAGAACAAGGCATGGGAGGACGGAGTGACTATTTTGACGATCGTTGCCATGATGGCGGTGGTCGCTTACGGAACCAGGACGATTCTCATAGCGCAAGGGTTGGGTTTTGAGTAAATGAGTGAACAGATCATAGAAAAAATTGAAACGATGGAGAAAAAGAGAGCACGGCAGAAGAAGGAGAAAGAATACCCAAAGACCTCTGTGGTGCTCAGGATATTTCGGGCCAACAGGATATCGGGCCAGCCGCCGCACTATGATTCGATTGAAGTCCCGGTCCAGAGATGGACTACGGTCCTCGACGCGCTGCTGCAAGCGAAGCAGTACAAGGATCCAAGCATCTGTATCAGGTATTCCTGCAGGATGGCAACATGTGGGTCATGCGGCATGAAAATTAATGGAATCCCACGGCTGGCATGTTACACAAAGGTGTCCGAATTAGAAGGAAGCACAATCACGGTCGAGCCACTAGCAAATTTTCCGCATATCCGTGACTTGGTAGCCGACTTTTCACAGTTCTTTTCGCATCATAAGAGAGTCAAGCCATTCATCGAAAACAGCGAAGCAGACATTGCTGATCCAGGTACGTTGACAGAGTTTTTGCAACGGCCAGAGGAGTTGGACAAGTTCCTGCAATTTTCATATTGTATAAAGTGCGGTCTGTGCTACTCAGCCTGTCCGACGGTGGCAACCGATACGAAATTTCCGGGGCCTCAGGCGCTTTCTCAGGCATACAGGTACTTTGTAGACAATAGAGATACAGGCTCTAAAGAGAGGTTGGGTAATGTAGACGAGAGGCATGGAATCTGGCGCTGCCATTTCGCTGGCTCTTGCAGCGTTGTATGTCCAAAGGGGGTGGACCCAGCGCTTGGCATACAGCTGCTCAGGGGACATCTGCTAGGCTTCTCAAACAACGAGAAGAAAATTGCTGAAAAGAAAGAGAGATTGAAAAGAGACTAGGCAGCAGGCTTTTGAGGGTACTTGCTGTCGTTGACTTGCTTGTTAATTGCATCAGCCATAAAGTGGTTGCTCACGTTGACTTTAACATCGCTAATTCCGGATAGTTTGTAGATATTATCCCTGACATCCTGGGCGATTTTGAAACCAAAGACTGCAGGACAGAATGGGCTCGTAAGGTGCAGGTCAACATTGACCTTTCCCTCGGCAATGTCTACTTTGTCAATGAGTTCAAGCTCCATGATAGAAACTCCGATCTCGGGGTCGACAACCTTGGTGAGCTCGTCGAAAATCTTTCTTCGGGTCTGCTGCATCTGCTCTTCTTGACTCATACAGGGAAAAGATCTCAAGTACCATATTTAACCACTCCTATCTGTGAGGCGCGTCATATTTGCAACTTGCCAAAACGTTCGAGCGTCGACATCTCAGTAGTTAAAAGAAATAAATGCATTCACTAGTCGAGTTCTGTCGCAGCGTTGTTTTCATTGCAACACGGCGGTTGTCTCATGCGCCCATCAATAGCTTTATTTTGAGCTTCCATTGATTTCCATGATAGGCTGTGGCATTAGCCTTGGCGTAGGCCAGAACCGCCCTTTTGCAAGGTGCTGATAATGCCTACCAAAGATTGAAAACATGTGGTGGGCAGTTGAGAAAATGAAAGGAATAGAGTTTGTGTTTCTTGCGGTCGGAGCTGTAGCTGGTGCTTTTGTAAGATTCAAGATGGCTGAATCGCCATTGATACTTGGAACGCTGCCGATTAACATTCTAGTTATCAATGTGATTGGCAGTTTTATCTTGGGCATATTTTCAATCCTTTCCCTCTTGTGGAATTTAGATTCAAAATACACTTTGCTTGCAGCCATAGGATTTTGTGGTTCGCTCACTACGATGTCTTCATTTGCGTTAGAAACTAGTAGCTTGGTAGATAACAGACAATTTGGGAATGTCGCCATCAACGTTATAGCAAACGTAGGATTATCAATCGGCGCTGTGATAGGTGGGAGACAGTTGACTGGTATGATCTTCAGAGGTGATTTGACCTAGATAATGACAAAAGTAAAGATGTGGTGCCTGACAATAAGAATTAAGAAAAATGACGAATTGCATGGTAAGCGGCTATACAAATCGTTGCTTGACTTCATGATGGGCGCTGGCATATCCGGTGCTACAGTCGTCAACGCAGTAGACGGCTTTGGCAGGCGTGGAAGGTCTACTCTGCAGATCGAAGGTATTTCTATGAACTACCCAATAATTCTGGAAGTGGTTGACGAGCAATCAAAGCTTGAGCCCTTGCTTACGCAGATCAAGAGGATGGTCAATGATAATGGCATTGTAACAATACAGGAAGTCTATGCCTTATGACGAGTAGTAATCAGGAAGCTACCAGTTTTAGCCACTACTACCTGTTTTAGGTCCGGCGGCAAGAGCCGCAGCAGAAAACGAGTTTTGGTGGACGAAATTGCAGAATCTCATCAGCAAGTACCGAGCGCTAGAGGAAAAAGATGTGAGCGCCTGGATATTCTTTTGTAGTCTGCAGCGCAACGGCATCGCTTACGCGTCTTCGGCTTGACTCTGCCACAGGTTCAATAAGATCCTTAGTTACAATGTCTTCCTTCTGACCAGAAAAGTATCCGAGAACTACAACAAACGGGCTGCTCCCATTTTCGTGCGAGCAAAGGAACAACAGGTTTCTTCCCTCGTAAGGAAGGGAGGTGCATCCAGAGAGGTCTGAGGGATACTCTATTAGGCGCGGCGTGGTTGTCGCAAGCGAGGATTCCATATTCTTCCATTGCTTCAGGCTATAACAGAGGGCTAGCTCATGCGTGTTTACAAATCGATTGATTGAAGTTAGCTAGTTATTCCGTAAAATATTAAATTAAAGCGCGAATAACTCACAACATTAAATGTACAGGTCAAGGCCCAAGGGAAGTCTGGACGACGATGTCCTTCAGTTCCTCTCTTCGATGCAATCTGACAAATCAATCTTGGAATATGACATATTGGGAAGCCAGGCGCACTCGATAATGCTTTACGAAACTGGACTGTTGACCCGACAGGAGTTAAACAAGATATTGGCGGCACTTGAAAACGCCAGGAAGAACAATGCGCTGATCAAGACGGACGGTTTTGAAGACATCCATGAGGCTCTTGAGGCTTTTGTGATAAAAAGAGCAGGGATGGAGTCAGGGGGCAAGATGCACAGCGCAAGATCACGAAACGACCAAGTGGCCCTTGACATTAGGATGAAAGTACGCGACTATATCAACAACATGTGCGCTGCTCTTGCTGACCTGGTCGAGGGGCTCGTCGAAAAGGCGAGCGAGTCGAAGACGGTTCCAATGCCCATGTATACTCATCTGCAGCAAGGTCAGATTGGCACATTTTCGCATTATCTTATTTCATACGCCTATTCACTTCTGCGCGACATTGACCGGCTATACCTCTGTTACCAGAGGATAAACAAGTCTCCACTTGGGGCATGTGCCATAGGTGGCTCGAGCATTCCAATTGATAGGAAAAGAACTGCCACACTCCTTGGCTTTGATTCACTAGTCACCAATTCAATCGATGCAACAAGTTCGCGGGATGTATTCCTTGAGTATTCCGCCATTCTTTCAATTACGGCATCCTCACTTTCCAGAATAGCTGAAGATTTCATAATCTGGTCGACGACAGAATTTGGCTACATAGAATTAGCTGATAAATTCAGTTCTACTTCGAGTGCGATGCCTCAGAAAAAAAATCCTGACCCGCTAGAGCTAATTCGGGCAAAGTCGTCAATAGTCACTGCTCACATGGTTGCCTTGTTTGGAATTGTCAAAGCGCTTCCCACAGGCTACAGCCGGGATCTGCAAGACATGAAGCCGCAGCTTTTCGAGTCTTCAGCCACCACACTTGCTATGCTCAAAATAATGAATGGCGTAGTAAGATCATTGCATGTCAACACTGACCGGATGAAGGCCGCTTCAGAGTCAAGTTATGCAGTGGCTTTGGACATTGCCGAGCAGTTTGTAATGAAAAACAAGATCCCGTTTAGAGAAGCTCACAAGATAGTTGGCAATCTAGTTGACAAGGCTGCAGGAAGAGGGATCGCCCTTGCCGAGCTGGATATCAAAGATATACAATTGATCCTCCGTCCTCTGAAATCTGGCTTGGATTCAGCCACTGTGGCTTCAACAATCAGGAACATGAACCCAGAGAAAGCAATCGAATCTCGCAGATCTACGGGCTCCCCCAGCAGGAGGGAGCAGGATGAAATGATAAAGGCGCTTTCGCAGAATAATCGGAACTACAAGTTGGGGATACAGAAAAGGATCAAGATGGTAGAGGGTGCATTTCAGAACCTTTCCCTAGAGGTTAAGCGATACCAGGAATCCTGACTGTAGTCGCTATTGTCCAAAATTTTACGCCGAGAACCGAGCTTTGGATTAGATAATGTGGCGTTTGCCGTCGCGACGTACTCTGTTTTTCGCTGAATTAGGTGCGAGAAGGTTTATATCTTGTCCGAAAGCAGTGA
>DASYRH010000015.1:0-8437 GCA_036004585.1 Nitrososphaera sp. | reverse complement strand
CCTAATTGAGTCAAGAACCGAGGAAAGAGAGCTATCAGAAGATACCATAAGGGACGTAGAAAAAAGCTTGGAAGATGTAAGGGCTGGAAGGACTCTGTCAATGACTGAAGTCAAGAGAAGACTAAAGATGAAATGAACTATGGAATAAGATGATTGCATCATACCTTCAGTAAATTTGAAAAATTGGACGGTCAGGTAAGAAAGAGATAATCCTCGTCATTGATTTAGGCCACAGGAGCAAAATATACAAGAAGCTATAGAACAGCTCCCAAATCGACCTATCAAAAGGTTAAAATCACGCGAAACGGCGAGAACTTTCAAATGAGCTCGAACTCTGCGTTAGAGCGTACGATTAACAAGGTTTTGTCGCAAAAAGAAGCAGATCTGATTTCTCAAATAGATTCTGCATACCAGGAGTCGCTAAAAAATATTGAAGGTTCTACGGGCAAGCTTGAAGACGAGCGTACCAGGATAGTAGAGTCTGCAAAGAAGCAGGCCGAGAACCTCAAGAGGCAGGTGGTCGGCTCGAGCAGGCTTGCCGCGCGAAACCAGGAACTAATTATGATAGAATCCGCAGTTAACAATGCATTTGAGCAGGCCAAGAAAAAGCTTGCATCATCGGGCGACAAGGAAAGCTACAGGACGCTCATGACAGGAATCATTGAAGAAAGCCTATCGTCAGTCGGCTCGGGGCAAGTGACCCTGGAGTGCAACAAGGCCGATGCGGATCTGGTGAGGAATGTCATTTCAGACCTGCAGAAAAAAAATCCCAAAATAAAAGTAAACATCTCGGGCCAATCTATTGATGTCCTTGGCGGAATCAGGGTCATATCTGAAGATGGCACCATGACCTATGACAACACAATCAATTCTCGAATTGAACGGCTCAAACCTTTAATAAGGAAAAACATCGCCCACATGCTGAGAGGAGAGGCGTAGAGATATGGTAGTCAAGGGAAGAATCGTTTGGATCAGCGGCCCTGCAGTCAAGGCAGACGGCATGTCTTCGGCAAAGATGTACGAGACAGTCGAGGTCGGAGAATCAAAACTCATCGGCGAAGTCATCAGGCTGACAGGTGACGTTGCATTTATCCAGGTTTACGAGTCGACTTCCGGGTTAAGGCCCGGCGAGCCGGTGGTCGGAACAGGCCAGCCGCTTTCAGTGCTCCTTGGCCCCGGCATCATTGGCAAGATCTATGACGGGATCCAGAGGCCTCTTGACGAAATTGCAGCAAAGTCCGGCGCGTTCATTGGAAGGGGTGTAATCACCTCACCCGTGGACATGAAAAAGAAATACAAATTCAAGCCGAGTGTAAAGAAAGGCGACGAGGTCGGCCCAGGTTCAATTCTGGGAACCGTTGAAGAGACTCCGCTTCTGACCCACAGCATTCTTGTTCCGCCAAACCACCCTGCAGGCAGCAAGTTGACCGACGTCGCAGGCGAGGGCGACTATACCATAGAGCATGTTGTCGCCACCTCTGAAAAGGGCGGAGAAAAGATCCCGCTAAAGATGTACCACAAATGGCCGGTAAGAAAGCCAAGGCCATATGCAGAGCGCTATGATCCGACTGTGCCGCTTATCACGGGCCAGCGCGTTATCGACACTTATTTTCCGATTGCAAAGGGAGGGACCGGCGCAATCCCAGGCGGATTCGGCACCGGAAAAACCGTTACATTACACCAGATTGCAAAGTGGGCAGATTCCAAAGTAGTGGTGTACATTGGCTGCGGCGAGCGGGGCAACGAAATGACAGAAGTGCTCGTCGAGTTCCCGCACCTTATTGACCCGCGCTCTGGCAGGCCACTGATGGAAAGAACAGTCCTCGTGGCAAATACCAGCAACATGCCGGTCGCTGCCAGGGAAGCGTCGATCTATACTGGAGTCACCATGGCAGAATACTACAGGGACATGGGCTTTGACGTCGTGCTAGTCGCGGATTCTACAAGCAGGTGGGCCGAGGCCCTCAGAGAAATGTCAGGCCGACTGGAAGAAATGCCTGCAGAAGAAGGCTACCCGTCGTACCTAGCGTCAAGGCTCGCAGAATTTTACGAGCGCGCTGGCAGGGTGAAGGCCCTAGGATCTCCGACAAGGGCCGGCTCTGTTACGCTGGTAGGCGCTGTCTCCCCGTCAGGCGCAGACTTTACCGAGCCAGTCACGACGCACACCATCAGGTTCATCAAGACTTTCTGGGCTCTCGACACAAGGCTGGCATATTCAAGACACTACCCGTCCATAAACTGGATGTCGTCTTACTCGGGCTACCTCGAGGACGTCAGCAAGTGGTGGAAGGAAAACGTCACAGGCGAATGGTACGACCTCAGGGCCGAATCATATTCGGTACTCCAGAGGGAAGACAAGCTAAAGGAAATTGTCAGGTTGTTGGGCCCTGAAGCTCTGCCGGACGAAGAAAAACTGGTCCTCGAAGTGGCAAGAATGATAAAGATCGGGATTTTGCAGCAAAACTCGTTTGACAAGGTTGACACGTACTGCAGCCCGCAAAAGCAGGTAAAGCTGGTGAAACTGATGATAAAGTTCTACAAGGAGGCGCAGAAGGCACTAAAGGCGGGAACCGTGCTTGCAGACATTAGGGCGATGCCGGTTATCCCCTCGCTGCTTAAAGCAAAGTTTGAGATCCCCGAGGAGCAACTGGGCAAGCTTGACGATCTCGACAAGCAGATTGACGCTGAATTCAAAAAGACCGAAACTGCACCGATGCAAAGGAGCGGGTAAGAATTGCCAGAAACAACCGCAGGCATTGAATACACAAAGGTTGCCGAAATAAAAGGCCCGCTGATGATTATTGACGGAATTACAAAGGCATCTTTTGACGAGCTAGTTGAAATCGAAACTGCCGACGGCGAACGCAGGCTGGGAAAAGTCCTTGAAGTGGGCTTTGGAAAGGCCGTAGTCCAGGTCTTTGAAGGCACGACCGGACTAACAATCACGGGCACAAAGGCAAAGTTCGTCGGCAAAACGATGGAGATGCCAGTATCGCAGGAGGTTCTTGGAAGGGTGTTTGACGGCCTCGGAAGGCCAAACGATGGCTTGCCAGACCCGATAGCAGACAAGTTTCTCGATGTCAACGGCGAGCCCATGAACCCTGAAAGGAGAGAGTACCCTACTTCCTTTATCCAGACAGGCGTTTCGGTAATCGACGGCATGCTCACGCTTGTAAGGGGACAAAAGCTCCCGATATTTTCCGGCTCTGGCATGCCGCATAACATCCTGGCTGCCCAAATAGCAAGGCAGGCGACGGTCGTGGGGACAAAGGAAGACTTTGCAGTCGTGTTCGCCGCAATTGGCGTGCAGTATTCTGAGGCGCAGTACTTTAAGCGCAGCCTGGAAGAATCGGGCGCGCTGAGGCGGTCAGTTTTGTTCTTGAACTTGGCAGACGACCCTGCGATTGAAAGAATCATCACCCCGAGAGTCGCGCTTACAGTAGCTGAATACCTTGCGTTTGACCTTGGCATGCACGTCCTTGCAATTCTGACTGACATGACCAACTATGCTGAAGCCCTCAGAGAGATCAGCGCGGCAAGAGAAGAAGTGCCAGGAAGAAAGGGATACCCAGGTTACCTGTACACCGACCTTGCAAACAACTACGAGCGCGCTGGCAGGGTAAAGGGCAAGAACGGTAGCGTAACCCAGGTGCCGATCCTTTCAATGCCTGCAGACGACATCACCCACCCGATTCCAGACCTGACTGGATACATCACGGAAGGCCAGATTGTGCTGGGCCGCGATCTGTTCAGAAAAGGAGTGTATCCGCCGGTAAACGTGCTCATGTCGCTTTCGCGGCTTATGAAGGACGGAGTGGGCGAAGGCAAGACACGGTCTGACCACATGGAAGTAGGCAACCAGATGTATGACGCTTATTCAAGGGCGGAGGAGGTGAGGGCACTTTCCGAGATTGTCGGCAGGGCCGGGCTAACAGGCGTTGACCTGAAGTACCTTGACGCGGGAGACTTGTTTGAGCAGCAGTTCCTAAAGCAGGCGCCAGACGAAAACAGGACTCTTGACGAAACCCTGGGAAGGGCGTGGGAAGTGCTCTCCAGCCTGCCTGAAGGCGAGCTGACCAAGATAAAGGACAAACACGTAAAGCAGTACTACAGGGCAAAGTAGCCATGTCGTTTGGGAGACGCGTCACCGCAACAAAGATTGAGCTTATCAAGATCAGGCGCTCGATGCAGGTGGCAAAGATGGTCCACAAGATCCTAGATGACAAACGCGAAGTGCTCTTAAAGAAAATCGACGAAATGATCGAAGAGGCCAACAAGGCAAGGCAAGACATCTGGGCGCCGCTCGGGGAAATTTACACTGCCGTCTACCAGGCCTACATGTCACTTGGCACATCCACTTTGGAGGCAGTAGCAGACTCGACTCCGAGCGTAATGGAGACTGATGTAGACGTGAGGAGAATTGTTGACGTCAAGATTCCTACTTTGTCGGTAAAGACGAAAGGAGGAAGCCAGCTCTCCTATGGCTTTACAGAGACCAACTCCTCCGTCGACAAGGCTGCAAAGCTGATCAAAAACATGCTTCCTGGCGTTTGCAAGGCGGCAGAATACGAGAACGCTATATTCAGCCTTGCAAAGGAGCTAGAGCGCACGCAAAAGCTCATCAACGCGCTGGAATACGTCATTATACCGCAATACCAGGACGCAGTCGCATTCATCAAGTCGACGCTCGAAGAACGCGAGCGCGAAGAGTTTGTCCGGCTAAAGAAGGTTAAAGTAGTACTTGACAAGAGAAAGGCAGCTGAACAGGCGCTGTACGGAGTGAGCACGATCCAGAAATGACATCAGACATTTCCAAGCACATTGAAAAGGCAGGATCTCAGTTAAAGGACGAGCATGATTCAATGGTCCAGAACATAAAGGAAGAGATTAGCTCGGCCAAGAAAAAGGCTCTGTCCAAGGTCTAGTCGCGACAATCGATCAGCTTTTTTAGTCCGCGGCCTGAATTTTTGCTGCGAATCAGATCTATTACATCGGCGGGTTGTGTGCTACATCCAATACCAATGGATCGGAATGATGACACATCCGTTCGTAACAATGATTAAATATGCGATTTTATTTGGTGTCCCTGTATGAAGGGACTGAACAGGGGTCTTGCAATTTCGGTTTTGGCTGTTCTCACAACACTTGTCGCTCCCGCAGGTTTTATGGGAGTTGAACAGGCGTTTGCTCAGGAAGCTGGGGCGGATGCGGCTGGTTCCTCAAAGTTGCTGGGTGCTGGTTTGGCATTTGGTCTGGCAGCAGCAGGCGCGGGCATCGGTCTAGGCTTCGTGGGTGCCGCGGGTCTGGCAGCAATTAGCGACAACCCGAAAATGCAGTCCAGAGTGTTCATCTTCGTAGGCATGGTCGAATCAATCGCAATCTACGGCATCGTCATGATGTTCATCATCTTGGGCCAGTGAGCGACAAAAAAATTCCCCACCTTTTTCCAAAATAATTTTTGTCATCGCCAAACTTTTTTCATTAAAAGCAAACGTTTTAAAGTCAATTGCCTTAACTGTCTGTAAAATGGGGTTAGCCAAGCTCAAAAAGGCAGCTTTGATTCTACCACGAATTGAAACCCAAGAAGCTGTGAGCAAGCTGGCGGAGCTCGAGTGGTTCCATCCTATCCAATCTCCCTCTGAGCATCTAAATCCGTTCTACGACGATCTGCTTCTCAAGGCCCAGAGGCTTTTCCAGGAAATTGACGAAGTTGTGAGGGCGCTGGGAGTCCCGCTGGAGACAGGCGTCATGGCTACAATGTTCAAGGGCGCCCCAAAAGAAAAGACAGACTATGTTATTGACGATATTCAGGATTTCATTGCCGATCTAGAAGACAAGAGCAAGCCTCTCCTAGAAGAGCCCAAAAAGATCTTGGCTGAACAGAACATGGTCGCGAAAAATCTTGAAGAGTATAGCACTATCGCAGCGGCGCTCAAGATGGCTTCTACTCTTAACATTGATCTGACATCGTTTGGCAAGCTCAGGATGTTTTACGCTGATATATTTGTCATTGATTCCAAGGACGAAGCCGAAATTCGAAAGAGCCTTGGTGAAGACATGCCGATTCACTCAAGCAAGCTGGTTGAAGAAAAGACCGCACTGGTCGTTATAGGCGCGCGTGAAGATTCTGAAAGAGTCACCAAAGTCATGAGGAGCTTTGGAGTCCATCCGCTGCTGATTCCTGCGGGCATGCCGCAGAAACCAAGCGAGGCCTATGCACAAGCGCAAGCAAAGTCCAAGGAGCTTGAAGCAAAGTCGGCCGAGCTTACCAAGGCCGTCGACAAGACGAGGAAGACAATGCTTGCAAAGATCCTTTCACTTCACGAGGCTGCCAGAATCGCAAAAGACGTCCTAGAAATAACAAGAAAGCCGGGGGGCACCAAAAATTTTGCCCTTATTCAGGGCTACATCCCTGAAAAAATGGAGGGCAAATTCAAAAAACTCACCAGCGATTATGTTTCGGTAATAACTGACACCCACTTTGACCCGCATGAGGTCGATACTCAGCAGCCTCTTCCCAGCCTCCTGACGAACAAGTCGTATACGCGGACTTTTGAAGTCATAACCGAAACTCAGGGCCTGCCAAGGTACGATGAAATAGATCCGACACCCATTATCGCCTTTGTCTGGCCTCTTTTTTATGGCCTGATGTTTGGGGACCTGGGTCATGGTCTCTTGCTGTTCGGGCTCGGCTTTCTGCTAAGACATAGGGGCACCGGCTCGCTAAGGACATGGGGAACTCTGATAGCTGCAAGCGGTGCTGCGGCCAGCATTGCCGGGCTTGGGACGGGTGAAATGTTTGGCTTCCACATCAACGAGCTGTCTTTTCTAGCCCCGATATTCGCTCCACTTCACGGCATCGTTGGCGTGCTCAATGTGTCTGAACTCTCGTTCGATCAGGTAATAAAAATACTAAAGGTTTCAGTAGCAATTGGGATTGTGCACCTGCTGATGGCGTACGGCCTGAAGCTATACAAGAATATCAAAGAAGGAAATAAACTCTTGATCTACACCCACGACATCCCGGCCATCATACAGTTCCTTGCTGTAGTCGCTTTGATCCTTGCTGCTATTGGATCGGGGTACGACATTATTGGAATGTTTGGTATTAGCGGCAATATCCACACGGAGTTTGTTCCATGGATTAGTTTTGTCGCTGGAGATTGGGTGACAGTTGACGTTGTGGCAAAGGCAGCGCCTCCGGTCCTCTTTGCAACTGTTGGCATTATGATCTATGGCGGCATGAAGGAGCAGGAAATAGCTAAAAAACATGGCCATGACGAGGGTTCAGGCTTGATGGGAATAGTGATAGAAGTCATCCTCGTAAGGATAATAGAGGTTCTTTCCAACGTCATTAGCTACACGCGAATTGGCATCATGCTCCTGGTACACGCAGCACTCCTTGTGACCGTGAATCAGTCGTACGAACATGGCGGAGGGATAGCCGTCCTCATAGGAGGCAACATTGGAATCATGCTTATCGAAGGGCTTATTGTGTATATCCAGACTATCAGGTTGCACCTTTACGAATGGTTTCCAAAATGGTATGGCGGCGACGGGACGGAATTTCGGAAAATAGTGCCCAGGATGCTCTATTCGAACCTTATCTGGAGAGACCCCCGCATACCGCTGAAGCAAAAATAATCGCAACCAAATTCTTAAATTGCTCATAAGTAGACCAGTCTATGTTTTGGGACAAGACAGCGTTTCCGACGAGAAAATCCAGATAGTTAGTAACCTCTACCTCTCAGGGATATCGGAGGAGTTTATCGCGATGCAGCTCGACTTGGAGATTCCTGTCGTAATAAAGATCCTAAAAGACTTGGAAGTTTACAAAGAGCAGTAGCGCTTATTCGGGCTTTATGAGGTTGGACATGATTGATTCTAGTGGAACTCCTTGTTCAACCCCAGAAGCAATAGCCGCCAGGTTCCTAACTTCTATCATCATCAGCTTCAAAGCTGCGACCATGATTCCCACGCTAAACATGGACCTGAACGCGCTTACCACCCTTCTGAGCCCTAAAGCTTCAAACCCGGCTTCTAGCTGCATGATGAGGTTAATGTCGTCTGTTGCAGACTGTGGAATTATGTCTTTGTAGACGGTATTTCCCAGCTCTGCTATTGCCTCGGATGTCTTTTCAATGTTGATCATCTTTTGCAACGTCTCCCGCGAAACCTTTGAAGTGGTGGCCACTATTAGCTCGTCAATGTCCGCTGCACTTAGGCCCCAGTACTTGCCCCTAAGTACTGCAAGTATGTTGTAGGCATCAATGTCTACCGCTACGATGTTCTTCACGTCTGGGGACTGCGATTCAATTATCATGGACCTTCCAAGGTCCTTGTAAAACACGTGATCAATATAGGTATCAAAAATCCGAAGGTCGCCTTTATCCTTGTACGCCGCTGCGGCCTTTGACGCGTCTTCAGCAAATTCACT
>DASYRH010000014.1:0-9334 GCA_036004585.1 Nitrososphaera sp. | reverse complement strand
CTTGACAGGGTCTTCATTGGCTCTTGCACCAAGTCGAGACTCGAAGACCTTGCTGAAGCGTCAATCGTGGTCAAAGGCAGAAAGGTTTCTCCAAGTGTCAGGGCGATGGTCGTGCCAGGATCTCAGCAGGTAAAATCTGCTGCCGAAGAGCTGGGCCTCGACCAGATATTTCGAAATGCAGGATTTGAATGGCGTGAATCCGGATGCAGCATGTGCCTTGGGATGAACCCCGACATCCTGTCTCCCGGGGAGCGATGCGCCAGCACTTCTAATCGCAACTTTGAAGGCCGCCAGGGATCCGGCGGAAGAACGCACTTGGTAAGCCCTGTCATGGCAGCTGCGGCAGCGATCGAAGGACACTTTGTCGACGTCAGGGAGTGGCTCTAGATGGAACCTTTTACCTTCGTGAAGAGCAAGGCCGTCCCTCTAGACAGGGTAAATGTGGACACCGACCAGATTGTCCCAAAGCAGTTTCTCAAATTAACCGGCAAGACGGGCTATGGAAAGTACTTGTTCTACGACTGGAGATTTGACGCGCAAGGCAAACCGCGACAAGATTTTGTGCTAAATGAACAGAAATATGCTGGGAGGAAGATACTGCTTGCTCGAGACAACTTTGGGAGCGGAAGCTCTCGAGAACACGCGGCCTGGGCGCTGTTTGACTATGGATTTAAGGCGATCATAGCGCCGTCCTTTGCTGACATATTCTATAACAACTGTTCGAAGAATGGCATTCTGGCAGTAAACCTTCGATCTGATGAAGTAGATTATCTCTTTGAAAATAAGGACCTGGACATTCTAGTTGACCTGCACTCACAGAACGTTACTGCGGGCAAATTGCATACGAGATTTGAAATAGACGAGTTCCGCAAAACCGTTCTCCTAGAAGGACTGGACAGCATAGGCCTTACGTTAAAGCTCAAAGAGCTTATTGACCATTTTGAGGCGAAAAAAACAACAGTGATTCCAGCCTAGGGCTAACAAGATTTTTATCCCAACCAGGCCGGATTAGGAATGAAAGTACTTGGCGGGTATTGTAGCCATTCATAGCCTTATCGCGAGCCCAAAGAACAATGTGATTTACTACCTGGCTCATTCCATGAGGATGCTTCAACACCGAGGCAAGGCCTACTGGAAAATGATGGTAGGGGCTGGAGCTGCAGGTGCCGAGGGCTGGCTGCCTTCCGACGAAGCACTGCTTCGACTTGCGCAAAAAGAGAAACTTCATGGGACCAGCGGTATTGGTTACCTTTCAAAGCGTCCTCCGCCCTTTCCAAGCATGAACGGCACCTGGGTCGCCTTTGACGGGTTCTTTGTTGATACAGAAAAACTGCACCTACACCCCTACATTGGCAGTGCCAAGGACTCCGACTCACTCTTCAAGATATACCACATCTTTACGCAGCTTTTGTTCGAAAAGAAGGATCCAGAGCGCGCGGCAGAATTTCTAGAGAGGCATTTGCGCGGAAACCTCATGATAAAAGTGGGGGAGGAGATCTATGCATACCGCGACGGCACTGGGTTTAAGCCACTTGTTTCTGCTACTAACCGCGACCGCACGCTTCAGATCCTAGCCTCAGAAAACTCGTTGAGGACATCGCTTATCGACATGGAGTTTAGCGACGTGAAAGCTGGCCAGCTGTTGAAAATGAGCAGGGGGAATGGCGGAATAGAAGTGCTGGCGCAGACTTCTGCACCCCGGATCATGATGGATCCCTTTGAGTTCATTCGAGAATCAAATGTGGTAGCGACTGTCGGCGGAAAGAGCATTTATCAAATTCGCAAAAACATCGGACGCGAGCAGGCACGGCTAGTGCAATCCGAAATCGATCTTGATTCTGCGTACGCAGAGCCTGACTATACACGGCCAATGGCCCTTGGATTCAGTCTAGAATACCAGAAGCATTCTAGTTCATTTGAGTTGATGGAGGGAATAATCAAGGACAGATATGATGACTCTGACCACATGATAGACTTTTCTGAACAGGTCAGCAAGAACAAGCTGCTCACCACCGGCAGATCTCTAAAGTTCGTAATGGATAACCTCACTAAAGACAAGAAAATCGCAACAGTGCAGGGGACCATCCAGACAGGGAGCACGACCAGGGAGACGATTTACTACCTCAAGAAGGCAGGCGCGGCAAAGATACACGTACTAGTTAGCTATGTCCCCACAGTGGATGGCAGGCAGGTAGGCCTGTATACGCAAAATAGGGAACTGGTAGCGAACAAGTACGTCGGGGAAGTCGCTTCCATTGACGAACTGAACCATAGCGTAGCAAAGGAGATCGGCTCAGATTCTGTGTACTACAACTCCCCGGCTGTCCTGGCAAAAGGAATTGGTGTTCCCGAAAACAACTTGTGGTTTCCCGAGTGGGTCAGGTTCCTGGACTATAAATGAAAAAGACTGACATCGATGAGGAAAGAATCAAAGATCCACCAAGTGATAGTACGATTCTTTTCAGTGGTAGGTCTCAGGAACAAGGTTATACCATAACCCGAATAGACCTGAGGCGGTATGTTGAGCGAAAAGATGCCCGCCTTGGCGAATATTCATTACTTACTGTCTTGGTGGAAACGGACAGGGGGTCAGTTGAGATGAAATATGATGAAGGATTTAGGGGTCGGGACGCGCTGGAGTCTGCCGCTAGCATGCTGCGGCAAAACGTGGGGTTAGCTGCACTAATTAACAGAGCGTTAATAGAACTGCGGCGATAACTCGGCGCAATAATTTTTCATTTGTTGCTCTAGAATCTTGCAGCCCTGCTGACTTAAGCCTACTCCGATTATTGCATTTGCGTTGGCAGCTGTTTCAAAAATAAACTTTCTCCACAGGGAAAGATCTTGCAACTGCGGTCATCCGATGAAGTATCACATAAAGGGCGAGCTAAAGTGTGTATTTGGGATATGCGCCTGCGACAAGTACTGCCAGGTAACTAACTAGAGTAATTTCTCTGCCTCACTAAGGGCATTGACCCTTACAGGCCACTTGAAGTCCGCGTTCCATGGCTGATTGAAAAGGATTGCCGACTTTGGCGGTATGACTTCGATTAGGTTTTTTGGCGCGTCGTCAATCAGAACGTCAAACGGATAATTCGACTTTGGTACAGCATCGTAAATGAACAGCAATTCGTCAGCATAGACCTTGTTGAAATCCAACCATCTTGCAACATAAGCAGCAGTTGGCCGTTCCCTCTTTGTCAAAATGGAGATCCGATACCCTTTCCGATGGATCCTTTTCGTTACTTCACCAATATTTGGCTCTGTTGGAGGGATTTCGCGCCAGCGGTATTTCCATACGTGGCTGAAATAACTGTAGACCTCTTCAGGGCTAATTGGCAATATCGTCGGAATATCCCACGCAGTAATGTCCTTCTTTGTCACAGTCTTTCCATTCTTCTTAGTATATTCATCAGACCAAACGAGCATCACGTCTGCCAGCACAGAATCGACGTCGATAGCCACGGTCCTGACAGCATCTGTTATTTTTGCTGACGACCCTTCTAAGATTTGATCTGCCAAGGAACCCGCTAATCTCTAATGCTAGAAACCGTATTTATAGAGTAGGAAAATTGGAGAGGCTGGAATCTGGCCGCTAGTTAGCTGTCATACAAGTGGTCCGTTGATCGCCACACCGAGTAGTGCCCAACTTCTCGCGCAAATATGCAAACATCAAATAATATTGTCCCTCGCGCGGCATGAATTTGAAGATGCTCAGAGCCAGCTCTCTACGAAAGTTCTGTGCTGAGAAGAAACTAGTGTTTAAGAATCTCGTGCTCTTGCAAATGCATTGCGAGCGCTTTAGGAGTCATTGGTTTCTTGATAAAGCAGTTTGTGTTATGGCTTTTGAAAACTTTGTTGGTCTCTTCCTCGTAAATCTCAAAGGCACTTAAGAAACATACTTGAGCCTTCGGGTCTAGCTCCCATATTTGGCGCGCAAGGTCGAATCCGCTGATGCCCGGCATACGAATATCTAAAACATGAAAATCATAATAGTTCGGCTTGTATTCTGCGATCGCTCTCGTCGGGTCATTAAATACTTCGACTGTAAACCCGTGTGATTCAAGACCCATTTTCAGAATGGTTGTATTGTCTGGTTCGTCATCTACGAGCAAAAGTTTCCCGCTAACCACTATTAATCACCGAGGGAATAAACAATATTGAACGATGTTGCAAGCTGACATTTAAACAGGATGTCGTGATTTCTGAGATAGCCAGGAGCGTAACGAACCTTGTATTGAGACCCTGCGTCTATCATAACATTATTACAAATCGACAATTAACAGAGAAGCAAAAATCGGCATAGTCGCGTTAGCGGCGATAATTATTATTGTCGTCATCGACTTCTTGTTTTCTATTTTTGACCGCCTTTAAGTATGCCCTCTCTCGGTAAAGTGTTAGCTATGCTAAATCAGACAATCTTTAGCTCGGTTAATGCACCAGTGCAGGAACATTTGTGATCTCGTCGGCCTGCCTAGCAGCGACATGATGAGAAGAATGGGGCCGGCCGGATTCGAACCAGCGACCTCCAGCGCCCGAGGCTGGCATCCTACCATGCTAGACAACGGCCCCCTTTGATTTTCGCCATGTTATGGTAATTTAATGCGTTCGGTATAATTGCGCGAATGTATGGCTCTCACCTGGAAAACGGATTTGCGAAACTTATTCAAGTTGTACCGATCACAGAACTTGCATAGTGGCGGCCTTCGATGGGATCCCACTCCAATTAAGTATGTGCACCATGTAGTATCCAGGTGGCGCTAACCTGCTGTTTCTCGGACTTGATACCTTGATGATATTTCCCGTCTTGCTGATGATTTGCAGCCAGAGCAGCCTCTGATCTGTATTATAATGATGTGTAGTGCTGGAGAATCTAACCATTGAAACAGTCTTAATTGCAGAAGCGTTAAGAGTCGTGATTTCAAACTCCTTCCCGTAGGTCGTAGTAGCTGAAATTCCTGAAATCTTTGGTCTCTGCTCAAACATGTAGGCCGGACTAAAGATTTCCGTTCGCAGCTCATAGCTGTATGGGCTGTAGGAGCTCCCAGCCACATAAACGCGACCATCCGTCAAGAGTAGAGCGCCAGAATGGTAAATCCTAGGCACAGAATGAGGTGACAGGATCGCCCATTTCTTTGTGATTGGGTCAAACATCTCCGGCTTGTACACGGCAAGTGACTTGTCGTTGTTTTCTTGCGTTCCACCTATAATCAACACTTTTCCGTCAGGGAGAATTACCGGGTTGCAATATCTCCGTGGAAAAGTCATCGATGGAGCGAATTTGGATACCAACTTCAAGTCGCTCTGTTCGAGGATCTCTGCGCTTTTCTTTGCAATCGCAGGAAAGCTTGGATCGTCCGAGCCACCACATATCAAGATCTTGCCCTTCTCTGTTGTTGTGTTCTGTAGCGGAAGAAGCACCGAAGTTCCAAAGGAACGTTCAACACCAGTGCCTGCTTCATACCAGCTCCCCGTGGAAGGTTCCCAGAGATACCGTATCGGGTCCTGACCGACACAGGCGACCATACCATTTGGGAGAAGGTGCATTCTGGGATACGGGTCGACTAGAGGGGCGACGCCGCGGTTCGTCCCGCCGTAACATTTTTCTCCGGCACCTTCTACGTTCGCACAGCCTTCCGGCCCGCATCCTACGCAATAAGTATCACTAGAATTGGGTGCGTACGAGATGGTCCAGGTCTTGTTGGCAGGGTCGTAAATTTCTGTTAGCAGATTGTTGTAGCCAAATTCATCGTAGCCATCGACCACCTGGATTTTTCCATTGGCAAGGCAGACCACAGTAGGATACCATCTGCCATGTTTCATGGCAGGACGATTAAGAAACGTTTCAGTTTGGAAATTAAATTCGTATGTCGAATTCAATCCCCACCATAGGCGGTTCAGAGAATCTTTAGCGTACTTTAGCGTCCCACCAACAAACAGTACGTTCCCGTTTGGGAGAAGCGCGTGTCCAGAACACCAGATATCCTTGTCCAGGAGGTATTCCTTCTGTGCGTTTGTTGTCGGGTTCCAGATCCCGGCTTTGAATGGACCGCTCGCACTTGGCCTATGAAATCCAGACCCAGCTACATACAGAACTTTACCCGATGGCAGAAGGGCGAGATGCACAGGGTGATTAAGCGCACTAGGGCCAGCCTTCCATGACCCGGATACTTGGGCAGCTGCTTGATTGTCAAAATTATTGACTGCACGCGGGCTACTTATCTTTCCCATACCTGCCAAAGCAGCTATTCCACCCGCGGCAAGAAATCCGAGGAATTCGCTGCGGGAAACCCTAGGCACGAAGATAACGGTTAGTGGCTAAATATGAACAGCATGTATTCTGTACTTAGTAACAACACATTCCATTGTTACACCCGTAATTATATACGACATTCTTGGTGCCACATCCGGAATCTGCATTTGCCGATCGCACTTGTTGTAGCGATAGTGGGAGTAATAGCTGGTTCTCTCATAATTGCCGGATTCCTCTCTACCGAATTCATCCAAGAATTGCAATTTGGCTCAAACGCGGACGCCTCTGGAATGCCACTTGACGTTGCCGAAGTATTCACTTCAAGGCAGCGAGGCGGTGACGCACTAGGAGGCACAAATTATTTGCGAGTCGACGAAGGATTTGTCGACGACGATAATCACTGTGAATTCTGCATCGCTATGGAGTACAAGCCGGGCCCGCAAGGCAAGGCACTCGTCGCTTTTACGAATGTCAACCCCATCGATCTTAGTGGGGCGAATATACTCACCTTCGCGGCAAGAGGTGAAGAGGGAGGCGAAACCCTAAACATCTATGTTGCAGGAAGCAAATCAAAAGAATCGCCAATAGACAAGGATGCCGCAGGGTCGAGCGGTAAAGCCAAAGGCATTAAGGGAGTGAATTTTTCTAGTTCAGATACAATTACCCTTGGCAAATCCTGGCAAGTGTACCATATAGAACTAAATGACGTTGAACGATCTGAGGTTACTCACGGTTTTGCCTTTGAAGTCGTGAAGGCAAAAGGGAATGAACGGCAGGTCGTATATCTGGATTCAATTTTCTATTCAAAGTGAGAATACTTCAGCAAATAGATGTGCTCCGTATGATTCAATGGGCAATCTTGTTGCGCAGCACATCTAGGGATATGTGGGCTAGTAAGAATGATGCTCATTCTTGTGGCTTCTTAGTTCCTTGAAACTAGAAAATGCAAGTTTACATTTTTCGCATTGCCATTGTTTTGATCGAGCATCCTGATAAGAGCCGAACGCAACTCTTCCAACGCGATATGTCTTTGTCCGATGATCATATGTCACCGGATTATGATTAACTCTATATTTTATACTACTCATACCCGGGTTCCAAATTCGCAAATTATGATTTAAAAATCCAGTGGTATGACAATACAGAACATACTTCCACAATAGGAAGTGTTCCCAACATTAGAATCAATCGCGATCTTATTGCTATTTCAACATGAATCGCCAATGAATTAACTTCAGCAATCGCGGCCGAAGAATGTCCCAGATGACTAAGAGTTTGCAGCGCAGCTTAAGCAACTCTCTTGACCCTCTATTCTGAAATTCAGCAGCTGGAACAGCTCGTGCCTATTTTTTGAACAAAGACCAAAAGTCATGCCATTAGTTCATCGAAGTTAGCGAGATTGATAATTTCTATCAAAAATAGAGCAATTAAAACAAAAGATTCTTGTTGTCAATTGTCCTAGATCTAGATCTACGAAGGCTAATAAGAGAGTCAATCCTAGCTCGTTTCAGGCAGTTGTTCAAACCAATCGAGCATCTGTTGCGACGTCATCAGAAAGAGCACTACCAATGCCCATTCTGCAAGCAGCAATTCTACGAAAAAATAGTGTTGGCAGTCCACATCGGTCAGAAGCACTAGAGCACATACGAATATTTTTCGAGACAGCAATTTTTCCAGCACATGGTTAGATCAAATCTATCTATGCGCGTTACTATACTCCCCGTCTACGACGGGTCGCTACAGGTGCTCTACGGAATTGCATAAGAAGCTGAATCGAGAAAACTTGAATCCACCGGGAGATAAGGCCATTCCAATTCCTTTATCCTCGATTTGTTCTAAATGACCAATTTCATCTTAAGCAACCCTTTTTCGACAATAATTCCCTATCATGTACGCCATTGCCATAATGAACCTGATTTCTTCTCGGTTTCATGGGTTTCAGAACATTTTCGTTCTTGTTCCATACCCTCTTATATATCGCATCTCGGCTCTCACCAACAAGATTACAATGACTCTAAGCAAAAAGCACATTGGGATCATGGCTATTGCCCTCGCAATGACCGTAGCACCAGTGTTCGCACAAATGGCTTCTGCGGCAGAAGCAAACACAAAGGTCAGAGCATACCAGAACGGCGTACTGATCGATAGCGGTAACCCCGGACAGATAAACACAGACACTGACTGTGTCGGCGGAATTGACACCGACGAACTAGCAACCTACATGATTTGCTACCTAATCCCACCAGGAGTGGCAAACGACGACAACAGCAATGCAATTGATCAACAAACTGCCACAGCTGAAGAAACTTGCCCGGCGGACGCTGGGTTTAACGTGGTAGACCAGACGTGCTATACCGCAACTTTCGCAGCTTCACTGTTCGACCAGCAAGGTGATTGGCACTTCCACGCAGAATTCTACAATGCACAGGATCAGTTGATCGCTGACGGCGACCAGACATTCGCAAACAACTCGTTCTTCGTACTACCAGAGTCACCAATTGGCGTAGCAGCACTTGTCGTGAGTTCGCTAGCAGTCCTTGGCGGGTTCATGTTCCTGAGACGTCGCAGTCACGCAAATCTGCCAATTTAGAGACCTCGGCCGCGCCGAGCCTACTCAGGTAGGCTTCCTCTTTTTCTTTTTCAGAATTAGGAACAATTGGTTTAGTAGGATAAATTACAATTCTGGCGAAGACAATTTAACCAAACGATCAGAGACTAAAGCCCAATTTCTTCATCGATCAGGCTGATAAAATGACCCATTTCTTGATAGGTTCTCAGGAATGCATCACCTTTTCGCGTACTCTTGTAAATCTTTGAGCCGGCATCGTACTTCAGTAGATCATTTCTAGTCATCAGCGACAGGTACTCGTTGGTTTGAGGACGTGACAGGTAGGCATCGGTGGAAATTGTGTCCTGCCCAATTTCGTTGTCTCGCTGCGCAGCCTCTAAGATTTTGGCTACAACGTCTGTTTTCACAATCAATTGCCAGTCCACAGTACCTGCCGCCTTCATATCCCCAAGTCTAGTTGTTGTAAGTTTCTATATAACGAGTCTGACACCGTAATTACGGAAAATGCCAAA
>DASYRH010000013.1:0-5479 GCA_036004585.1 Nitrososphaera sp. | reverse complement strand
ATATAACGCCTAGAGAATTTCTGAAGGGCGGCTTGGCATCGTTTACCGTTGGCTCGATAGGCGTCATTGTCCCGTTCTTTGCAGGCTATTACATTTTCACGGCGTTTGGCGTGGAGGCACTACAATCCATGTTGATAGCCACTGCGCTTACGGCAACTAGCATCGCAATCTCGATCCAAGTCATGACAGAACTTGGGAGGATGCAATCCAAGGAGGCCAGACTAATCCTTGGAGCAGCTATCGTAGACGACATACTCGCGATAGCAGCTCTATCCGTGGTCACCACCATGGTTCAGACAGGAAACATCTCACCCGACTTGATCGAAGTGACGCTGCTGATACTCTACATACTTGGAGTTTTTGCCGCGTTGCTAATAGGAGCGGTATTTCTTGTCCCCAGGATCCTTCATGTAGAAAGACTGTGGAAATCGAGAGGAAGCATAGAGGGTATGGCAACTGCGGCGTTTTTCGCAGCAGCCGGAATTGCCGCATTCATAGGCCTCTCGCCTATCGTGGGCTCATTTGCAGTAGGCATGGCTGTCGCAAGCTCGCGGGTTATAAAACAGATCGAAGGTTACGTTGACAAGCTCGAGATAATTTTTGCGCCCCTATTCTTTGCTATAATTGGGGCACAGGTGGATCTGCGCGGCCTGAACGCCAACGTTCTGTTATTGGCCGCAGTCATTGTCGCTGTCGCAGTTGGAACGAAGCTGGTTGGTTGCGGGCTACCTGCTGTGCTCTTCCTGAAAGACAGGAGAAAGGCCGCAAAGGTTGGCATTGGCATGGTGTCAAGGGGCGAGGTAGGGCTGATTGTCGCCGGCGTTGGAATCTCGGCGGGAGCACTCTCTGCAGATATCTATACGGCTCTGATAGTCATGGTAGCAGTTACTACCATAATCACACCTGTTTGGCTAAAATTCACCTACAGAAAGGAGCCACCTGAGGCAGACGCGATCGTCAAGGAGGATTAGCGTTGCTCACAAAAGTCTGCTATATCTCCAGATAGATGGTACCTTGTTCGACTATTACTTTGTACTTGCCAATATCTTTAAGCTTTTGCGGGAACCAGACAAGACTGCCGGCCGAAACATCCCAGCGTGCGCCGTGCCACGGGCACGTTAGTTCCTTGCCCTTGAGCTCCCCCTCGTGGAGCTCGGCACCTGCATGAGTACAAACGTTGCTCGTAGCATAGTACGTGCCACCCACGTTGGCAATGAGGACTTCATTGCCCCCCGCAGTAACATGCGTCATCTTGCCCTCGCCAACTTCTGATGTCTTGCCGACCAGTACCTTAGCCATATCCAGATCGGTACTGGAGGGACATATTTTGATTTCTCTAATTGCGGATAATGACAATTTATTAGACCGAGAAAGATTCTCGAATCTTCAGCCTCAAAGATTTACTTCGAACGTCTGAACCTGCTAGTTGGTCAGTAGGATAATCGTTTGTTCCAATCATGTCAAACGAGGTCAAACGTACTTTAGATAAAATATAGGATCAAGTCTAATATGGAAGGATGCAATGGTTAGGGCTTACAGTCGTACTGGCGTCAGCGGGAATTCTAAGTGGGGTCATGGAGGTCCTGACAGGGCTTATCGCACAGTATGGCTACCCTGCAGTCTTTGCAGCTGCCTTTCTTGAAGTGATCTTTCCGCCGATCCCTAGCGAAGTGATATTTCCGCTCGTGGGCTACACGGCGTATAGTGAAGGGCTTGGTCTGGAAAACGCTATTGGGATGGCCACGGTTGGCGCGTCAGGCTCAACCGCGGGCGCCATCATGATCTATTATATTTCGAGAAAAGTAGGTAGAGCCGCCATCCTAAGATTTGGAAAGCGCGTCAGAATAGGGGAAGCTGAACTCGGTAAGGCTGAAAGGTGGTTTCAAAAGTACGGCTCTATTGCGGTATTCACCGGAAGGATGGTTCCAGGTATCCGAGAAATAATCTCCATACCTGCAGGGATCGGTGGCATGAGCCTCCCGAAATTTATTGCGTTCACCTTCCTTGGATCGCTCCTCTGGTCAATTGCCCTTACGCTCGTAGGATATTACCTCGGTGAAGCGTGGAGCAGTTTTTCAGAAGAACTGTCTTCTGCATTCTCTGTAATAGGAATTGCAATAGTCGCTGCAGCTATTACAATTATTGGTGTGATTTTTGTGAGGCGCAGGAACAAGCCCTCAGCAAAGGAACAGCACTGAAATCAAGATGCCTTCATAAGAAGGCAGAGTAGCGCCTTTTGCACATGCATTCTGTTTTCAGCTTCTGACCAGACGACTGACTGTATGCCATCGATGATTTCGGATGTAACTTCCTGGCCGCGCTTTGCAGGGAGGCAGTGCATAAAGATGGCATCGCGTTTAGCCAGCTTCATGATCGCAGAGTTGACCTGATACTTAGGCAGAAATGCGGCTTCCCTTGTTGCCTTTTCCTCCTCTTTGCCTATGGAAATAAAGGTGTCAGTTACTACCACGTCCGCGTCCTTTGCCGCCAATCCTGGATCATCTGTTATGGTTATCTGCGAGCCAGATTTCTTGGCCTCGGATTGCGCAATCGTCATAGCACCTCCCGAAGGAGAATAGCCGCGTGGACAGGCAGCTGACATGTGAATGCCAGTCTTTGAGCAGCCAATCATAAGGTCGTTGCAGACATTGTCTCCGTCTCCGAGCCAAGCTAGCCTGATTCCCTTTAGCTTTTTCTTTTGCTCCTGAATAGTGAGCAGATCAGCTAGAATCTGGCAGGGGTGGAATGAATCTGACAGGCCGTTGATCACGGGGACAGAAGCGAACGCTGCGAGTTTCTGCACATCAGTGTGATCGTAGACTCGGGCCATTATGCAATCTAGGTAAAGTGAGAGCGTCTTCGCAGTGTCCTCTATCGACTCGCCCCGAGAAAGCTGAATATCGCTGGTGCTAAGGTAAACGGCGTCCCCCCCCAGCTGGTTCATGCCCACTTCAAAGCTCACGCGGGTCCGTGTTGAGGGCTTTTGGAATAACATCCCCAGGGTCTTGCCGCGCAAAATGGGGCGAATTCTCCCGGCTTTGTGTTCTTTCTTCAACCTGGCCGCGAGCTGTAAAATGATCTTGATCTCATCTGCGCCCAAGTCGGCCATGCTCAGAAGGTCTTTCTTACTTAAGGAGGTCTTCAATGTCTTCATCTGTCAGATATATGACCTTGTCAGCATCAGTGTCTTTATCTTCTTTGCGCTTCTTCTTGGCTTCTTTTTCCTTCTCTATTTTTTGAATTTCGTCGTTCTCTGCCCGTGCACGTTCCTCTTCCTCTCTAGTGCGCTCTTCTTCGGCTTTGCGCTTTTTGTCATCATCCTTTTTCTTCTCCTCATCGCTCTTTTTCTTGAATAGACCGCCGAACCTACCCTTCTTTTCTTCTTTGGCCTCCTTGACCATTGACTTTTCCACTACAACCTGTTTTGGCGCTTCCTGCAGATTTGGTGCTGTCTCCTGCGGCTTTTCCTCAATTCTTGGAGGAACGGTGGCTGGCTCCGGCTTTTCGTGCTTCGATTCGATTAATACAGGGGCTGGCTTTGCAGCGGGCTTGGGCTCTTCTGTCGCCTCATGCTTCGCTGAAATTTGTTCCTCTCTAGCGGTAAGAATGCCATTGCCGATAGGTGAGGCAGGCTTTGGTTCTTCTTTTCTCTGCGCTGGTTCGGGTTCCTTTGGTCCTGCTTCAGATTCAATCACAGCTGGAATAGCTTCCGAAGGTGCTATTCTTGGTGCCGACATTAAATCTTCCACAGTGACTTGGCTGGTTGTTCCAAACAGGGATTCAATAAACTTGTCTGGCTCGAACCGTATGATGTCGTCATATCCCTGGCCAATACCGACATAAACGATAGGCTTTGAAGTAATATGAGCAATTGAAATAGCGGATCCCCCTTTGGCGTCTGCGTCAATTTTTGTGAGGATTGCCCCGTCGAAATTGGAATACTGGAAAAATTCCCGGGCCTGATTGATAGTGTCGTTGCCTGCCAGGGCATCTCCGATAAAGAGCTTGGAATCAGGCTTTACCACCCGAACAATCTTGGCCATCTCATCCATCAGGTTCTTTGATGTCTGCATTCTCCCGGCAGTATCGACAAGCACTGCGTCGATGTGGTTCTTTCTGGCGTGTTCAACTGCATCTCTGCCAACAGCAGATGGATCGGCGCCGTATCTTTGAGCGATTACCTTCAAAGCAAGCTTGTTTGCGTGTTGCGTCAACTGCTCGATAGCGCCAGCCCTGTGAGTGTCTCCTGCAGCGACGACCACAGAAAGCCCATTTTTCCTTATCAGGTTTGCAACTTTTGCGACTGTTGTTGTCTTGCCTGTGCCGTTGATACCAAGAAACACGATGACGTAAGGACCCTGCCTTGCAGACTTTTTCTCTTTTATTTTTTCAAGAAGATCGAACTTGCCCGCATTCGCAAAAACTTCTGCTACCGATGTTTGTAGCTTTGACTGGATCACCTTCCCAGAGTCTTCGCCCTTTTCAAGTTTCAGCCCAACCAGTTCCTTCTTTAGCTTGGCAGACAGAGCCTCAACCGCCTCTTGAGCTACGTCACTTTCCAGAAGCGACATTTCAAGATCAAACAAAGTGTCGTCAAGGACCTTTTCTGTTATTTCCTTCTGTCCAATCCCCTTGGCTGCACTTGAAAATGCCTTTTTTAACTTGTCAAACATGGTTCTTCAACCGGCGTAATGAGTTCAGCCGTGCTGCTGGGCCGCCTTTAACATTTGGTTTATCTGGGCTTGGACCTGCTGCATGCGCATTTCTAGTTCCTGCCGCTGCGCTTCGAGCTGCCTTACCGCAACATCGTACTCCTTTATCCTTGCCTCTACATAATTGAGCGCGTCTTCTCTCGATTTTTCGACCGCAACACCTGCGCCTAAGTTAACAAGCAGTTTCTCTATCGGCGGAACGTTGGTTTTGACATAAACTCCAATACCCACTGGCATCAGAGTTTCGACATCAGAATCGGAAGAAATATTCTGAATCGTGGTAGAAGCAAGGCGTGCCTCTTCTCCTAGCCTTGAAACCGTCAGCTGTCGCGAAATGACGTCGTTCATGTAAGCCTCAAGAACCTTCCCCTGCTGCACCATCTCATTGACCCTCTGTTCTATCGCAGCCAATTGTTGCTGCTTTGCCGGGTCTATGTTTGCGCTCATCAAGCCCACTGCTCCAGCTCGATTTTTAAAGCTTTAGATTGGGGCGATTTAAACTGCCTAGAGCTGAACCATGGCAAGGTCAGAAAACATAACATCACTTCATACAACGTCGACTTAGATAGGGATTAGCACTAGTCCTGTTGCGTATTCGGTAGTTTTGAACTGATGTTGCAGCTCGGTGTATTTCGTTGCAGCACGGTTGCTTTAAGAGTCGTACACCTGCAAAGCATTAGGTAAAGCTTGAATTACTCAATTACCTACCACAGGAAGTCCGATAAGAATTGTTCCGATAATTTCATCTCTTGTTGCACCTAGCGATT
>DASYRH010000012.1:0-6328 GCA_036004585.1 Nitrososphaera sp. | reverse complement strand
TTTCTTGCGTTTTTTCTGCTTCTTTCTTGTCGGCTTTTTCTTTGTAGCCTTTTTGGTTGTCTTTGGCTTTACGGATGGCTCGATCTTTTTCTTCTTCTCCTTCCTTGAGTCTTTTACTGACTTGGAGATTGCCTTTAGCTGCGCGACGTTTTCGTCATACTTTGTATCCCTCCAGACGTCTGTCGGCACGCCATGCATTCGAGCAGTGCGGGTGTCCAGACCTGCCTCTTTTAGTTCTGCTATCGAAAAACCCCTGCCAGCCCTTGATCCTTCCTTAACAGTTGCTTGCATGCCCTAACGTAGGAAATGCCTATAATAAAACTGATTACGCGATATTCCACTCTTCTCGTCTTATAGTATTTGGAGTGCTGATTTACGTGGCAGAGACGATGGGCCTTGTCGAAGAAAGGCGACATCTTGATAGCAGAAAGGTCTTGATCCAGGCAAGGCCAATGCCAAAATGAAAGGTCATATGTCCCATTGAAAGGAATTGATCCAATGGAGGGACCACCACTATGGGTCTGGGCATTGATCGTTGGGGCAATCATTGCCGGAAAGCTAGCCCTTAGATGGTCCACACTGAGAAAACTCGCGCGGCTCCTCGGGAAAAACGGCCGGAGCTAACTTTACAAATTCCCAAAGTAGTTTTATTACATGCGTTATCAATTCGAACATGACGGATGTTATGCCAAATGTTAAGAAGTGCCCAAAGGTAATGCCCGCAGACGTTGTCTGAGTTCATATAGATCTCTAAGTCACTTCCCAGCGTGGGATTCTGGCTTTTCAAGCAAGAGCCTTCCAGTTACAACTATTCCGAGCTTGAGAGTGATGGGAAAACCGTCTGGGACGGCGTCACAAACAATCTTGCACTCAAACATCTTCGCAGCGCGCACAGAGGCGATAGAGTGTTCTTTTACCATAGCGGAAATGAGAAGAATATTGTTGGGATAATGGAAATCGTTTCTGCACCCTACTTGGATCCCAAAGACGACTCTCTGATTGTCGTAGATGTCAAACCCGTGGCCAGGTTACCAAAGCCTGTAAGTTTGCAAATGATAAAAGGAGACAAGTCTTTTTCGGATTGGGAGCTTGTAAGAATATCCAGGTTGTCCATAATGCCGGTACCGGCTCACCTATGGAAAAAGATCCTAAAGATGTCGGGCATGTGAATGAATATTGCAGAAGCTTGTAACAGTTTGCAATTAACCCGGGAATGACAACTATGGTGGATGTCAGACAAGCTAAAGGACATCAAGAATACCGCTTCTGATGCCGTGGAGATTATCCGTGAATTAGGGACTCCCGAAGTTCAGGACTCCCTTGAGAAGATTAGAGAGACGGCCAAGATTGCCAAGGAGGTCATGGATTCGCTAAGGGACCCTGCGATGGTTGCCAATTTAGAAAACGTGCGCAAGACCGTGGAATCGTTTGAAAAGTCCAGCGGCCGGATTGAGTCGGCTATCGTGGAGATGAAAAGTTCTGGTCTCTTAGACGAAGTAAGAGGCGCCGTCGGGTCCGCCAAGATTGCAATGGATTCCTTTGGGGAGGGGAAAGGGATGGGCGACACGGTGGATGCATTGAAAGAGATGCTGCGTTCCATTTCTGGACTTGTCGAAGAACTAAGGATGACGGTTGCATTAGCCAAGACTAATGGAATTATCAGGAATGTTGAAGAGACAGTCCACAATACGCGTGAAATATTTTCGAAAGAATCGAAGTAGAATGGCTCCTCTTTTATAGAATGACAACGTATATGATCTAGATGTCAAGTAGCACCGATAACACTTCCAGTGGGAAAACTGCAAAGACCAGCTTCAAGGAAATGACTCCAGAACAGACTGCGGAAGCGATAAGAAACATCGCAAGAAGGATAAGAGAAGAATCTGCCAAGATGAAGGACACTGTCAAGATTATCAGACAAAGTGGGGCCATCGAAGAGCTGACAGAAGCTGTCAGGGAAGCAACGTTGGCCGCGCGGGATAGTGCCAGGGAAATTAACGGAGTGGCTTCAGAGTTGAAGCAGCGAGGAGTTATACGAGACACCATTAACGCCGGCGAAGAGTTCACAGCCACTGCAAAGGAGACAGCCCAGACTGTCAGAGACACAGTCAAGAGAAACCAAACTGCAGAGTCACCTCCGAGTAAGACTACTCCAGCGTAGTCACCCCCTTTTCATTTTTAGAATTTTCTTCTATTCGATTACTTCGAGAGGCTTTTATCGTCGTAAGTACATGCTAAATGCATGAAATATAGAAGCAGAACTGACATAACTGCTCAGATTCTAGAAGCTGCAAACGGCGGCGTTACAAAGACCAAGATAATGTACAAGGCTTTCCTGTCTTATGCACAGCTAAAGGAGTATCTTTCAGTCCTTGTAGAGAACGGACTTTTAGAATATATCGAAGGCGAGCAGGTGTATAGGACTACTGACAAGGGCAATAGATTCATGAAGATCTACAACCAGATAGGTGAATACGTGGCCCCCGATGCAGTGGAAAGGTAACTGCAGAACCCCACATTTTAAATAAGCCAGACGATCCAAAAAAATCGTGTCGCCGAAAAGGCGCGTAGCGGTAATGACTGGAATATTCGCTGCCTTTGGCATAGGGGTCAGCGCAGCTATTATCGCTCTCAACGGAGGCTTTTCTGACAAAGGACCTTCCATATGGGATCGGCCAACTGAAGACGATATCTGGGTCGTAGGCTCCAACATCCAGGATGGAACGGTTCTCGAGTACATGGTGGATTCTAGAGGACCCGCGAGCTCGCTTAATTCCGCTTTGCTAACGATGACCTTTGACGGAGCTGGAGACAATTGGAACATAACCTTTGATCTCAAAAATGGGACAAGTGATGAGAAAAGCGAGACCATCATGATGTCAAAAGCACTAACAAGAGAAGGAGGAATAGATGAAGCGTTTGTCCCTTATTTTGAGCCGATTCAAACCTCGATCCTAGCCGTGCGGGACATGGAATACGGAAATAGCCCCAAATATCTAGTCGTCGGTGCACCATGGAACACGATTTTTGTCGGTTCCTCTTCATCTACGGTCAGAGTGACAAGCGAGGAAAAAGTACAAACCAGTGCAGGATCATTTGATTCGTTTGTCCTCAGCTACAAACTGGATGACGAGACCAGCAAGATCTGGATGGTAAAAACCATGCCCCTTCCTGTAAAGGCTGTGACATATGATGAAAAAGATCAACCGTACTATAGTTTTGAGCTCTTGCGCGCATCAGGAGTTAACCCTCAGCCAGGCCCCCTCTAGTCAAGCGGCCCGACTATCTCCCGTACGCTAAGATTCTTGAAGTCAAACGTTGCATTGTCTACCCTGAACATCGCTCTGGGTCGCGGTTCTGTGATGATATGGTCGCTAGGCTTTGCGCACATTCCTGGAAATTCATGGTGCCACCCACCACTATCCACGGTTTCCGCCACCTTGGCCCAATTGTTGTCGGCCCTGTTGTCCACCCAGAGCTCTAGCTTGACGGCCTTGTCGGAATCAACGTTGTATGCAACTAGCTTGAGACCTATCCAGCGGCCTTGAAGCGGCTCAATGGGAGCGATCGAATGTCGCCTGTCAGTGTACCCATCGCCATGAAACACTTTTTTCTGAAACCATGAATCCCCGGAGAAACCAAAAGCGCCAAAGTAAGCCGTAGCGTCACATACGTCGTCAATAGAGTGTTTGCCACTCCGTGCAGCCCAAGCAAATTCTTCCTCAAATGAATAGGATTGCAACTTGACATAGCCCGTAATCTCCACGTCCCTCCACATGATGGGGGACTGGACATACATTCTCACACCGTCGTTTTCATGTAAAGTCTCTGTGCTGATCCTCCATGTTCCGTCGCCCATGTTGAGGAGTGGAGTTGCAATGGGGCTAACAACTAGGCCAGCTCGCGGATTGGTGGCATTGAAATACCATTCATAGCCTCCGTTTTTCGTAGGATAGATTTGTTGTACTCCCAGCTTGTCGTAATGTGGTTCAGGAGTGCTGCCAAGAACTATTGCGACAGTCGCAGCAAGCACAGAGCACGCAGCAGCCACAGCAAAAATTGCCATTCTGTTTGCAGCAAAGAACCTTGGCTGCATCGAACTCTAGTCTGTATAAAGAGTATTAACCATATAGAAAGAAACGAAGCTTCAATTCTTTTTGGTATCGGAATACAGACTATCTATCATCCAGTCGCCATATTTTCTTATGCTCCCGTTGATCTTGCACCAAAAATGCACCGAGCCGGGTAGGATTTCTATTCTGCCGTCGGGCATCACGATCCGGACCCCCTCCTTACCTTCGTACATGTATGCGTCCTGTGGCTTTACTCCCGGACCGAGGAACTCGACGGCCTTTGCCTTTACCGCGTCCCTTGGAATTGGAAAGTTCTTGCGAAACTTGTCGACTACGATGCCGACATTTTCCGTGCCATACGAATCAATGTCGGATATCTTGGCTGCAACGGGGAAGTGCAGCTGGATGTCAAGACCGTAACGCGATCCGACAAAGGCAGCCAGCTCGTTTAGTTTTTGATAGGCCAAATTGGGACTTTTCCTGAGCAACGCCGCAAGCGGTTGTCTATTTGCCTCGACATTATTTCTGAGGTCGTCGAGCATCTTGCCAAAAGTCTCGGGCATTGCCTATCTCTCTAGAGTCAGCATTACAAATATTACGGTCGCTAACCGAAAGGTACACAGTTGAAGTCTGAACAGCTGTATTCAAGGGCAACGAAGGTTCTCGCTGGTGGCGTTAATAGTCCCGTTAGGTTCTACGAACCATATCCCTTTTTTGCGACTGGCGCCCGTGGATCCAAGATTACGACTGCAGATCACAAGACGTACCTTGATTACTGCATGGGGTATGGAGCGATCGTGCTGGGCCATGGTTCCCCCGCGGTTATAGAGGCTGTCAAATCGCAGCTGGAGAACGGGACGCTGTACTGCGTTCCGACAGAGCGCGAAGTAAAGCTTGCAGAAATGCTTTGCAAAATAGTGCCAGGCGCGCAGATGGTAAGGCTTGTGAACACCGGTTCCGAGGCTACAATGCATTCCATAAGGCTTGCAAGGGCATTTACAAAAAGAAGGGATGTCATGAAATTTGCAGGTGGGTACCATGGTGCGCATGATTACGTGCTTGCCAAGGCGGGTTCTGGCGCCGCAAGTCTTCCGGCTTCAGAGGGCGTGCTCGATTCCGCGGCTTCCCATACGATGGTCGTGCCTTACAATGATGCTTCCGCGCTAGAGAGAACTATTGAAAAGTGTCGCGAAAGTATCGCCTGTGTAATCATAGAACCCGTGTTGGCAAATATCGGCCTTGTCCTGCCTGAGAAAGGTTACCTTAATGAAGTAAGAAAAGTCACCGAACAAAATGACGTCGTCCTGATATTTGACGAAGTCGTGACTGGCTTCCGGCTTGGACTTGGAGGGGCAGGAGAATTCTTTGGGATAGAGCCTGATATCGCGACATTTGCCAAGGCACTGGGTGGCGGTTTTCCGATCGGCGCTATAACTGGGAAAAAAGAAATCATGGAGCTGCTCGCTCCTTCTGGAGGAGTGTACCAGGCAAGCACATTTGCGGGAAACCCTGTATCTGTAACAGCTGCTATAGCGGTAATAGAATCGCTGGTTGAAGGTAAGAATTCTATTTACCCGCAGATAGCGAGGACATGCGACTCGATTGTAAATGGCATAAGGGAGGCGATCTCTGTTTCAAAGTTGGATTATGTGGTGAATTCGATAGGCTCCATGTTCCAGCTGTTCTTCACCAGCGAAAAGGTGCGCGATGAGGCGGCCGCCAAGAAGGCGAGCGTACAAAACTTTCGAAGGCTTTACGACGAGCTCCTAAAGCGAGAAGTCTTTGTTCCTCCTTCTCAGTTTGAGACTTGTTTTGTTTCTTATGCTCATTCCGAAGATGACGCCGACCGTACCGTAGACGCTTACGGCGAAGCGCTTCGCAGGATTGCGAAGAAATGAGAAAAATCAGGGTCGGAACACGGGGCAGTCGGCTGGCCCTGGCACAGACAGAAATCGCTCTTGCGGCGCTTCGAAGTGCGCGGTTACAGGTTGATTTCGAAGTCATCACAATAAGCACGAAGGGAGATGTGGACAAGCGGCCGCTATTCACGATGGACGAAAAAGGGATCTTTGAAAAAGAGGTAAATGATGCGGTAAAAACAGGAGAGGTAGAGTTTGCGGTGCACAGCCTGAAGGATGTGCCATCTGATCTCTCCAAGGATCTAGTGGTGGCCTGCATCCCAAAACGAGCCAGCCCTAACGACGTGTTGGTGACCAACAACGGGAACAATCTTAGGGATTTGGCGCGGGCCTCTA
>DASYRH010000011.1:0-12636 GCA_036004585.1 Nitrososphaera sp. | reverse complement strand
CATATTTTATTGCACTGATAATAGTCATTCCGCCCGTTATGCCGGCAACTTTTGTTCACAGCACCCACGTATCGCGAGCTAGCGGCGTGACAATTCTAGAAGGCATATCTTCGCAGGATCTGACATTTACTTCAGAGGGCTCATTCAAGGTCAAGGCGGGGAAAACAAAAGGAGCCTGCGAGTCCGTCGAGTCAGCCCTGACCATCGTCCCTGAATTCCCGGTGGGCAGTTAAGCAATTGCCGCTGCGATGGTTGTCGTTGCCATGATTGCACCCAGGCGCTCTTCGCTATTTGCGGGCAAGACGTATTAGATACGTTTCACACTTAGTTTGCATGGCAGAGGAAGACTATCGCAAGCTCTCTCAATCGGAAATAGACAGGCAGCTGTCCGAGCTTGTCGGCTGGCGCATCGAAACCGGCAAGCTTCACAAGACAATCGAGTTCGCAACGTTTGTTCAAGCATTTGGATTCATGACCCAGGTGGCATTAGAAGCAGAAAAAATGAACCACCATCCTGAGTGGCATAACGTGTACAACAAGGTGACGATCGACTTGGTTACTCATGACATCGGCGGAATAAGCAACTATGATTTCAAGCTGGCCAAGGCAATAGACGCTATTGCCAAGGGCTAGTCGACTTGCAGAATCGCCAATCCTGATACACGAAGCATTAATGTCATAGGAGAATAGCCGCCCTTCATCACCCAGTTCAATCTCCGATAATTATTATATTCTGTATTGGCCGCATTCCTATGAATGAATCCTGGAATTCAGATGCTAGAGTTAGCTATCGGGATAAAGGACGTACTGGTAGACGCAGGATTTACCACTATCGATTCCCTACTTCGCATGAGCCCATCAGAAATAGCCGCCATCCTGGGAATTGAATTGTACGTTGGCAAGATCATTATCGACGCAGCAAAGCAGGCGGCTGCGGCGTCAGAGAGGGTCTGGCAAGAACAGAATGCAGACTCTCGGCCTTTAGTGGTGCTACCTGCCGACTAGCTCCCACTCTGCAGAGTGTGCCTGTACGCAAGCAGCGCGGCAACTGTCTTGCAATCTCGAATTTCTCCATTGAAACACTTTCGCAGCGACGAGTCTAGGCTCAATTTCCTTACAGCGATATCTTCATCGTCGTCCAGCTGGCCCCGCTTTATTTTTCGAAGTCCAGTTGCCACAAAGACGCGCATGAATTCTGTATCATATCCCGGAGCAAGATACCAGCCCATCAGCGGCTTTAGAGTCCCCGTATATCCGATCTCCTCTGCCATTTCTCTAGCCGCGGCTTTGGCCGCCGTTTCGCCTTTTTCTATCTTGCCTGCCGGAATTTCCAAAAGAGTCTTTTCTGCGGCTCTGCGGTACTGCGTAACCAGCAGCACAAATTTGTCATCGACTATTGGCACTATTCCAACTGAAGGCTGATGCTCAACAACTTCCTTCTCGACTATCCTGCCGTTTAGCGAGAACCTGTCCTTTCTCAATGATACGACGCCAGAGTGTAACTCGACGCTGTCGAGGAGTCTGACCCTACTCATTCATGGTGGTTTCACGGGGCGCTAGATTAAACTGTTAAGCTAGTTTTATATGCGCTAGGCGACTTTTCAGTGGTCGTGGATTTCGTTGACGGAGATGGCAACATTGTTGTACCAAAGTCCGTTAGGCCGATAATTGAGTTTAAAGAGACCATGATAGGCGGAAAAAAAGGCGCCAGAAAGCAGTATCGGTACGGCAAGCTCCACATACGAGAATACGATACCCATTACACTGTCCATATGGACAAAGTTGATCCTCTGAGAAATCCCCTCGGGCACCTTGTTGTAGATGCGCCAGAGTATATCGCAGGGGCCGCAGCAGCTGCACTTGTCGGGAGGCGCGTTAGCATGGCGGTTTACGAAAAGCGCAAGAATGAAGGCAGGACCCGGAGGGACGCTGCGATTGATGCCGCAGTGGCTGGATATATTGCAGGCTCGTCAGCGGGAAAATTGGTTCATGACGCAGCAACTACATTGAAAAAAAATATAGGAAGTTAGCAGATGGAAAGCCCCGAACAGATCGAAAAAGACGAACCATTCCCAAATCGCGATGAAGCAAGGGCCTATCCAAGACCTTCAAAAATTCACGTGGCTAAAGTAATTCTCCGTCTCTTGCCCGTGATCTGGAACTTTCGGCGCGACAGGCGCGAGTGGGTACGGCGCGAGGGGAGAAATGTTGACGAAGAAAAGTACCGGCGCCATGCCGAAAAAGCGCTCCGAACCTTTATCGAGCTTGGGCCTTCTTACATAAAACTTGGCCAGTGGCTTTCCACTCGCGTTGACATTTTGCCACAGCCTTATCTCGAGGTCCTGTCAAGGCTCCAGGACGACGTTCCTCCCGCTCCCTATTCGGACGTAAAGCCGATAATTGAAAGGGAACTGGGCCCCATCTCTCAAGCGTTTGAGCAGTTTGATTCAACTGCGCTCTCAGGCGCCAGCCTGGGCCAGGTCTATCTTGCTCGACACCAGGGAAATAGCGTAATTGTCAAAGTGAGCCGGCCCGATATCGAGCGGGTGATAGAAAACGACATTTACGTGCTAAAAAAGGTCTTACCGCTTGCGACCCGCTTTATTGATCCGAATTTGCGATTCTCCGCAGAGGGCATGCTCGCTCAATTCATAGAAACTGTCCATGAAGAAATGGATTACCGCGTCGAAGCTCAGAACCTGCTTACTATAGGCCACAACCTCAGGGACGACCTTTCCGTCATAATACCGAAGGTTTTCCCAGAGAGATGTTCAAGGCACGTCCTGACCATGGAATACCTGCCAGGAATAAAGGTAACAGACCTTGCCGCCCTTGATGCGAAGGGGATTGACAGGGAAGCGCTGGTGGTTAGAGTGCACAGGCTATTTTTCAAGATGCTACTTCGACACACGATTTTCCACGCAGATCCGCACCCCGGGAACATCTCGGTATCAGACGACGGCCGGCTCATTCTCTACGATTTTGGCATGGTGGGCAAACTCGACAGCGACACGCGGATCAGGCTGATACGGCTCTATTTGGGGCTGCTCGACAAGGATCCGGAACGGACAGTCAACGTGCTAGTAGAGCTTGGGACACTAGAGCCCACGGTAAACAGGTACGTAGTGGAAAAGGGGATTGCGCTTAGTATCCAGACAATGTATGGCAAGGAAGTAGACAAAATGGAAGTAAAGGCACTAGTCGACCTTGCCAACAAGACAATGAGCAAATTCCCATTCCGGTTGCCAAAAAATCTTGCCTTGTATATGCGCATGACTTCGATACTAGAAGGGATCTACAAGCACCACAAGGTAAGATTCCAGTTTGTCAAGGTTCTGGGCAACCTGCTCGAGGAAGAAGGACTACTGCGTGATGCCTACATAGAGGAGGTAAAGGTTTCCGCAAAGCGGTTTGTAAAGGGACTCCAAGATTCCGTGAGCGTTGCTCCGTTGCTAAAGAATTATCTGGAGACCCTCGGTCCTTACGCGAAACCAGAACCGAAGAGCTATGGCGCGCTTTCGGCGGCTGTCCTTGCGTCGGCGCTGTTCGTCGGGTCAGCCATAATGCTCCCCTACAACTCCTATCTTGCATATGGTGGAATTGCGGCAGCGGCTATAGTGGTCGGAACTACTGCGTATTCTAGATTCAGCAAGTAAACCGGCGATTGCGCGTCCATGCTGGCAGATTGCAGGGATGATTTGCTTCCGAACCCAGAGCACAGAATGGCGAACCTATTTAGACTTGATTTCAGAATAAATTTTGTCACGGTATTCAAAAAATCTGATCTCTGTGGGGCTTTCGGCGCCTGAAGCAATTCTTCCTGCCGATCGCCAGGGATCTCCATCCGCATAGCCGTAAGATGACGAATAATAGGCCCCGGATATTCCAAGCAGACGAAGGTCCTTGACCGCAGCCATGAATCTGCGCAGGGACCTGCTGGTTGCCGCCTGCTCACCTTCGTTGTTTTGCATTCCGACTGCCACCAACTTTTCCGTGTTTCGGCTGTAGATGCCGATGTCAAACGAATATTCCAGACCTGACTTGATAACTATCTTGTTGTCCATCACAAATTTGTGCATCATGGGGCTGTACATTGAAGAAAGAAATACTGCGAACCTAAGTCCGGAGAAAGAATCGTGACAGTCAAGGAATATCTGTTCCAGCAGCAGGATTGCCTTGTCGTTTAGCAATGCAAGAACGGTAGACAACTTCGGCTTTTTCGGAAGTTCTCTCCCATTGATGCCTGTGTCAAGGGAACAGTCGCAGCGGTCCGCCACAATTTGCAGAATCTGGACCGGAATATTATAACTCGTGAGGCGCACCTCTATCTTTTGGCGTTGTGCCTGCGTCATTTTCTGCTCAGTTGCGGACAAGGTAAAAACCAGTATTAGTTCGTTTGAGAGACTATTAAATGCAGCCGGCGTCCAGGAAATCAAATGAGACTTAATAGCCGTGTAAAGAAAAACCCGTGGACTTCACACTTTAGAGAGATCGATTTTCAGTCATATTGTTACTTGTGGGACGAAAAACATTGCATGTGCGCAAGACTAGAAGCGGAGAACAGATACCTTTGGCAATCTAAGGGCTAAAGGCGGCTTGATCAGAACGACTAGCGCCGGAAACCTGCATGTCTCGGGGAGCAATAGCCACAATAATCGGTGTTTGGCCTTCCGTGGCAAATACATTCGCATTTGCCTCCTGATGACTGCGTTTTGTTGAATTTTCTCACAATTGTATCTGGTTATGCTCATATATAACGCATGACTATGTATCGCTGGCTATTAGACTCAAGAGCACACACACCATTATCTCGCTTGATTTTATCCAGTAATCCCTCATTGAAGATTTTCTGACTGGGTCTCGAAGTTCTGATTCCTAAAGTACTTTCATCGTTATCCAACTCATCGGGTTTCTGAACTTGACATATAATGAGCATTCACCCAATCCCAGTTACCAGGCCTTGCGCTTGAGGATTAAATTAGGCATCATGCATCGATAGGGGCCGTTGCGTAGGTGCATTTTGCCTATGCGAGCAGAAAAACTCTCGACTAGAGTACATTCTTATGAGATGGGCGACTCAGCGATAGATGATAAACAACTAATGAATATTACTTTTGTCGTGGGGAATATTATCGCGTTAACGCCCACAATTTCTTGTTTCTGGAGGACGTGAACTCAGGTGGTAAGATCACTGACAGCACTCAAACCATTTGTATCTAACCCAAAGAGCAAGAAACAAAAGTATTGCTCGACATGCGGCAGTTTGGCCACAATTGAGGCTCTCTTTGACGTCGGCGATGATGTAACAATAATAGAAAAGTACTGCGACGCATGCTCACAAAAAATTTCATCTCAACGGTGATATGCTTGGTAACCTGTGAATTGTGCGAAAAAGGCGAAGAGTATCATACCTGCCAGAATTGCAAAAAGCGACTTTGCATTTCTTGCTTTAACACGGTCCATTTCGGGATAGGAGCTCCTAGGGCAGGTAAGTCGATGGTATACAACAAGTGTGTCTTTTGCAGGACGGTATTTGCTACGAATGCTAAATGCGAGGTTTGTGACAAGTGTGAAATCATTCTCACGTGGAAGTCTTCGATGAATTACTTGGCGGCATTCAACAGGGTATCAAGCATGCTTGAGAAAAGCGAGCTTGACCCGAAGCTGAGGAATGAAAATTATTGCAAAGTGAATTTCGGTGTCCATGCCGCACAGGTAATCATGGATGCAATCGATAATTCAAAATTCTAGCGCTAAATCCATATTCAGGCTGACTGACTGATAATATGTTGGTGCAAGCATCATCCGACGAGCATGTAATAAAATGCAGCTACTGCGGCCGCGACTTGATAGTAAAAGACATTGTCAATAACGGAATCGCGTTTTTGAGCCATCTAAAAAACGATCACGACATTTTCTACACTCCGCAGCGTATGACTCAAACAAAAACGAAAAAACAATCTGATAGCCGACAGGCTCTGGCACCCGAATAGCTGTTATCTGTGATGCTTTTTCTTTGGCAGCTTCCGAGAGCCTGAGATAAGTTCGGTAAGCGCGTTAAAGGCCTTTCCGACCTGGTCCATCCTGACGAGCATTATGGTGTCGGTGTAACAGCTCACGGTGTCTTCGATATTGATATGCCTTCGTGACAGCTGGTTGTAAAAGGCAATCGCGCATCCTGGAGTTTTGATGATATCTTCAGGACTGTGCACTATTATCGCAGCCATGTCATCCTCTATTTCCAGAATGTCGTCGTGAGTAAACATTGCCTTGACATCTTCAAGAAGGACATCGTCGAACACGAGCGTTATTGACATCATGCTCTCGGCGACGCTGATATAGTTGTCTGCATTCTGGGTAAGTGACTTGGCGACTTTCTCCACGGTCCTTCTTGTCTTTGCAGCAGAGACCTTTGCAACATCTGTCTTGACGCTTACTGTGCTTCCTGCCAGGATTAGAGCAATAGGTCTTTCAGGGACATCGTAATCGCGGCGTGACCGCTTGAGAGCCGTCACTATGCTTTCTGTGCTCGTATTTTTGCCGAGCATCTGATCTATCTTTGGCTTGATTATCCTTGCAAGTGCGCTGATGTTGCAATAGTCGCGCTGCAACGAATCCTGGAACGAAAGATCATTGCTTACAACTTCCTTTACCGCGTTTGTTATCGATTTTTCGCTATTGACCAGCATGGGTCATTCTCTACCTATTTTAGGTCATTATTGACCAAAAAATATAAATGTAGTGGCCGAGACCGCACGAATGTAATTAATTCATGGCAGGAAGTAATGGTAAAGTTGTCCTAGCCTACTCGGGAGGCTTGGACACTTCTGTCTGCATCCGCTATCTGCAGACATTGCACAAGCTTGACGTAATCACTGTGACAGTCGATTGCGGCCAAGATGACGATTTCAAGGATATCGAGAGAAAAGCCAAGTCGATTGGCGCAATCAAGCACGTTTATATCGATGCGAAAAACGAGTTTGCGCAGTCCTATGTTGTCCCGAGCATGAAGGCAAACGGTCTTTACCAGGGCAAATATCCATTGGCCACTGCCCTTGCCCGACCTCTCATTGCGGCAAAGGCGGTGCAGGTAGCCGAAAAAGAGGGGGCAGTTGCTCTCGCTCACGGCTGTACAGGAAAAGGAAACGACCAGATTAGGTTCGATGTCACCATGCGCGCGCTCAACCCCAAATTGAAGATAATTGCCCCGGTGAGGGACATGAACCTCACGCGTGACGTCGAAATCAAATTTGCGAAGGAGCAGAACATACCGGTTAGCGCCGAGGCAAAGAAGTACAGCATCGACCTTAACCTATGGGGGCGTGCCGTAGAAGGAAGCGACATCGAAGACGCCGATTTTGAACCTCCAGAAGAGGCATTTCAATTCATCAATTTCAGTAACGACAAGGCAGGGTATCTCGAGCTTGAATTCGAAGGGGGATCCCCCGTTTCGGCAGATGGAAAGCACATGCCTATTGTCGACTTGATCCGGTATGTCAACGACAAAGCCGGCGCGCATGGAGTCGGAATCGTTGACCACATCGAGGACAGAGTTGTCGGAATAAAATCAAGGGAGGTGTACGAAGCACCTGCGGCAATCGCCATCATCGAAGCCCACAAGGATCTTGAAAAAATGGTATTGACGAAACACGAACTTGCTTTCAAGCGTATGGTGGATGAACAGTGGAGCTGGCTTGCGTATTCCGGTCTTTGGCAGGATCCATTGCGGACAGATCTGGATAGATTTATAGATGCCACCCAGGTGCGCGTTAGCGGAAAAGTCAAACTAAAAATGCAGAAGGGATCACTTCGCGTTGTCGGGAGAGAATCGAAATACTCCCTTTACAAAAATGATCTGGCTACGTATGCCGCTGGATCTTCATTTGACCAGAGCCTTGCGAATGGCTTTGTTGAGCTATGGGGACTGCAGTCCATAATCGCAAATTCGGTTGCGAACGAGGCTGCGAGTACTGCGAACAAAAAACAAAAAGGAGGAATAAAATGAAACCAAAAGTTGAATGCCAAGAATGTGGAGCCGACATCAGCCTTCCGGAAGACTCGGTGGTTGGGGAAATCGTTACATGCCCCGACTGCGGAGGCGATTTTGAAATTGCCTCGAAGGGAGAGAAGGTCGAGCTGAAGCCGGCTGAAACAGTAGGCGAAGACTGGGGACAATAATGGTTGAGCTAACCATTATCTACGATAAGGTGCGCTTTGAAGAAAAGGCGCTCTATGAAAAGGCTCAGAATAGAGGAATCAAAGCGCAGTTAGTAGACGGAAAGACAATTTCTGTAACTACGGAAAGTGAGAAGAAGGATCTCGGCCTCGGCGACGTGATATTGCAGCGGAGTGTTAGCCACTATCGCGGTCTCTACCTTACTGCTTGTCTGGAATTTCTTGGATACCCAGTGATAAACAGGTTCCAAGTAGGCGAAACCTGCGGTAACAAGCTACTGACTTCCTTGGTTCTCGCAAAGAACAAGGTTCCTTCTCCGAAGACCCAGTTTGCTTTTAGCGCGGAATCTGCAATGGAGACTATTAGAAAGTCGGGTTTTCCTCTGGTTCTCAAACCAATCGTAGGTTCATGGGGCCGCGGAGTATTTCCCCTTCGGGATGAAGAGGTGGCTGGCATGGTAGTCGAGATGAGAGAAGAGGATGACAGCCCCTTTTCTAGGATCTACTATGTGCAAGAGATGATAGACAGGCCGCCAAGGGACATCAGATGCATTGTAGTGGGCGATCAAGCAGTGACTGCGATCTATCGCTATTCTGCGGAGAACGAATGGCGTACAAATGTTGCGCGAGGAGGAAAAGCAGAACTTGCCAAAATAACAAAAGAGCTTGAAGACTTGGCTATCAGAGCTGCAACGGCAGTGGGTGGAGGCATTGTAGGGGTTGACATGATGGAAGATAAGGTAAGAGGCTTGGTTGTTCACGAAGTAAACAACACCGTAGAATTCCATGGCGCTGCTACTGTGTCTGAAGCAGATATCCCTGGAGCCATGATAGATTACGCTGTAAGCGTCGCAAAGAAGTGAGTGACCAATTCTGGTCACATTTGACCTACATTTGGTCTTATCTGACCAAAAAATATAAATGAGGATTTTTGAGGCAAACTTCTATAAAGAAATGTTAAATCTTGTTGGAGAAAAGGTCTGATAGATGAAAGTTGGAGTAGTTGGTGCTTCCGGATACGTTGGCGGAGAGCTCTTGAGATTGCTTGTGACTCATCCCAAAGTGGAAATTAGCATGGTGACTTCAAGGGTAAAGGCCGGGGACTATGTTCATCGAGTTCATCCTTCCCTAAAAGGGTTCATCGACTTGACGTTTTCGCCGATGGACATGGAAAAGCTTGCTAACTCATGCGACATGGTGTTTACATCTGTCCCGCATGGCAAGGCGAACAAGATAGTCAAGGATCTCTACGATAGAGGAATGAGGGTAATCGACCTATCGGCAGATTTCAGGCTAAAGAATCCGAAGGATTATGTGAAATGGTATGGATGGGAGCATCCGTTTCCCGACATGCTATCAAAGTCTGTGTACGGGGTTCCAGAGTTCCACCGTGAAGAGATCAAAAAGGCCCAGCTAGTTTCGTGTCCAGGCTGCATGGCCGTGACTTCTCTCCTTGCGCTAAAGCCGCTGATAGAAAATAACTTGATAGACACGGAGCATGTTGTAGTGGACAGCAAGATCGGATCTTCAGGAGCAGGACAGAAGGCAAATGCGGGAACGCATCATGCAATGCGCTATGGAGTCGTCAGGCCGTACAAGCCCGCAAAGCACCGGCACACCGGAGAGATCGAGCAAGAGCTCTCGCTTATAGCAAAGCAGCAGATAAAGGTGAGCATGAGTCCTCACGCGGTCAACATTGTCAGGGGCATACTGACAACAAACCATACATTCATGAAGAGGCAGGTGGAGGAGCTAGAGCTCTGGAAGATGTACCGCAATTCCTACAAGGCCGAGCCATTCATTAGGCTCATCAGAGACAAAAAGGGCCTGTACAAGTTCCCGGATCCCAAGTTCGTGGTTGGCTCCAACTTTTGTGACGTCGGCTTTGACATAGACGAGTACAACCAGAGAATAGTCGCGCTTTCTGCATCTGATAACTTGATGAAAGGCGCCGCAGGCTCTGCAGTCCAGAACATGAACGTGATGTTTGGCCTTGAAGAGACGGATGGGCTAAGGTACACTCCGCTTACGCCGGTATGATAGTCATCAAGATAGGCGGGAGCGTTGTCGACGGACTGCACCCCTCGACCCTCCTGGACATCAAAACAATTGCAGAGAAAGAGAAGCTAGTTTTCGTACATGGGGGTGGCAAGGAAGTGACTGCGACAGCGACAAAGCTCGGCAAGGAGCAAAAGTTCATCGTATCGCCGGGTGGAGTTCGCAGCCGCTACACAGACAAAGAGACCGCAGAGATCTATACCATGGTAATGTCCGGCAGGATAAACAGGGCCATAGTCGGGATGCTCTTGAAGCAAGGAATAAGAGCAGTAGGGATAGCAGGAATCGATGGCGGCATACTAAAGGCGGAGCGCAAAAAGAAATTATTGATAATAAACGAGAAGGGGAGAAAGATGATGATAGACGGCGGCTATACGGGCAAGATTAACGCAGTAGACCCTGCCCTTGTGCACAACTTGGTCGACAATGGCTACATGCCAGTCATATCGCCGATAGCCCTCAGCGAAGAGTACGACTTTCTTAATGTTGACGGCGACAGGGCAGCGGCATATATCGCTGGGGGAGTCAAGGCCGACAAGGTGATCTTTATCACGAATGTAAACGGGTTGATGCTCAATGAAAAACTAGTGCGGACAATGACACTCGAGGAGGCCAAGGAGGCGCTGCCCAAGATTGGCTTTGGAATGGAAAAGAAAGTACTGGCATGCACCGAAGCACTAGATATGGGAGTTAAGGAGGCGGTAATCGCGTCCGGCCAAGTAGACAACCCGATCTCTGCTGCCATAGCGCACAACAATTGTACGGTGATTTCTCCGAAATGAACGGCGAAGACCAGCACCTTGCAAACCTTTACCAGAGATTTCAGGTTAACCTGGCTAAGGGAAAGGGAGCGAGGGTCTGGGACGTAGATGACAAAGAGTACATTGACTGCATGGGAGGATATGGTGTGGCCCTGGTTGGACACTGCAACGACAGGGTTGTAGCTGCAATAAAGAAACAAGCCGAAACGCTGATCACGGCTCACATGTCAGTATACAATAACACGCGACTTGAGTTCATGAACAAAATGGCGGCAATCGCACCAACTGGCCTTTCCAAGATGTTCTTTACTAATAGCGGCGCAGAATCAGTCGAAGGCGCGCTAAAGTTTGCTCGCAAGTATTCTGGCAAGCCCGGTATAATAGCCATGAACGGTGCTTACCACGGAAAAACCTTCGGCGCACTGTCAGTTACCTACAACGAAAAGTACCGCAAGTCATTTCTTCCGCTTATTGAAGGAGTCAAGTTTGTGCCATACAACGATCCATCCAAGCTCGAAGAAGCGATAGACGATACAGTTGGCACGATTATTCTCGAACCTATTCAGGGAGAGACGGGGATAATCGTACCTCCTGATGATCTCTTGCCAAAGATAAGGGAGATATGCACCAGACGAAATATTGTACTGATCTATGACGAGATCCAGTCGGGTCTGGGCAGGACTGGCAAAATGTGGGCTGGCGAAAACTGGGAAACTACGCCAGACATCATGTGCCTCGCCAAGGGTATAGCTGGCGGAGTTCCCATGGGGCTAGTGCTGGCAAGACCTCAGATAATGGATGCGATGAAGCTTGGGGAACACTCATCCACATTTGGAGGAAGCCCTATTGCATGCGCGGCGGCATCCGCAACAATAGATGCTCTTACCGAAGACAAGCTTGTCCAAAATGCAGCCAAGGTTGGAGGCTATTTCAAAGAGAACCTGATGAGGCTAAAGGAAAAACACAAGATTATCCGAGAAGTGAGGGGCCTGGGCATGATGCTGGGGGTTGAGCTAAGATTTGAAGTCAGAGATGTACTCTATGACGGAATTCGCAACGGGTTACTAATGTTGTACTCGGGAAGGAACATCCTAAGACTACTTCCGCCACTTGTAATGGACGAAATGACGGTTTCCCGCGCAGTTGATATAATGGACAATGTACTCACCCTTGAGGAAAAGAGAAGGAATGTCGTCTAACATTGACGATACGGACGAAAAGATAATCAGACTTTTGCAGGCAGACTCGCGCAAGGCGTTTGTAGAAATAGCAAACCAGATCGGACTTTCGGAATCTGCAGTTAGGAGGAGAGTCAAGAATCTAGTTGACGGCGGGACTATCAAGCGCTTCACGTTGGAGCTTGGTGCCAGCGACAAGACAAGCGCCATCACGCTGATATCTGTTAGTTCTACCGCAGACACTTCTGCGGTTTCGGGTAAGCTAATGAAGCTCGGCGGAGTGGAAGTCGTTTACGAAATAACGGGGCAATACGATATTGCGGCAATAATCGCGGCTCCAGCGATCGTGGAAATAAACAAGTGTATCGATGACATTCGCAAGATAGAGGGCGTATCAGATACCAATACAGTAATCATATTGAAGACAATCCGATAACCTCGGACCTTTTGCATTTTTGATCAAA
>DASYRH010000010.1:0-2550 GCA_036004585.1 Nitrososphaera sp. | reverse complement strand
AGCATCTATGATTTCGAAACTCCTCTTTTCGATTTCAAAGGCTCGGTCTGACATTGCGCGACTTGAAGCAGTCCCGCTATTGTGGTCTGAAGCCAGCTCTCTTTTCTACCTCACTTGTTCTCTCCAAAATCAAGTCAACCAACTTTTCGTCAACGCCCAGATGCCTGGATAGATAGGCTTCCCCGAAATCGTGCTTTGCTAACGCGGCTTCGATATCATGAAGAATATCCCGCTTGATGTGTGCACCCTTGTGCAAAAAATATGGCATCATGAGTAGCACCTTTGGTCCACCGGAAGTCGCACTAGCGATTCCTTCTTCAATATTGGGCGAGTCTAGTTCAAGGAAGCAGTAGTGAACCTGGCGAAAGCGTGACTTGATCGCGTTGGCGGTGAATACGAACGCATCGTGGGCGTTCTTGTCGCTGCTACCGTGCCCTATGAGAAGAACGTCGCATTCACTGTCACCATATTCTACATTTTTTTCACTTTTTAGCTCTGCTATCCTTTCTGTTATCAGTTGAGCCATCAGAGAATGATAGCTGAGCGGTCTGGCTATTGCTATCCTTAGTCTCTGCTCTTTGATAATCTGCGCCGTCCTTTTCACAGTATCCTTGAGCTTCATGCCAGGATAAAGAAAGTAGGGCATCACCGTAATCTGCTCTGCCCCCGAATCTACGCATCGCTTTATTCCCTCTTCAATGAATGGAGGTACTACTTCCAGAAAGCAATACGATGCGGAATCGTAGCCAGCTTTTCTTTTCGCAATGAGGCAGATTTCTTCCAATTCTTGCTTGACCTCAGGCTCTCTGCTACCCCTGTCAACCACGAGAAGAGCCTTTATCAATATCTGCTGTTCGTCCTGCTACGCTAAATTATTGTTGCGGAAATAATATCCTCGCAACAGCAATAGTTAGATTCGGTGGAAATTTTTGCTTCGGTACTATAAGCGCTCCCTTTGAGCTCAGGAGCGATGATGCCTCGGATACACTCGGTGTGCCCTCGAACTTTTCCACTGTAGGCGATGGATTTGGTACGACAACCTTTGCAAGCTCTTCCTTTCCGTAGATTTCAACCGGGATCTCGTGGGCTGATGAGTATTCGTCGAGACCTTTCACATTTGATCCACGATCAATGCTTGAAATATTCCGTATACTTTTTACTGAAAGTTGATTTTGCTGAAATACGCTTTCTATGCCTGACTCTATTTCGTCTTTGCCAGTGTCCCAGTGAAGCCCGACTCCAACTACAAGGCTTTTGGGTCTATACACGACTGACTTTTCAAGAATTACTTGATCCGTTAATATCCTATCAGAAATGACTAGACCACCACTGAATTCTGGCGACTTTATTTCGTCGAGCCCGCTTACGATGCTGACGTTCTTGGGTAGTGGTGCTCTCCACCAGCCTTGTTGTCCGGCATCCTGGTAAATGGCCACCTTGTCCTCATTAACCATGAACGCGCTTACCCGAGTTACATTCTGAAAATTGTCTATAACCCAACCAAACTCCCTCCCTAGTAGATCTACTGCTATTGTTTCGTTTACATCTGCCGCGGTAGTGATTATAGGTTCTGCATTCAGGGATTCGGCGACAAGCCTTGCCAATGCGTTACCGCCGCCAATATGACCCGACAATGCGCTAATTACGTACCTGGCTTTGTCGTCTATGACAATGATTGCAGGATCAGATTTCTTGTCTACCAAGTGGGGCGCGATCAGCCTTATCACTGCCCCAAGTGAAAAGATGCATATTAGCGCATCAAAAGTTTTGAAAAGGTCGCCCATGATTTTTGCAGAAGGATCAGTGAACCAATAAACGTCCAGTCCGGAATCGCTATGCTTTGCCTGTGCATATATTTCGACTTCTGGGATCTTTTGTTTTATCTTGCGAGCAATCTCGATCCCGTGTCTTGTAATGACAACAACGGCTGTCCGCACCATAAAGTATCTTTATGCAGCCTTACGAGAGAAATTAATCGTTTGCATTATCTTAATACCATTATCTTGTAGTATTCATTTTCGTAAGCCACCTTGTAATGCTTATCGAGCTCACCCTGCCTATCGAGCCAGTATTTTGTAACATTAATGGCGTCAGAGCCAGGGTGGCTAGTTATTATCATCCATCTGTCAAAAGACCATGGTTCTTTAAACGATGCCTTCCACGTGCTATGTTCGATAATTTCGTCAAAATGCCGCAAAGCGATTCCGCTAGTAATCATGATTCTCTGCTCAAGCCCCGAGCCAGTTAGTACCATGATGTTCCCATCACCATCATATAGCGACTGTAACGCTTCTCCAGTCTCAACTGCAAGTTGGTTTTCCTTGAGTGAGTACCCGCCGTATGCATCATTTACTGTAATAACGCCGGGGTAGAGCGGTGTAACCAGTGGATAGATAAACAGAACTCCGATTACGGACGAGATAATGAACCGGTTCTTTGTCATGGAGTCGAGCTTTGCCAGAAGGAAGCAGACCATCACTACAACTAAGGGTGACAGGAGAACCATGAATCTAGAATTGAACCAGTATGCCATTTCTCCAATCCCTATCA
>DASYRH010000009.1:0-11671 GCA_036004585.1 Nitrososphaera sp. | reverse complement strand
TGTCAATAGAAGCTCTCACTACCTTGAGCACATTATCGTCCTTGCTATTGCGCACGTACACAACATAGACAAGTGCCTGCTCCTTACCTTCTACCTTCCTGACAACTCTGCCTATTCGCTGGGCTACCTGATTCATGTTAGAAGTGCTTGCGATAATGATGGCAATTCCGACATAAGGAACATCGTATCCAATCTCAAGGGTATGAACTGAAAGCAGCGGGAAATAGTCGACTCCCCATGATGCCAGTATTTCGTTTCGCTCCCTTGGTTTGATTCCATTGTGCATGGCGCGGGCGCTTGTCCCCGATGACTCTAGCATCTCCTTCAATTGTTGGATTGAATCTATAGTTTCGCTAAAGATCATGATCCGCTCCCTTGGATGGTTTCCCACCAGCTCGACTGCCTTTGCCAGTTTCTGCCTGGTGCTGCTAAGGAGCTCCTTTCGCCGGCGAACCTGGGCAAACCAGTTTTTAGCCATTGATGCACGAGCCCCGCCTCGCATCAATATCTTTGTCATCCTCGGAGGGTCATAGGTGCGAAGCTTGCGCGAAATATCCTTTATAGTCTCACTCGCTTCGTCGTAGCTAGTGCGCTCTTCGGCGGTAAAGTCAACTTCGACTGGGATAACAACGGGCTTTGCTAGTCTGCCGTCTGTGACTGCATCCTTTATCATGTACCTCTTCACCGGAGGAGCCACTGTGAGGATTGTATGGTATTTCGGATCTTTTTCATTTATCGTGGCAGTGAGGCCAAGGATCGCCCTTCCCGAGTCCTCGACTATCACGTCAAATATCTTGTCAAACTCTATCGCGCTTTCGCTGATAAGGTGGACTTCGTCTAGGACGACCATGTCCGAGCTCCGTACCAGGTCAAAGTTGCCAACCGCGCTCTGGTACGTGCTAATAGTGATTTCCCTGATGTCTTTGCGTTCTCCATAATACACTCCTATCGAGTCGTCTGAAATTCCATAATTTTGCAGCCTCCGCACATTTTGCTCTATCAGGACAATCCTTGGCACGAGAAAAACAATCTTAAAGGAATCCTTCCCCGACGCGGCCGCGGCTCTCTTGGCGCACTCGAAAGCAATTTCAGTCTTGCCCGTGCCCGTGCTAAAAATCACGGAACCCCTGCAGCCGTTCTTTATCCACGCGTCGGCTGCTTCCAGCTGATCCCGCTTGAGCTCAAATGGAAAAACCAGACTCGATATCGCGGGCTGCATGTCCAAGAACTGAATCCAAATCGAATAAAAACTTTAATGATCTCTCCGAGTACAATCGGGTGTTGAGGCCGCTAGTGTACATGCTCAGGCAGGACGACCCCTCAAAATGCACTGCCGCAAAATTGGTGAAATTCCGCATTGCCGAGCCTGCGAGGTATATTGGCAGAAAGACTATAGTGCTAAACCCCTTTTCAGCACAACCGGTCACCCGGAAAGACAATGAGGTGGCTGATTCTGTCTGTGCGATTGACTGCTCGTGGGAAAAGGCCGACGATGTACTGAAGCAAAAGCGGCTGGTCGCCCATGGCATTGGAAGAAGGCTACCTGCGCTCCTTGCCGCAAACCCAGTCAACTATTCCAAGCTGGGCAAACTGTCTAGCGCTGAAGCGCTTGCAGGTGCGCTTTACATCGTAGGCGATGATGCTCTGGCAGCGCAGATCATGGACAAATTCAAGTGGGGCCATACTTTTCTCGAGCTTAACCAAGATCTTCTCCTAGACTACAGCAAAGCAGATACCGCGGATCAAGTATCGCAGATTGAAAGAGAGTATTTTCCCCCAGCTGGATTAAATAGCAATTGGACATAGCAAAATCAGTGCGAGCCAGTGAGCGGGTTACTCGAAAGAGAGGAAACTCCTCCCTCGCTGCAGGCACCCGATCCAGCGATGGTTAGCCGGAGACGGCTGGCGACGGAACAGAAAAGATATCCAGTCAGGGCGATACGGTGATGGTGAATAGCCTGAGATTTCTGATACTGGAATGAAACTGCCGACCCGGGTGGAGCAAGGCCAAACAGAGCGTAGAGTCCTGCACTTGCTCAGGTTGGCTGCTCAGCGGAATCCCGCCTAAAACAGAAGGAGGGTTACTGCTGGCACGCACTATTTTTTCTTGTGGATTCCTTTAGCTGACTTTGGTAACCAAGCTGACACGGGAATTATTCGTGCGCTCGAGCGAGAGCGGGCTCTAGATGAAAAGATCGAAGGCCACACATATCGAAAATACCATATGCATGTTTATCGTAAACGCTGGTTCCCAAAGGAGATTAACGTTATGCCTGCAGGCAATTTTGCAATTTTAGTCAGAACAATCTTCAAAAAGAAAGAAGCCACGTGCATTTCTGCATTGAATTGCCTCAGCACAACTGGCTTTTGCAATGCCAATATTGTCATTATTTTATATAAAACCGGGATCTTATGAAATTGCATGAAAAGAGTAGTACTATACGCAGTGGCCGGGATCGTCGCTGCCGCTGTTATAGTCGGCGGTCTCTTTGCAGTTGGTGTATTCAATCAGTCAAACGCGCCTAACGTTAAATTCGTAGACTTTAGACCCGAAGGTACGCTAATCTTGAAGCAGGGCCAATTCCTGCCCGTGACTTTCAATATTGTCAATAACGAAAAGTTCTCGGTTAGCGGTATCATTGTATCTACAACGCATGACGGTCAGCCACAATTCTTCATTGTTGATAGACCTATTGCAGCAATCGAGGGCACAGTAGGGGCGAACGGCGGCAGAACAGGTATGCAAACGATTAACATTATTGGCAATACAATTAATCAAGACGCAGTAGAAGCAGATTTTACAGTAAGGCTTACAGTTATCGACGGCCAGCTTGCTGATACCAAGACCTTCAAAGTGCGATTAGAAAGATAGAACTTTTTAAGTCGACCGCATGTCTTGCAGACTTACTCTACACGCCAGAACGAAAGGTTATTATTTTTTTGTCTTGTCGCTGGCTTTTGCATGCTACTCAGGTCTTCAACCTCGTCTCTAATATCTTGCATCAGCCTCTTTGCTACGTCTGCACCTAGTAGCCTCTGCACTGCGATACCAAGTTCTTCAACTGCGAACAAACAGTCAGGCTCTAGACAAATTGAAAAGCTTTCATGCAAGTATTTTTTCAAAATCTCTGCCACTTCTTTGCCTAACCTCTCAAGAACGATATTCGTGGCGAAGACGGTTGTCGTCAACTCGGTCATGAACCTGATTTTCGCAATAATGTGTTAAAGGCGACTGTGTGTATCTTGAACAACACGTGTTACCTGCCTAGAAGAGTATTACCTGAAAACAAGCACATCTATCGGTTACTATTCTTGCTTTTGGCAATCTTGCTTGTTTGTATGATTCTGCACTGACTGTAATTTATCATGCTTGGTACTATTAGTGATCTCACAGAAGCTAGCTACCACAACTAGCTCGGGTCGGTACGCATTTGATCGTGTGTATTACTACGCGTCTCTGGCCTTGCCATGAGCGTGCGACCCGGGCTAGGTCTAAAAGCATTAGGCTTCTGCGTGTTGTCTGCTGTTAACATTCCCCCCGTGAATACTGGAAGGTTACTGCTGGCACGCACTATTTTTTCGTCAGAATACTTTTTCACAATCGGAATTAGCCATTCTAATGCTTCCAACTCTGAACTCAATGGCTCCAGGTCGACGGTGTCGATCGTCAACTGCATCTTTGCCTTAACTCTGCGTATTGCTCCTGCCAGCTCTCGCTCTGTCCTGGGTGCGTTTATGAGTGTCTTTATCTCTATTTCATATGATCTGACAAGAGCCGGGTTGTTATGAGGGCTAACGTATTTCCGGCATGTTCTAATTTGCTTTTGGATTACTTGTTCAAGGTCGGACATGGCAAATCTTACTGCAGGTCAAAATAAGCACTATCAATATTCGGCCGCCAACCGGGGTACACGCGCTTAACATAATCTATGCAATGGATGATGGTTTCTTTGCGCGCCAAGCCGTCGGCCAGATCTTTTTTCCTGCGAGCAGTAAAGAGTACGCGAAGCTCATGCTGAATATCTAGGTCTGGACCAAGTCGTATATGCCTAAGATCTTCGGCAACATTTGCCCTCAGTTCCTCTTGGTTCATGACCGGCAAGCCGTATTGCACATTATTAAGCCAGGCAGCATCTTACCGAGAGGGGGTGGCAGCAATAAGTCATAAAGGAACTATGCTTTCAAAGGAAGGTTTTCCAGTATGGTTTATCAATGTTTAGGCACATCCGTTTCTCTAGACGAAATAATCCTTAGTGTCCTAGCTAAACTTGCTTTGACTTTACGGACTTCAGGCACAGACAGAATCTTGCAACTGGCTTTTCCTGCCAGAATGCACATGCTAGCTTAAAGCCGCTAGTGCAAGTCGTTCTGGCGTTCATTCGTGACCATTTGGCTTTGGGCTCAAATTCAAAGTGTGTCAGGACTGCAAAAGCATCTTCAAGGTCGCAGCAGTAGCACCGACCACTTATGCAGTCGTTTCTGGAATCGTGGTCGCAGAGACCGCACCTGCAGTGCATGACGTCGGTGCGGTACCCAGAACCATCTTTCTGCACACTCTATTCCGTTGTCTAGAGTATTTATCAACATAGATTCACATTTCATCAACATGATGATTATGTTCTCTAATAGATCATTTTTTCATAGAATATGTCTTCGTATCACACCGGGCGGGTCGAGAATAAAGTTCCCACTATGGAGTGTAATTTCGAACGAGCAATTCTTTGTATCCAGTCCGAGATTCGGCCTTGCAACTTATTGCCCTAGCGGCTCTTATACGGAACTGGTCAAATCCAGAGTATAGTTCTCTGGCTAATTTCGTGTCAGAGTTACTAAGGAGGACTTTACAACCTTTCTTGTGGAGAGTATTGAAAACAGAGGCTAGCTGCGCTTGGTCGCCGGCGGAAAAACCGTCCTGAGTGTAGCTCACAAAGTTTGAGGTTTTGCTCAGGGGCACAAAAGGGGGATCCAGGTATACGAAATCGCCTCTGCTCGCCTTTGACAGTGCTCTGACGTAGCTGCTCGTTCTAATTGAAGCCTTGGTTTGAGCCAACGCGCTACTTGCGTTTCTAAGCTGTATTGAATTGCATATCAACGGATTCTTGTACCTGCCCATCGGGACATTGAATTCGCCTGAACTGTTGACTCTGTAGAGTCCGTTGTAGCATGTCTTGTTCAGTGCCACAAGCCGCGCCGCCCTTTCCAGCCTGTTGGCCGGCCTTGCCTCTCTAAGCCTGTAGTAAAAAGCATACGGACTTTTAGCATACGCTATTTCATGGCGCCTGAGAAAGCCAATCAACCGTTCGACGTCGTTCTTCACAACCAGGTAAGCATTGACAAGCTCTGAGTTTAGATCGGAGAGGTGCGCCTTGAAATTTGGTTTTGATGAGGCAAGATGAAAAAACAGCGCGCCTCCGCCAAGGAATGGCTCGTAATAATTTTGGAAATCGGGAAGGTGAATTTCCAGCTCTGGGAGCAGCTGTGCCTTGCCTCCGGCCCACTTTAGGAAAGGAGATGCAGCCTGCTTCTGAGAAATTAATTTCTGCTGCATCCCAGTAACAAGACAATGCCATTTTTATTAATTTGTCGCCATGACGCCCAGGAACGGCTCAGGATGATTTTCCCTTCAAGGTCTCCCCACGGAATAGCTCCCTCAAGTAGCTGTCCACTTTGCCCATCATCTCTGGTTTCCCCTCTATCATGCGTTGCAGTTTCTTGTCGCTATAGCTTACGCTGGTATAGATGATGGCTTCAGTCGAGGGATAGTATTTGCAATCGACGTCGAGCGTTGACGTGCACCCCTCTATCTTGAAGGAAAGCGAAATGTTCCTCCGAACAAACACGGCATCTCGAATCTTGCGTGAGTAGTCCCGGGACACGACCTTTGAATGGCGGAGTTCCCGAACGTGGTGGGCAGTATCCGAATAATAGAAAAACTTTCTTCCGCAGTCATGGCACTCCCAAATGGTCTTTAGGTCGTCGGGATGCACAGGGTACAATCTGGCGCTAAACCTTTTAAGCGCTGGCGATAGATTTCATATTAGTTTTCACACAATAATCTAAAATACTAGAATTTTTGCACTGTAATTGTCGTACGAACACCATACTAAAGAACTCTTATGAATCGGCGGAAGCATTGCTAGCTGAGATGAGATGGACGGCTCAAGCTCAACCTGAAAAGCCAAAAAAATACAGCCCTTCACTTGATGACGAAACGATCAAGAACATTGGGCGTTACTATAAAGTTGATACCAAGAACTTTGAATCCCTTGTAAAGTACATAAAGAGCAGGGGCCTCCCGGAAGATGCCGCCTAATCTTAATAGTCGCAGGCTTCAATAATCTGCAGTTGCGAAAAATTGTCACTGTAGCCATTATCGGCACAGCGTCTGTCGTGGCAATTACATTCATTTATGCAGAGCTTACTCGGCCTCCGTACGCGCTCGAAGTTGACGCCACCCGGGATACTACGGATATATCTGGCATTATGTACAGGATAAGGTTGACCAATGTCGGTACGGAGGAGCTGACAAACGTGGTCGCAAAACTAGGACCTGAAGACATTCAGAAAAAGGAGTCACTAGGCCCAGGTCAATCGTACTTTTTCTACCCAGAACCTGAGACCCCTGAAGGAAAGATAATCGTTACTACAAACGAACAGATCTATGTCGAAACAGATTATCGCACTCCTACCAAGGTTCTCGGCCTGCCTGGCACGGGAAGATAATATAAGAGAGAAACTGACCAGACCCTTCAAGACTTGAAGACGCTACTGCCTCCAGGCACCGACGAGTCACGCGAACTTGCAAAGCGATATGGGTACGCTCCGTGGCTTGTTGATAGGTTCCTTGCATACGTGCCGGAAGTGCAGGAATTTCTAGCAAAAATGGAGCGCATTCCGACGCAGTACATCCGTGTAAACACACTAAAGACCAGTCCGGAAGAGCTGCAGAAAAGGCTAGGCGCCAAGGGATTCGTGCTTCATCCGACTAAGCTAGCTGAAGTTCTATCAGTGTCTGTTGCACCCATGTCTGCTGGAGCCACAACTGAATATCTTCTAGGGCAGTACTACGTTCAGGATCTAAGCTCCTGCATGGCTGTCGATGCACTCGACGTCAAAGAAAACATTCAGGTTCTCGATATCGCAGCCGCCCCCGGTGGAAAAACGACAATGATTGCGCAGAAAATGAACAACACTGGTTCGATAATCGCGCTCGAACAAAGCGCTGTACGAGCAAGGGCGATGTCATTCAACCTGGCTCGCTGCGGTGTTTCAAATACGTGCATACTCGAGCACTCTGGGGAGGAAATTGGAAAGCTGGGGTTAACGTTTGACAGAGTCCTGCTTGATGCGCCATGCAGCTGCGAGGGCGTGATTGCAAAAGACATAACCCGCAAGACCAGTCATGAACCAGCCGACGTAGAATTTTGCTCAAATAAGCAGGAATCACTTATATCCGCGGCCGCCGCTGCTGTCAAGCCGGGCGGCTTCCTGGTCTACTCGACGTGTTCCTTCGCCCCGGAAGAAAATGAAGCGGTGGTGAATTCGTTGCTGCAAAAGCGGACCGGTGTCTGCATTGAACCCGTCGAGTTTGGTGCCAGTGGCCTCACAGAATTTCAAGGTACCATGTTTGCGGAAAGCATGAAAAATACTCGCCGGCTCTATCCGCATCTACACGACACAACCGGGTTCTATATTGCGAAGTTGAGGTTTGATTGAGCGGTTGAAGTTTAGAGAGCCGACAAGAGAAGAACGCACTACGCTCAATCGAGCGCTTGATAAATGGGGCGTTTTCGAATTCTTCAAAGACAAGGCTGTCGTGATTGCAGAAGGAAATCCAAAAAAGGTCTGCCTTATCTCCGCAGACATCAGTCCCATATTGTTAAAGTTCGAGCCTGAATACGCGGGGCTCGTAATTGGAGAACTTCAGAAAGGATTCGCACCCAGCCTGCAAGGCGCAGACGTTTTTGCGAGGAAAACAAAGTCGACCAAGTATTATGTCACTGTCAACGAAAACGCGGAACAGCTGGTTCTCTACGGAAGAGACCTCATGGGCGATTCCATCACTCTTGCTTCCGAGGAACTTGATGAAAACCAACTCGTAATTATCCTAAACTCTCGGAAGGAAGCGATCGGCGTGGGACGGACAAGGTTCGCCGGCAACTCAATTACGCAAAAGGGCAGAATAACCGTAACAACGTTAGCCGATGCCGGAAGCTATCTTAGAGATGAGGGCTAGCTTGCCTCTACCTGAACGCCGCCAAGTATAGATTCCACATACTCGACAGTCGTCTTTAGCCGCCCTGCAATGTCGCTCAAGGAGATTCCCGTATCGTAGAGTTCGAATATTTGTTCATTCAGGTCGTACGTTGCCTCTTCCTCCGTCCTCATCGTCTGCAGCGTTCCACAATTTGAATAATAGGCGTTATGATCGATATTGTATGTACCGACTTGTGAAATAAAGTTAAGCCGGAGGCGATACGCAGCTACTACTTTCTCGCCTTGAAGAGAATAAAGATCGCGATTGCACCCATCATTCCGCCGAACACGAGAAGAACCTGAATCGGGAACCCTCCAGTTGCAGTTGAAGCGCCTGCCGGGGCCTCGACCGATACTGAGGCAACTTCCGCAGCTGGCTGGCTAACATCAGCCTTTGAGAATCCTGCTATCTGGATCTGACCGCTGGGAGCTGGCACCTGCGAGTGAACAGTGACTGTCGTGCCAAGTACGTTTGCGTCCGCATCCTTCTCTTCGGCCTTGAAAGTTCCTTCGCGGAAACTGCTCTCACCGAGAGAGTAAATAGATACTACCCTCGCCCCACTTTCCTCGCGGAAAAATGAGGATGTTTCTGCGAGACTGCCGGATGGATCAAAGAGAAAATGCCATGAGTCCATGTTCTGGTCAAACTTTCTAAAATCAAGAATCGGCTCGTTAAGTATCTCTGCTGCCGCCGAGCTCTTTAGTTGTTCGGCCAGTTCTGGGTAGAGTTTTTCAAGTAGACCCATTGGACGATTGATATCAGTCGCGCCGAGCTCCATATCGCCATGCTTCAAGTCGACAAGTATCGGTTCTGTGACCCTGATACCTCTCCATTCCATGTCAACAATCTTGCTCGAAAGCCCCTCCAGGTCGCCGTCACCAAGCACGAAATTCTCTATGGTCGGAACAACATTGACCTTGAAGGTAATTAGCGTGACTCCTTCGTCGGGCTTTATGTCTGCCGTATACAGTAATTTGATGGCAGTTACCTGAGTCGGACTCTTTACATCAACTAAAGCCCGGTTAAATGCGCTGATTGCGCTCATGACTGCACTATCCTGGCTAGTAAGGTTGCCGGCTATCTGAGCGGAAGAAATTCTGATGTCGTTCGTATCGACCTTGGAAAATGCATCTGCAACCGCGCTTCCGGCCGGGTAGCGCAAAGTCAAGTTCTTGAAGCCAAGATACTGGACCTCGCCTATGTTGTGCTCAGGCACGATTGATCCGTTCATGTCGTTTGCAAAAGCACCCGGTATAGCAGCGAACATCAAAACGGCAGTTAGAACTATCGCGACAGCGAATAACGGCTTCACGAGTAATTCTCGGTCAAGTCCTTTTATAATCTTTATTATAACGACGCAAAAATCGCGTTCATCAAGTAGATATAGTAAAATGCAGTAGATTTTTTCTAATCCTTACAATTGATAACGATCCTTGCCGGGGGGACCGGCTCTGCAAAACTCGTCAGGGGCTTCGCCGCAATAACCGACGACCTGACGGTTATTTCTAACGTGGGTGATAACATTTGGCTGCATGGGCTTTACGTCTGTCCGGACATTGACACGATACTTTATGCGTTAGCTGGAATCCTTGACAAGCATCGCGGCTGGGGAATTCAGAATGACACCTTTAACTTTCTTGATCAGCTCCGCAAGCATGGCGGACCAACATGGTTTTCGCTAGGCGACAGGGACCTAGCTATTCATGTCATACGGACGTATATGATAAAGCAAGGCTACTCGCTCACACAAATTACCGAAACTATTAGAAAGAAACTTAGGATCTCTGCAAGAATTATTCCTTCCACCGAGGATCAAGTCACGACCACCGTACTGACCAACAAAGGCAAGATGCACCTTCAGGAATTCTGGGTAAAGAACAGAGGACGACCTGAGGTTAGGGGCGTTTCGTTTGAAGGTTCTGCTACGGCAGTGCCGAATCACAAAGCCCTTGCCGCCATCAAAAAATCAAGCGCGGTAATAATTGCTCCGGCAAACCCCGTATCGAGTATAGGTCCTATTCTTGCCATCCAAGGAATAAGGCAGGCACTTGCAGGAAAGAAAGAAAAGGTCATCGCTGTATCGCCGTTAATTGGAGAAAACGCAGTTAGCGGCCCCGCGTTGAAATACATGAAAGCACTTGGTCTAGAAAATTCCGCTTATGGAGTCGCAAAATACTTTGGCGACGCAGTTGGAAATTTCGTCATTGCTAGGTCAGATCACGGCTTGGCCGCAAAGATACGGGATCTGGGCATGGCGGTCTTTGAGACTGATATAATGATGAAAAATAAACAAGCAGAAATACGTCTCGCCCGCTATCTTGTTTCAGGATTCAAAGCATTATGAAGGTATTCGCAATCGTCCCTGTCAAGAAATTTGAGAACGCGAAAACTCGACTTTCATCGATGCTGTCTCAGGAAGATCGAATGCACCTCTCTTCAATAATGCTTCAAGAGACCTTGCTCAAGCTAGCCGCCGCAGGGTCTATTATCCAGAAAATAATCGTTGTCTCTAGCGACGAGCGGGCAAGAAAAATAGCGGCATCATACGACGCCCTATTTCTATACGAAGATAAGGACAATGGCGTAAATTCCGCCGTCAAGCTGGGCGACAACTATTCTATTAGTCATGGTGCAGATGCTTCCCTTGTGGTTCCGCAGGACCTGCCACTTCTTGACTCTCAAGAAGTATGCGCATTCTGCGAACTAGCAAATGGCGAAGAAAAGTGCGTGGTAATTTGCCCGTCTCAGAGGTACGATGGAACAAATCTACTGTTGCGGAAGCCCCCAGCCATCATACCTACATTTTTTGACAGAAACAGTTACGAAAATCATCTCGCTTTGACAAAAGAAATGGGAATCCCTGTAAGGGTTGTTACAACCAAAAAATTGATGCTTGACATTGACACTCCAGACGATGTGCGCATGTTACTAAGCGATCCTAGCCCTCACGAAAGCAAGGTCTTGGAATTTTTGAGGGAAAAAGATCTAAAGCGTGTAGCCTAAAGTCCTGATCGCCCTTCGACGCTCAAGACCCTCGCCTTGACTTGATGTGACGATATCATCAGCTCCACCTCCGAGCCGATTTCGACAAGTCCAGCGTCTTCGTCAGAGACTGCATACTCGACTGTGGTCCCGCGCTCTATGCGGAAGACCCTGTCCGAATTTTCAATCACCACTGTGACTGTCCTTGTTGGTATACTGCCGTCTTCTCCATCAATTACCGCGACCCCGGTGCTGACGACCATGCCTCTCACAATTACAAAATTCTGAGCGGCAGTGACTAGGGCGGCCGCTGCGAGCACAGTCATCGCAAGGCAAAATAGAGAAAGAAAATCTTTCCAGTCGACCAACAACATGCCGGTGAATCGTAGGCGTATTTCTTGGTTTGGACTTAAATAAAAGGCAGGTCTGAAT
>DASYRH010000008.1:0-5540 GCA_036004585.1 Nitrososphaera sp. | reverse complement strand
CTATGTTGAGTAACGACCAGTGCAAGCTTTATCTCGACTCTCTAATGCGCAGCGGACTGGTGACAGAAATGGATGGAGAGGGCAAGCGGCTCTACAAAATAACACCCAAGGGCGCGAGGTTTCTAGCGTATTATGATCAGATGAAGGAGCTGCTGCCTGTAGGTATCGAAGAAAACCTTGCCGACGAATACTATCATCTCAGCACGTGAACTAGACTACAGCATCAGCGGTTACTCGATCTTCATTGAATTGTAAGGCGTAAAGCGTGGAAGCCGGGACTAATGGCTGCAAGAATAATGTATCACTTATCATCAATAATTTCATGTGGATATCCGCAAGGCCAGAAAAGTGTTCGAACTGTTCCTTATGAGAGGAACTTATCAAGGCAAAAGTGAGATCACTCGCCCGGGCTGACAGTATCCTATCTTCCAACGGAAATTCTCCTTCCTTATCATTATCTTTTAGCGACGAAGAATTACCAGCCATCACATTCAGGAGCAGTTTGCCGGGATGCTTCCTTTTGAGCGAGGCGACAGCGGATCTTGAAGGTGACTTAGCAGATTGCACAATTACATTATTTCCAAGTGCTGCATATTTTTTCGGCCACAATATCTTCAACAGGTCTCTTCTTCCGGGTGGCAGAGAAGGACCGAAGGCTTCCATGACTTCCTGTGGCCCGATTCTCTTGGAGGGCTGAACAAGGACAGGGTAGCCACAAGAGACGAAATTTGAAACGACTCCCGTGAGAGCCGAGAGCGCAGTTGTGACGCTCATTCGTTCATCGTGCTCAATCAACACGAATCCGTTCTTCGGAAAGCCGCCCCCAAGCGCACGGTCCAGCGCAGGGTAGCCGCTCTTTATCAGATTAGACGACAGTATGTCGCTAGGTTTCATTGGAGCCGTCTCCTGTACTGCTGCGCGAGATCGGGGGGGCACGTAGGGATCAAAACTTCGAAAGATACTATCCTCAAGAGTGTAGACGTACGATGGCCTGTCTATACGGATCCCTCTTAGTTTCAGGAGAAGTATTTCCCTGAACCTCGCGTTGTCAAGGTACCGTTGCCTCAACTCCACCACTCCGCCAACCAAGAAATCGAGAGTCGTATCATCGGGGTGCTCGCTTATGAAAATTAGCTTTGCCCCGGCCCTCTCCCGCCAGGTCTGCAACACCCTCTCATTATTCAAACGGCCCTCCTTGTCCATGAATGATGCGATGGCATCCCAGCTGTCAATTATGATGATAGGCGACTTGATATCCATCAGTTGGTTGGTAATCCTTTCAAATAGCGATTCCGGCTCGTCCAGTCGAGCGTCTTCGAACATTGACATGCCAACCTGATCCGAAGGACTCTCCTCTCCAGAATTCCAGAGCGGTCTCTCTGCAAACCTGGCCAGCCAAGGATAATAGTTGAAAAGTTCTTTGGGTGAAATCCTTGTGGATATGTAAAAAAAGTTATCCCTGGTCCCCAAGGCCCGCAAAATAGTCAAAGCAAGAGTAGTCTTGCCCGCGCCTGCGTACCCCTTGATCAGCAACGAGTAGGTATCCTGCTGGATGAATCGTACGAGCTCTTCTGGCATGGACGTTGGGCGACCGCCCCCCTCAACGCTTATTTCTGGCTGTTTTTCCAAGGATTGTTCACCACTAAAGGAGGTCTACGCTGAAAACCAACTCTCCGGATTAATGTTTACCATTGTGGAGTTCCCTTTTAAATATTCAGCTATATCTTGCTCTACCGCTACCAATATAGGATGCCGTATGGAGCAGACACCATCTGAACGATAGATGAACATTTGGCTGGAAATTAGCTCTTGTGCAGACGCTGGCCCTACAATCCTGCTTGACCACCATGTGGTGCAGGAAATCTCTTCCTTATCTGAAGTCTTGACTGCAGCCCAAAATGCCAGCTCTAACAAACAGTTTTCCGGAATGTGGGACTATTCGTCAAAGATTCGCCTGGAGGAATCGGACAGGATAAGAAAAGCTATCGTATTCGCCAAGATTTCGGAGGATGGGCGCTCGATGATTTATTCGGCCGACGTTTCCTACTGCGATACTTGCTACTCCCTAAGACTGTTTTTTGAGAAAAGTCAGTAACATATTTATTGTAATGAGCCAGTTTCGTGTCCTACGTATCATTATGGTAATTAACGAAGAATTGCTCGCTGAGCGGAAAAAAGTCTCCAGCAAGAGGCCCCGGTTCATCCGTCAAGAGAGCTGGAGGTATGACAGACTGGCAGAAAACTGGAGAAAGCCCAAGGGCAAAGATAACAAGATGAGAAAACAAGTAGCTGGCGTACCTGCCCTTGTAAAAATAGGCTACAGGGGACCAAAAGCGGCAAGAGGTCTTCATCCGTCTGGATATACAGATAATGTAGTTCATAATGTATCCGAGCTTTTGAGACTTGATCCGAAAAAGGATGCTGCGAGACTAGGTCATACGGTTGGCAAAAGGAAGCGCCTTGAGATAATCTCCAAGGCAACTGAGCGCGGTATCAAGGTCTTGAACGCGGGCAGCCTGGGACCGAAAGAATCTGGCAAGAAAGAGGAGACAAAGTAATGGTAGTAAACATCAAGAAGAAACGGGAATTGGTCGCCAGAATTCTTGGTGTCGGATCCAACAGGGTTCGCTTCGAGCCGGACAGATTGGAAGACATTGGAGATTCGATTACCCGGGAGAATATCCGATCACTAGTCAACAGCGGGGCGATCTGGACTGTTCAACGCAAGGGTACCTCGCGAGGCAGATCGGTCGACAAAAAGTCCGTGTGGAAGATACACGGAAAAGGACCAGGATCCAAGAAGGGCAAGAGAACTGCGAGAGTCGGCAAGAAAGCAGTTTACGTAGTCAGGGTGAGGTCAATGCGTTACCATCTGAAAGTCTTGAAGGATAGAAAGGACGTCAACAATGATGTCTACTGGAACCTGTACAAGAAGGTTAACGGCGGTCAAGTTAGATCTTTGGCACACCTTCGGGATCTGGTAAAGGAAGCAAAGGTCCGCTAGACTAATCCAGCTGCATCCAGTCGGCTTCTGTTAAATTCAACCACGCTGTCTCCGGCAAAGCATAGCCCTTCGCTTTCTAACAATTCCTTTTTCCTCGACTTTCCAAAAGCATACCCACCGATAGTGCCGTCCGACATTACGACCCTATGGCAGGGCACCTTAACCGGATTTGGGTTCTTGTTCAGAATTCTTCCAACAGCACGTGATGCTGTGGGCCGACCGATAATTTTTGCAATGTCACCATATGTTGTCACCTTGCCACGCGGGATTTTCATGAGCGCGGCATAAACAGCCGTCGCCGATAAGGTATTACTATTCTCCACTAGAATTTCACTGCATCGGAACTATTTTAAATTTAGGATCTCTAGGCCTGAATTCCCTGCCAATCGTATGATTCTGTCCTTCTGGGAGCCCAGGCCCTTGCTGTCTAGAACAATAGTTGTCACTTTCTCAATGCTCTTTGAAATCATCTGATTCAACATTTGAATGTCAATCAATTCAAGATTATGCTTGGATGCAATCGCTGCGAAGCCAAACTCTGACTCTAGCAGGAAGCGATTAAATTTGCTGGGATAGTGAGTCCCGCCAAGACCTATTCCAACTTTGGTGCATTGTTCTGGTCCTTTCTTGATTACCTCCAGCAATACTTTGCAAATGACTGATCCGGCGGCCACGTCAGCCCACTGTTTATCTGTAGAACCTAGTTCTACAAAGAGCACTGGTTTCTTCAGCGATGTAGGGCCATGGTGTGTTGCTTCGATCACGATTTCATATTCTGACAGACATTCTTTGGATGCTGTTAATGTCTTGAGATAGCTCTTTTGGAGGCTAGGAAATGATATCGCGATCTCATGCGGATTTCCCCCGAACAGGTTTGTCCCAAAGTTTCCTGTACAGTGACATGTCAGCGTAGGGATCTTGCTGTTTGACTTGTGTTTTGAAAGAAACACAAATGCGGTCGCCTCGGGGAACTGCCGATCAAGATCTTCCTGATGAAGGAGATCCGTTTGAGGAACAAACAGTCGAACCTTCGCAAACTCTGGAGATACTAGGACATTCTGATCGGCTTCTTGCGTGAACCCAAAGTCATTGCGTAGACTGTCAATCATTGTTCTTCCAGCGGGGTCTCTGATTGAGGCGACCAGGAGGTACTGCTCTTGCACTTCAGGCTAGATGAGGGGTGTTGTAATTTTAGCATTATTCTGCCTGAGTAAATTTATAAATTGCATTGCGACTCCAATTAGTTATCAAGATGAGCGACAGGATAAATGAGGCTGAAAGCAACGAGGATCTCACTTTCGACGGTGTCACTGAAAATCAACAAACTGCGCAAACGTCCGAACATCAGCAATCAGGTACCGCAGCGGAGCAGAAAGCAGAACAGCCCGTGGTGGGAACTCAGGCGTCTCCGTCCATCCAAGTTCAACAGGTACCAGATCCCAGTGACTCAAAGTTCTTTGCTATTCGCACGACTGGGGGGCAGGAACGCGTCGTTGCGAATCTTCTACAGACTAGGGTCAATACAAAAAAGCTTGGCATCAGGTCAATTATGGTGCTGGACACTTTCAAGGGCTATATCATAGTCGAAGCGCCAGACTCTAACGTTGCATACGAGGCCCTATCAGGTATCAGGCACGTTAGAGGCCAGATAAGGGGGGACCTCCCTTTCAAAGACATTGAAGGATACCTGGTCAAAAAACCAGTGGTTTCTGAGCTTTCCGTGGAGGACACGGTAGAGGTGGTTGCAGGACCGTTCAAGTCAATGAAGGCCAAGATAACCAGAGTAGATTATGAAAAGCAAGAAGCCACAGTCGTGCTATTGGATTCGCCTTACCAGATTCCAGTCACGGTAGACGCGAACTACTTGAAAAAGGTAGCACACTAGCCACACCTGTCAACGATTAAATAAAGATCAAGCGCTTTCGCATCTGAACGCAGCCCAGGGTGTTATAGTTGATAGTCGACCTTAACCTGAAAGGCAAACATGCCGTCGTTATAGGCGGAGGTACGGAGGGCGTTAGAAAGGTTAGAGGGCTCTTGGGTCAAGACTGCAAGGTGACTGTAATTAGCAACAGAGTCAATGGCTTTCTTTCCGATCAGGCGTCTCTTGGCAAGATAGAACTTATCAGGGCAAAGTTAAGCAGCGCTTCCATTCTTGATGACTATGACGACGTATTCCTTCTCTTGGCCGCAACGAATGACAAAGAGCTCAATAGAAAGTTGGTGGAGAAGGGACGGTCAATGGGCGCGTTTGTCTATGCCGCCGACGACCCCCCAGTCAGCGACTTTTCGTACGCTTCCATAATAAACATCGAAGGAGTGGTACAGGTAGCGATTTCAACATCGGGAAAAAGCCCGATAATGGCCAGAAAAATTAGGATGCGCGCAGAGAGACTTTTGGTCAACATAATAAAGAAAGCGGATATTGAAAATGCAAAGTTGCAGGAATTCGCCCGCCAACAAGCTAGGCCGAGGATAAAGACAGTCGAGCAAAGAAAGCGATTCCTGTATTCCCTCGTGAAGGACAGTCGAATTC
>DASYRH010000007.1:0-7231 GCA_036004585.1 Nitrososphaera sp. | reverse complement strand
ATCGCCCGGTAATCCTTGTCTCCTGGAGCCGCTGCAAGTTTTTCGGCGAACTCTCGCTGTACCATTACAATGCTTCTATCAAATTTCTGAGTTGCAAGCCACTCGATGGCATCCCTGCTTCGAGAGTAGGGAAGGTTTGAAACAAAAACGTCAAAAGCGAGATCACCTGACCTGAACGCGTCGCCAGCTATCAGTTCCAGGTTATCGAATTGCAATTCATGCCTGGCCCGCTTGAGGAGTCCCTTATCAACTTCGAACGACAGTACATACTTTGCTCGTCTGCAAAGCTCCGCCGTCAAAAATCCAAGGCCTGTCCCAGCCTCGCAGACTGTTTCGTTTTTCGAAATTTCTGCAGTACTGGTTATGCTTGCAAGGACCTTATCGTCTACCAGCATGTGCTGGCCGAGTCTCTGGCGCTTGATGGGCATTACTTTCTTACGAAAAGATTCATCCTTGCCTGGCCCATTATCTCTTCGATTATCCTCTTTGCCAGGAGTTTAGCAGGTTCTCTCAGGCCGACTCTGGTCTGCACGTCTGTAAAGTTCTCAAACTTTTTCTTTTCTCTTTCCTTGATTATCGTCATCATGTACGTCTTGCCAATCCCCGGGATGAGTTCCAGCGCGTGAATCCTGGGGGTAATGGGCTGTGACAGGTTGATATAGTCGATAAAGCGCTTTTCATTAGCGACCACGATCTTTTCCACAATATTTGGCAGCTCATTTTTGGCAGTCTGCGAAACATCGTTGTATTCCAGCCTTCCAAGGACGCTTGCAACTTTGTCCCTGCCTTCTCTTCCTATGTAGAGCCGCTCACCGATATCGACGACTGCATTTTGCACACCCAACAATTCCAGCAGGGTAAGCCTCTCCTCACCTATCGCTTGGATAATGACACCTTCGCGGCCCCTTACAGTAATCGACTTGCCTCTAGGTGTAAAGTCGAGCACGTAGGCATATTCTTCATACTTTCTGGGCTGGCCATAATCTGTGTGGCCGGTGTCCATCCTAGCTGGCTGTCCAGCAGCATGGTCACCTGTCGGAGGAGGTTGTCCTGACAATGTTCGAACCTACTATGCAAAAACTATGTATTTAACTTTGGGATTCGCCGTCTTTTAGAACGCTCAACATCTTTTCAAGAGTTTCTGTGAGTATGAGTTTCTTCCAACCAAAAGTAAATGCCCTCAATTCCTCAAGTGACGTCGGCATGATGTTAATTACTTCAGCTGCCTCTTCTTCTGTTAGGTCGCAGTCATCAACTAGTTTCTTGAACATCTTTTGCGCCTTCTTGCCCTCAACCTTGGCAAACTTGGTCACATAATCTGCGGTCCATCTTTGGATCTGGTCCATGTCGTCCGGCTTTACCGAACCTAGAATGTCCTTTACCTGCGCAAGCGTCACGAGCTCTTTCTTTATGATTTCGGTCATTGGGTAGTAGCACCCTGCTGGCCAGTAAATGGCTTGATGTGGTTGAACCTGGTCTGAAGTATTTTTTTCTTGTCGCCAAAAACTACAGCAACTCTTAGTGTGCGCCTTCCGACTAGCTCCACAACTCCGATCCTGCCGTGGAATCTCCTGTGCGGAGTAGTGTTGTGTTCCCTTGGATCAATGTCCACTACAACCTTTTCACCGATTTTGTAATCATGAAGTAAATACGAAATGCCCCTGACAACATTATCCTTTGTCAGGACAGAACGAGACTTTCTTCTGGTGCCGTGCGAACTTGGCATGCTACGTCACTTCCACCAGCCTTAATTTAACGCTATCGAGCGTCGGTTATGTCTGAAATGCCTTTCTCGGTAAGCGTAAACAGCACTTCGCGTTCCGCATGATAGGGGCTGTCAACCATTCTGGCTATGCGGTTTTTCCCGGACTTTTTCAAGAAAATCCTATAGGTGCTAGTGTGCGCGACAACGTTTCCGCCAGTGGGCCTTACAGTGTCACCAAAGATTGCATCCGGCGACGCTTGGATTTGGTTTGTGACGACGACAGCCACGCCGTATGTTTCTGCCATCCTCACAAGGATGTGCATGAACTTGTTCAGGCGCTGCTGGCGTTCAGACAGAGTTGCCCTGCCGAGGAATTCTGCGCGGTAATGGGCAACGGCAGAATCAACTATTACGACTTTGACATTGCTTTCCTCGATAACGGGCCCGGTCTCTTCTATGATAAGCTCTTGATGCGCGCTGTTGTACGCCTTTGCAACGATAATATTCTCGAGTGAACTCTGGGGGTCAAAGCCCCTTGACTGCGCAATCGTTGCTATTCTTTCCGGGCGAAAGGTGTTCTCTGTGTCAATGTAAACTGCCTTGCCGTCGAGCCCGCCTGACTCTTTTTCCTGCTGTACCATTATGCACAAGGTGTGGCAAAGCTGAGTCTTGCCAGTCCCAAATTCGCCGTAGACTTCGGTGACTGCCCTTGTCTCGACTCCTCCACCAAGGAGGTCGTCAAAGCTTTTGGAACCAGTCGAGATCCTGTCCCTGCGCTTGCTGTAGAGGCTCGTTGCGGTGACAAAGCTTTTGTCAATTATGCCAAGCTCCTCAAGTGCGATTCGGGCATGGTTGCAGATATCTACTGATGCGTCCATCTCCATTCCTGTCGCGTCTGAAACGTCAACTGGTCCCCTCACCAGCAGGTCCTTTATCGATTTGAATCCCGCCTCTCTCAATCGCTTCTCCGTAGCCGGGCCTATTCCCTCGATATTCGCGAGGTCAAGCTTGCCAGCCGTGGACTCGTCGGAAACCAAAAGCGAATATCTTTTGTCGTCGGTACTAATTAGGATTAGGCGATGCGATATCCGTCATTTCGGCTGGAGCAAAGCATATATCTTTGTTCTTTCTGGTAAGCCTAAGATAGAGGGATGATGGAAAGCAAGACGTTGGTCGTTACGGCTCTTGCGACTGTCATGGTGCTGTCTGCGGTAATCGCATACTTACCAATGGCGGATGCACACGGTGTACAGGCACAGCTGCAGAGCAGATTCGTAAAGATTGATAATGAACAATTCTCGGACAACACCCTAAGTACAGGTGAGACATTGACTGTAACAGGCGAGCTTCAGAGCCAGGTTAACAGGCCACTCAGAGCTTGGCTGTCGCTGTTCAGTGAATCAGCAAATGCAGGCAACAGATGGGAGTTCCTTTCGAGAGACCCGCCAGGCAACATATTTGACATTCCTCCAGGAGAGACTGTTCCATACTCGATAACGGTAAAGGCACTCGAACCAGCTACCTACCACGTACACACCCAGCTTAACATTGAGCACGTAGGTCCAGGTCTTGGGAGGGGTCAGACGGTGAACGTCATCGGAGATCCAATAATAAAGCCAATTCCGGGTGGAAACATCGTCTACCAGTGCGTCATAATTGGAGCAGGTCTCGGAGTAACGTTCGCAACAAAGCCGTGGCAGGTAATCTAAAACCTACCCCTTTTCCTTTTTCATTTTCTTATCTAGACTGAAAATATATTTTCTTCATTTTCTGACAACCAGTAATTCTAACTCTGCAAAGCTTGAGCTTTTTCCTGTTAGAGCAGCAGAACTCTTGCGGCATGGAATCAAGATTGTTCCACATTTCATTTCCTCGAGGAGATGATGGCAAATTCTATCTGGGGATGGATTGACAGGTTGTAAAGCTTGTTTCTTGACTGAATGAAGGCCTGAAGAAAAGCGGATGCACAGGCCGAGTTATGGCTGCTGAGGCTTTACCAGCTCGTATTTTGACGAATATCCGCGTGGGTTTATCATCATCCCCTTGTAGTTATATGTTGACGAGTTGCCCACAATGACTGTCGTTATCATGCCCAGCATATCTTGATAGTCAAGCATCTTGTCTAAGGTGGTAACCACCACTTCCTGACTCTCCCTGTATGCGCCTTTAACTATTGCCACTGGCGTGTCCGGCTTGCGGTGCTTTAGAAATATGTCGCGAGTGTCCCGCAACTGGTGAACCCGTTTCTTGCTTGCAGGGTTGTAGATTACGGTGACATAGTCTCCAAGGGCCGCCGCTTCGACCCTTTTTACTATAATGTCCCAGGGGACCAAGAGATCGCTCATGCTTACAACTGCAAAGTCCGTCATTAGCGGCGACCCGACTAGGGCTGCGCAAGAGTTTAGCGAAGAAACTCCGGGAACAGACTCGACATAAATGCCGCTATTTGCGTCCCAGCCCTTTTCCGCGAGTATTTCGTAGATAAGGCCAACCATTCCGTATATGCCCGGGTCGCCTGAAGAAACAAGCGAAACTACCCTGCCGCTTTCGGCAAAACCAATCGCTTGATTCGCCCTGTCAACTTCTTGAGTCATGGGGTAGCGGTACACTTCCTTGCCCGCAATCAGGTCTTCTACAAGGCCCACATAGGTCTCGTAACCGACGATAACTTCGCTTTCCTCGATGACCTTCTTTGCCCTGTACGTCATGTGGTCGTGGCTGCCGGGACCGACTCCGACAACGTACAGCTTGCCCTTCTTGGCACTCATGTTATGGGATCGAATCTATCGAAATGCAATTTATCCCTTTCCGGCCCTGCCTCCAAGGCCGAATTCATCATGAAGCGCCTGGACTGCCTGCTCGCAATCTCTGTCATTGACTACAAATGCTAGGTTAAGCTCGGACGAACCCTGCGCGATCATTATCACATTGACTCCGTGCCTTGCCACGGCGCCGAACACTTTCGCCGCGACTCCCTTTATCCCGCGCATCCCGGATCCAACGACAGCGATCACTGCCACGTCATCGTTGACGTTGACCTGCTTGATGACTTTACCTAGGAGGTTGAGCTCAAGCGTAGTGGTCGCCCTGTCAAGGTCGTTCTTTCTGACGACCATCGTGATGCTCGACTCCGAAGGGCTCTGCGAGATCATCATGATGTTGACCTTGTTTTTTGCGAGGGTATCAAAGATCTTGGCAGCCGTTCCCGGTGCGCCGACCATGCCGCCCCCGCTGACATCGATCAATGCAGTATGCCGTATTGCGCTTACTGACTTGACTATCTTTTGGGACTCTTTGCTTGGATTCTGGGTGATTACGGTGCCAGCGTGCCGGGGGTTGAAAGTGTTTCTTATCCTTATTGGGATCTTTGTGTCCATGACAGGTTCGAGGGCTCTTGGATGCATGTATTTCGCACCAAAGAGTGCCATCTCCATCGCCTCGGCAAAAGAAACCTCTTTCAGGACCTGCGCGTCCTTTACGAACTTGGGGTCTGCTGTCATGAGTCCATCGACATCGCTCCACAGCCAGACCTCATCAGCTCCGATGCTTGCGCCGATTATAGTGGCGGTGTAGTCAGAGCCGCCTCTGCCTATTGTTGTAATGTTGCCATTTTGGTCAGCGCCGATGAAGCCCGTGACGACTGGGACGACCGAGTCCTTTAACATGGGCTCCAGCTGGTGGCTCACTCGCAGCTTTGTTGTGTCGATCAAAGGCCGGGCCTCCCCATAGTTAGAGTCTGTAACTATCCCAACTTCCTTTCCGTTCATGTGAGTTGACTTGGTCCCAATGTCCTGCAGAGCAAATGACAATATGGGAGCTGACAGCCTCTCTCCAAAAGACATCAAATAGTCCAGAGACTTTGGCGTTACTTCTCCAAGCAACACAATTCCGCCGAGCACGTCCTCCAATTCCTTCAAAATCTTTCTTACAGTTGCCACAGCTTCGCCCCTTAACCTTGAATCAGTAATCGAGCCTTCGGCGATATCAAGATGGACTTTTGTATACTTGCTGACAAATTCTTCAATAGACCGCTTGTCGCCTCTCTTGACGCTGTCAGAGATTGATAACAGGCCATCAGTCATACCTCTGACTGCAGACACAACGCAGACCAGGCTGTTTCCCTTTGAATGTGATTTTACCAGCTGCGCCACATTGCGCACCTTGTCCGGCGTGTCCACCGCTGTTCCGCCAAACTTCATTACAAGGCGCATAAGCTCAATCCTGCACTCTTGGAGCTAAATAGAAATGTATTCTGCCTACGTTTGCGATTCTGAATTCCAGACGCAGCGGCATTTTGCTAGAGTATTCTGCCGCAACCGAGCCTCCCATTGAAACTACCGCCTTTGTTATCTTGGACAAGTAGTCGAGGCTGTACGTGGCCTTGCTCTCCTCCTTGACAACTAGCTCCTCTAGACCTTCGTTGCCGGCTTCAAGTCCAATGTCCGCTTCTCCGGAATCGCCGCGGCCAGTAAACGAAACTCTGTCGGACTTTGATTCGATTGAAATGTATTCAGAGACTACCTGGATGTCTGACAGGATCTTGTCAAAGGCCATCGCAGTGAGGACAATTTTGGAATTAAAATTTAGCTTTGGAAGCGGGGTAGAGCTCGCCGAGCTTTCAATCAGCCGGGTCTTGTACTCCCTCTTGTAGCCGTTTGACATCTTTACATGAAGCATGCTGTCGTCGCCAAGGCCAATCTCAATCGCGTCTTTCTTGTCAGCGCGCCTGACAAGCTTCGAAAATTCGTCAACTCTAATTCCAAATTTGACGACGCTGTCGCATTCAAATTTTTCAAATGCAGAATTAGGCCAGTAAATATCGATAAGTGCTATATGCGATGGGTCCATTCCCCTAAATGAAATTCCTTCAGCAGCCGCCTCAAACGTTGCCTCGTCAACGAGTGTCGATATCGCAGATGTGACGGCCTTCCATTCATCAGGAGTCTTTGTCCGAGCTACAAATACCAAGGCAAGCTATCTGGGAGCTAGCTCGGATTTTAAACATTGCGATAACAAGAGAAATTGGAATTTAGGCGTAGTTGCGCCAAGTATGGCTGCATTTTGTGCAGCGATAAAACTGAGTAGTCGCCTCGTCTGCCGACCTAGTCTGCAGCATCCACCAAAATGCAGTACCGTTCTTGCAGTGAGGACATTCTATCGAGGTGGTCGGAAGCGCATCAACAGTTTCGCCCTCCATAACCTTCAGCGACGCATCAGAGCCGGACATTTTTCTCGAGACAACCTCTGTCCTAATCCCGTCTTCTTCCTTCTTTGACTTTAGGCCGCACTGCGGGCAGACAAGTATGCCTTCAGATTTGGGCTTCAAGCGAGGATGGGTTTCGCATTTGGGGCAAAAGCGCAACGTGTGGCACCTGCTCTTTATTTTTTGAGTGCTGACTTTATCAGGCCGGTCAAGTCCTTGGAGTATTCTGCAGCGGAGGAAGACGCATCCTGGATGACTTCCATCGGATCTTTTCTCTTTGTGACAACTCGCAACTGGTACTCCCTGGTAAGGGGGTGCTTTTG
>DASYRH010000006.1:0-10110 GCA_036004585.1 Nitrososphaera sp. | reverse complement strand
CCTCTTGAATGGAACGGATTAAAGTTTGTAGTTGAAGGACGAGGCCTTTTTGAAGACGAGCTCGAAGCCATGCTAAAGTCTAGCCCCGGATATTCCGGCAAGTTTGGGCACGAATACGCTGCCACTTCGTCTTATGTGGACGAAATTGCGGGACTGACCAGGTCGGATGCAAAAGTAAAAGTAGGCATTGACCTCGGCGGAGGGGCGGCCTGCGGCTACGCAGAACAACTTTTCAAGATTCTTGGCCATCAATACTTTAGCGTCAATGCGGTCCCGGGAATTTCTTCTCGTGGACCCGACCCCACAGCTGACCCCCTTGATGATCTCAGGTCGCTTGTAACAGCTAATGAGCTCGACCACGGGTTTGCATTGGACCTTGACGCGGACAGGCTGGTAGTCGTGGATAGGTCAGGCGAGAAACTTAATCCCGATGCAACGCTCTTGCTATGCGTTGCGCGTGCGGTAGAGCTTGGGATGAAGAAATTTGTAATTAGCATTGACACGAGCGTAGCCGTTGAAAAATATATCAAGAACAGGAACGGCAAAGTCGAACATTCCAAAGTCGGGGAAGCGAATGTTGTTAGAAAGATGCTTGAAGAAAACGCAGAGGCAGGAGGAGAGGGAAGCAGTGCAGGGTTTATCATGCCCCGCTTTAATATGTGCAGAGACGGCCTGTTGGCGGCCGCGACAATATCCACACTTGAACAGAAAACGATAGACGAATGCAAAAGATTTGCTTCGCAATACGCTCAGATCCGATCAAAAATATCTGCCGACTCTTCGCAGCACAAATCAGTAATTGACAAGTTGCAGGACGTGCTTAAAGCCGACGCGACTTCGATAATCACTGGCGATGGAGTCAAGGCAATAGTGGATGAGGACTCGTGGATATTGGTTCGGCCATCGAACACGGAGCACGCTATCAGGATCTCGGTTGAATCAAAGTCAGAGCGGGCAGAGCAGCTCTACAGGAAGGCTAGCGAAAGGGTAAAGTCAGTCTATGAACAGGTTAAATGAAAGAGAAATAATCAACATTTTCGCCCAAGAACTCGGGATTAGCGACCTTGACGATGTATCGCCAGTAAGCAAGAATTTAGTCCTAAAGTGTGACATGCTGATTTCATCAACGGATGTTCCCCCGCAGATGAAACCCTGGCAGATAGCCAGAAAGAGCGTCGTATCGTGCGCAAGTGACCTAGCTGCCAAAGGCGCACGGCCAACCGCGGCTATGGTTTCACTTGGACTACCTGCAGGAACCGCTCGCGTATTCATCAAAGGTCTTGCAGAAGGATTCGCTCGCGCTTCAAAGGAATTCGGGATAAAGATAGTCGGAGGCGACACAAATGAAGCAGCAGAGCTGGTCATTGACTGCTGCATGCTCGGAAAGATTGTATCTAGAATGCCTCAAAGGAGTGGCGCGAAACCAGGCGACTTGGTTGTCGTTTCTGGATTGTTTGGTCTACCGGCTGCTGGATTATCTATGCTGCTAAAGGGGAGCCGCGCTCCCGGTGATTTTGCAAAACGTGCGGCTGAATCTGTTCTGGAGCCTACGCCGAGGCAAAAATTTGGCATCGCACTAGCAAGATTCTTCTCATCTTCCATAGATTCAAGTGACGGCCTCGCGATTTCGCTGTATGAAATCGCCCGCAACAGTGGCGTAGACATTTGGATCGACAATATTCCAGCCGCGGCAGGTCTAGAAGAATTTGCAACTGAAAACGGACGTGATGCAAAGGATTTCATCTTCCACGGAGGCGAAGAGTACGAGATTGTTGCCACCATCCCGAGGTCAAAGTTCAGACTAGCAAAACTCGCAGCGAAAAGAGCCAAAATCAACATCTATCAAATAGGAATCGTGAAAAAGGGACAAGGTAGGGTCTATGTGAATAATAAGAGGCTTGAAGATCGCGGTTATGTCCATTTCAGCCAGCGATAAGGTTTTTAACCCTCTAAAGTGGCGATTGTAAGTGCATGTCTGAAACCGCAGTAGCGAGCGAAGTTACCCAGATTAAATGGGGGGTAGCTCACATCTTTAGCAGTTATAATAATACTCTTGTTCATATCACCGACCTGAGTGGCAGTGAGACTATTTCGTTTAGTTCTGGCGGCAGGCACGTCACGGCAGACAGGTACGAGTCATCACCATATGCTGCCATGAAGTCGGCAGTAGCTGCTGCAGACGTTGCAAAGACAAAAGGGATTAACGCTCTACATATCCGCGTTCGCGCGGTAGGCGGAGTGGGACCAAGGATTCCCGGTCCAGGAGCCCAGGCAGCTATCAGGGCACTTGCAAGAGCAGGCTTTAGGATTGGAAGGATAGACGATGTCACTCCGATTCCACATGACACGACAAGAAAGCCTGGCGGAAGACGCGGACGCAGAGTGTAGTCGATTCACCAAATTTCTTTTCATCGACTTTATTCTCTCAATTCGGTCTGGCGGGCCGCAAGAGTCTATAACGACAGACCGCGTATAGCCATTATCCGTGGCTCTTGGGATTAATAGCGCGCTACTACTTCTGGCATTAGTTGTACTTTCTATTGGCGGAACAGCCGCTATTCTTTATTTGATCAAGCTTGTGCGGGAACGACATTCGAGAAGAAAAAATCGTTAACAGACTCTCAAAGCAAACTCTTCAAGCGCGATTGATTTCTATCGTCTCTGCGCCAATCAAGATAACTTTTCTCTTGTTGGGACGGTTGCTTCTACGGTATTCAAGTTTTCATTTCACGGGCGATCTTTACTTGCGCATGGCATCCTTTGTTTTTCAGCTGTGTACCAAACCATGATACAAGTTTGTCCTCAATTTTCTTACCTTTTGTATTTTCAATCTCTTGAGAGTGCATGGCATAGATTTTCTCTGCAAATTGCCCCGAGAGGAATAGTTTTGCAAAGGACCATCCTGCGCTGAGGGCTGGCTCGTCCAGTGCAAACGCGTTTTCAAGCTGGCATTTATTCTGGAGATCAGTTAGGTAGCCGCGCGCTATTTTAGAATCAGGTTCAAATTCGATCGTTTGAAAATCCAGTATGAACGTGCCAAGTATCACGTCAATCGTCCTGCAGCTTGAACTTTTCCGATAGCGGAATGAACTTGCCATCGTCTTCTACCTTGATCGTTGTATCGACCCTTACCCTAAGGCCTACCGAGCGGAAAAGTGACAACAGCTCGCCACCTGATATCCTCTCGTTGAGTTCACCCGACCGGATTAGCTGCGCAATTTTGAAGACTATGGCCTCGGTCTGAGCAGGATACTGCTCATACGCAAGGCGAAGGACCTCATCGCCCCGATCGTGCAGAAACCCATTGACAACTTCGCGGGAGCTAGGCTGTTTTTTCTGCTGTTTTGCTGTGGTTGCAGCCTTGGCCTTCTCCATCGCTGCCGCCTTTTCTCTCATTTCCTTCAGCTTGCGCGCCTTGATTAGCTCAATATCTGGATCCTCTGAACTCAACCCTTTATCACTCCGATCGGAACGAGCCTTACGACCTTGGTCGCAATTCCTAGCATGTGCGAAACATTGGCTACTGCGTCCACATCCTTGTATGCTTCTGGCGTCTCCTCAACGACACCCTCTCTGGTGAGTGCCTTGACGTAAATCCCCTTTGACTCCAGGCCGCTTCTTACGCCCTCCGCAGTATAGCTGCGCTTCGCAGCCGATCTTGACATCGTCCTGCCTGCGCCATGCGCGGTAGAGCCAAAGCTCAAGTCAAGCGACTTGCTGTTGCCCAAGAGTATCCAACTGGCAGTGCCCATAGAGCCAGGAATTATCACGGGCTGCCCGATTCCGCGATACCTGACAGGGACTTGTTCCATCCCTGCTGGAAATGCCCGGGTTGCTCCTTTTCTGTGCACTACAACATCGCGGCTGCCCTCGCCATCTATGCGATGGCGTTCTACCTTTGCGATATTATGCGCAACATCATAAACTAGGCCCATGTCGAGGCCGCCTTCGCGCGCTCCAAAGACGCGTTCAAAAGTCTTGCGCGTCCAGTGCGTAATCATTTGCCTGTTTGCCCAGGCAAAGTTTAGGGCAGAATACATCGCCTTTCTATAGTCTTCGCCTTCCTTCGAATTATTGGGAACACATGCCAACTCTCTGTCCGGAAGCGACAGGCCATACTTTCTCAGAACAGACTCTGAAACGCGCAGGTAGTCCGTGCATATCTGATGTCCAAAACCGCGCGATCCGCAGTGAATCAAGACGGTCAGCTGTCCTGGCCGGTCAATACCCATCGCTTTAGCCGCGCGCTCGTCAAAAATCTTGTCCACCTTTTGGACTTCAAGAAAGTGGTTGCCTGAACCTAGACTACCAAGTTGCGATGCTCCTCTCTTCCTAGCCGTATCTGAAACGCTAGCTGGATCCGCTCCTGCCATGCTTCCTCCCTCTTCACAGACCTCGGCGTCCTGATCCGTTCCGTATCCGCGTCTAACAGCCCAAGGCACTCCCTCGACCAAGATTTCATCCAGCTCGGAGCGTGATAGTTTGACAGAGCCTTCGCTCCCGACTCCGGAAGGAATGGAGCGGAAAAGTTCGTTCACCAGGTCTTTGAGCCGGGGCCTCAGGTCATTTTCGGAAAGGTTGGTGTGGAGCAGTCGGACGCCGCAGTTGATGTCATAGCCAACTCCCCCAGGGCTGATAACGCCCTCTTCCATGTCAGTAGCTGCAACGCCTCCGACAGGAAAGCCATAACCTTCATGTCCATCGGGAAGCACTACCACATGCTTTCTTACGCCAGGTAGCGTGGCAACATTTGCGGCCTGGTCTATCGTCCTGTCTGTCGCCATTTTTGATATTAATGAATCATTTGCGTAAATCGTAACCGGCACTTTCATTCCCCTCTCAGGATTTGCTTCAATCCTGAACTCAAGATCACTTATCTTTTTGATCCTGTGGATGCCGCTCTTGCTGACAAGATCGCTCAATGCTGTCACTGACTTGACTTTTGGAGTAATTATAAGCCTATCTTTGACTAACAGCCTGCATTTTGTAATTGATACTTTCAGAGAAGTGGTCCTCAACTAGTGTCCTAGAGCTAGGCGATTTGCTCTGTTCGGCCGTTGTAGTATCTCTTGCTCTTTATCGTCCCAAGAGGATCACGATACGAACAGTTGCCTGAGGAGATTTCAGGATTCAATTTACCCAACAACGTTTATTTTCTGCACGCGATGCCTCTACGATCGATGCCAATACTGCCCATAGACTCTGGTCGCTATGGTAGCAAGGAAATGAAAGAGATTTTTGACGACAAGAAGCGATTGCAATATCAACTGGACTTTGAGGCGGCTGTTGCCCATGCGCAAGCAAAGATTGGCATGATACCTGAAGCTGCCTCCAGGGAAATTGCGAGGGCTGCGGCGTCAGGAAAGGTTACGCTATTGCGTGTCGCCGAGCTGGAATCCGTAAGCGAGCATGATACAGCCGCATTGGTAGAGGCTTTAGCCGAGCAGGTCCCTCACGCGGCAAAGCCGTGGATCCACTATGGCCTGACGAGCAATGATGTTGTCGATACTGCCATCTGCATGCAGATGGCAGCTGCATTTTCAATCATTGAATCTAAAGTTGCAAGGTTGGCCCAGTTTCTTTCAGACAAAGCCACGGAATACAGGGAAACGCCGGCGGTAGGTCGGACCCATGGCCAGCATGCTAGCATCATTTCGTTTGGACTAAAGTTTGCGGTCTGGGCATCAGAGATGGCCAGGCACATCGAGAGAATCAATGAAGGCAAGAAGCGGTTTCTTTTATGCAAGACGCTTGGCGTGGTGGGGACGGGATCGCTCATGGGCGAAAAAGCTCTGGAAGTGCAAAAGATAGCTGCGTCAAATCTCGGCTTGCATCCTACGGATGCGGCTACTCAGGTTATCCCGCGTGAACGATTTGCCGAAATGCAGTTCCTAATTGCGCTTGTAGGCTCGACTCTTGACAAGATTGCCATCGAAATTCGTAACCTCCAGAGGACAGAAATTAGCGAAGTCGCCGAGCCTTTCAAAAAAGGTCAGATGGGAAGCAGCGCGGTGCCGGTAAAACGCAATCCAATCAAAAGCGAGCGAGTCTCTTCTCTCGCAAAGATTCTGCGATCACTCGTTAATGTTGCAATGGAGAATGTAGCATTGTGGCATGAACGCGATTTATCCAATTCTGCAAATGAACGCTTTACTCTTCCTGAAGCCGCAATACTGCTAGATGAAATGCTCAACGCGATGACTAGAGTGATCTCTGAGCTTAAAGTCAACAAGGAAAGGATTGCGGCAAATATAGAAATGACAAAGGGACAGATTTACGCAGAGTTTGTACTTGAAGCGTTGGTAAAGAAAGGAGTTGCGCGGTTTGAAGCGTACAGGGAAATCCAGCGCGTGGCCTTTGCGGCCCTTGATAGTGGCACGCACTTTTCTGACGCCGTTTCAAGGGACACAAAGCTCTCAAAGCAGTTTACAAAGAAAGAGCTAGGCGAAATATTTCAAGCCAAGAAGCATCTTGCTGCTTCTGGAAAGATAATAGATAATGTCTCAAAACTCGTAGCTCACCTGAGCAAGATCTAAAATAGCGATAGCAGGCTAGCCCGTATCCTTCACAATCCCCCCCATCGCCTTTACGACTGCTGCGATCCATCTGGCAAGCGCACTTGCATACTCCCCGAGCGCTCGGCTTGCTTCTTTTTGATTTTCTTCTCACTAAGGACTGCGAACGTTGCTGGTTAAAACAGTGATGGCCTACTTGTCCATCTAATAATAGTAGCTGAAAGTTTTGTTTTGGTAATATGTCATAGAAACTGCGTAAAAATTAAAGTGCCGTCGGTGAGATTTGAGCTCACGACAGCTCGGTCTTCAGCTTCACCCCAAAAAGGTCGAGTGCTCTCCCAGGCTGAGCTACGACGGCACCGACATGTCTGCTTTAGAATTCATATATAATCATTTAACTCGTAATAGAGAGACATGCAGGTTAAAGCATAGTTCCCAAAGAACTGCAATATCTAATACGGCACCGTAGAACTTAAGCGTTGCTTTTCTCGGTTTCCGAGGCACAAGGATATATCGGGATCACTTCTTGCATCTTGACACTGAGCAGGCGCGGTCATTGATGTTTGCGCCTTTTCGGTCTGCTAGTCGGTATGCTGCAGTTGGCACAGGCGATGACTGATGAAAAAGATGCCTAACTTTGTCCTTGAAAGTGGTCGCAAGGCTGCATTAGCCCTGCTTAAACCACATAGATAATCATGCCTACTTTGTTGGCTTATGTTTGGGCATGCGGCCGGTCTTAATCCCCTCGGCATATGCCTTTGGATCATAAAATGGCAGCTCACCGTTGTCGTCAGTAGCATCAAGATAATCAATCATCAGTGCTTGTCCGTCTTTTGACTTGGCAGCGCCGAGAAACTCAATATGCTCCACTCGCAAGCCGTCCTCGAGTGACAATGAGCCACCAAAGTAAACCGAGCGTTTAATCGCCTCGACGGAGCCCTTGACACGACCGCCAAAGCGTTCGGCAAGTTCCATCGCTCGCGGTACGACATCTTTTTGTGGCACAACTGCATCAACAGCACCATTGGCGAGAGCTTGCTCCGGCGTGAACGGCTTGCCCTCCAAGATCGCGTAGAGGGATTTGTGTGTGCCAATTAGGCGAGTCAGGCGCTGTGTACCACCACCGCCCGGCAAGATACCAAGGAGCACCTCTGGCTGGCCAATAAAGTAGTCGCCATCAGCCATAACACGCAGGTCGCATGCCCAAGCAAACTCAGCGCCTAGCCCGAGGGTCGAGCCGTTAATGGCGGCGACGTAAATAACGCCGCTACGATTCATCTTTAGAAACGTCTCGTGCAGTCTATCTACCTGAACACCGCCCCAAATAGGCGTTTTGCGTGAGATCGGATCGAGCACACGAGCACCACTAACTTTATGCGAAATATCTATGATTGCTCCAGCACCGCGCCTACCAACAGGTGGCACTTCAGCACCACCTTCTTGTAGCCAACGAACATCGGCATGACTGACAAAGCGGTCCGAACGCGCACCAGTGAAGACAATCGCATGGATATTAGGGTCATTATCCGCCTTATCGACCAGCTCGTCGAGCTGCGCGGCTACATCAAGCCCAAACAAACCGTGCTTACCACTATCGACCCGTACGAGCAATGTTGAGCCATGATCCTCTACTTCCAGTCGTGCTTTGTCTTTACTTGTCATATTTCGTATCCCCGTCATAGATAAGATAAGTCTTGCTTTTCAAGTTTCGAAGGAAGACGTACTAGTATAATTGTGTCTTGTGTGTGCTAGAGTTCGTCCATACCAAAGTTGTGATAGCACTGATTGCATCGAAATTTCTCTCTGCCAGGATTCCCAGAAACAACTTCAAGCTGGCTTTTGGTCTTGCATTTTGGGCATCGACCGTAAATGGTCTTTCTCGGCATCCTTGTCGATAATCTATTTTAGTCATATTAGAACTCTCTGGATGCAAAAGTCATGTCGCCTTCACGGTGCGAGTTTCCGGTATCATCATACTCAAAGTAAATAAACAAAAAAGTACGGTGTTCAGTGTCATGATTAATGCCGACGAGCAGAACCGGATAATTGATTCTCCAGAAGAGCGCCGAAAGCGCTTCATTGAAGAATTTGAAAAACCATTCAAATGCGAAAAATGCAACGAACGATTCAAGAAGAAAAAGTACCTCCGCGAGCACAAGTCGCAGATCCATTCTTACTAGAATTATTTAGTGCCGGAGGCGGGATTCGAGCCCGCGACCTTACGATTTCTTATCGATCGTTAGATTATGAGTCGTACGCTCTAACCAAGCTGAGCTACCCCGGCACTGCCTGGCAGCGTAAAGCCAGATGGAATTTCGCAGTACATAATATAAGCTAATCCAGCTTTAGTTCTTCTCAAGCTCAACTGTTCCATCAATATGCTAATAGAGAAGCTCTTTGCGTATTCAAGTATGAAAAGTAGTCATCTCTTGCTTATCGTCGGAGGAGTGTTGCTAATCGCTGGTCTAGTCATCTCCGGAATTTCCGTGTTCGCTGTTACGCAGCAGGTACTCAAAGGTGGCGCAATTATTGAACCTGTCTCGTTGGAGCCAGGCTTAGCCCTCGCTGAGGTGCTAAAAGATGTTCCAGCTGGAAGGCAACTCATCCTTTCAATTGACAGCCAACCCCGCGTCGTTTCTCTAAGTGCTGTATTGACAGAAGCCGACGGAGATCCGATAGGAACCTACAATATCACACAGACGCCGTTTACGAGCACTGTCTTGACAAAGGAGCAAGGTGATCACACTCTTGAGATTCGAAACTCTGGAAGCAGCTCGGTTGCCATCAATGGCGCGTTGCTCAATTCACCGGTAGTAGGGGAGGGCGGCGGTGTGTCTGCCGACAATAATCCCGGGTTTCAGAATTTTATTGCGTATGGCATAGGAGTCCTCGTTGGCATAGTGCTCATCATTGCAGGAATAATAATCCTGATCATCGGTGCCGTCAAGCACATTAGGTCAAGAAAGGTTCCAGAAAGTGTCCCTGGCGGATAGCGGGGCTATCCGTAGATGCTCCTTATGTCGCCTTCGGCAAGGACAATGATGGTATTTAGGAACCACTATCGGAGAATCCGATAGCATCGATATGCGTTCAGGGAGCTTGCCGCCTGCAATCGAAATTATTCCCGCAACTTTACTGATCCCTAGACAGGTCAAGGCTTGCGGTTTTCAAAATTCAGCTTGATAAGGTTCTGCCCACCTGCCTTTCGAATCTCCACGAGCTCTTCTCGCTCAAGCCTCTTGACCAGCCTCCAGATGGTGGTCTTCGGCAGCTGGAACCTGGTGCGGATCTCGCTTTCAAACGCGGCGCCTTCTTTTTCGGCGAGGTATCGTAGTACGTCTTGATCTTCTGGCCGAAGGTGAGGCTTTTCCTCTACTATCTTGCCCACAATTCGCGACAGGACCGACTTGTCAGTCTGTGAATCCGGCAATGTCGCAGGCAGATCTAACGGCTGTCCGAACCCTCTCTCAATAGGTGGAGGAGTGTACGGGATTTCTCGCGCGGTTTCTTTAACAGCGTCAGTGGTTGAGGGCATAGGTCCACCTTTTGCGTCGTTCTCAGTTACCAGGTTTGAAGGAGGGTTCTGTCCGACAGA
>DASYRH010000005.1:0-28340 GCA_036004585.1 Nitrososphaera sp. | reverse complement strand
AACAGGGCAGCGCAGCCTCTGGTTTATCAGCTGTCCGACAGGGCACGCTGAGCAGCTAAGCTGCTTAGGATAAGTCCTGAAAGCATCTAAGGACGAAGCCTTTCCCGAGAAAAGACAGCCTTCCGCAAGGAGAAGGGCGGCTATAGAAGATAGCGTTGATGGGATGGAGGTGTAATCACCAAGCTTCGGCGAGGTGTTCAGCCTGCCATTCCCAATAGCCCAACGCACTATACTGGGATTGCTTGCGCCACCGTAATTGGTGGTATGCCACTGATGTGGTGGCAGCAGGCGCACCAAGAACTGCGGCTCCGGAAACGCGCAAAGAACTAACCGTAGCTGTGATCCTTTGCACGACGGCCGCGTTTTTCTTTTTTTCAAACAAACATTAAATCTGGGATTAAAATTCCAACACAAGTCGATGTCAATAGTATGCATTTCTCACAAAGAAGATGTAGACGGATTATGCTCTGCAGTCATTATCAAGGCAGCTGTTGAAGCTTCCAAAGTGATTCTTGTTGACTATTCTAACATGATTAGCAAGCTCGAAAAAGTCGCCGAGTCGCCAGAGAAAATCGATCAGTTGTTTGTCTGCGACCTGGGCCTTTCCAAAAAGAACGAAGAAAAATTCGTCGAGCTGCTGGGCAAGCTGGGTTCCGCAGGCGCGCAGGTAACCTACATCGATCACCATGACGTCAGCAAAGAAATTCTCTCCGAGCTAAAGAAAGCGGGCGTTACACTAGTTCATACAGTTGACGAGTGCACCAGCGTCCAGGCCTATACAAGGTACAAGAAAAAACTCCCTGCTAACGCAGCCTTTTTTGCGGCAATGGGCGCACTGACGGACTATATGGAGACTAGGCCGCTTGCGTCGTTGATTGTGCCCAGGTTCGACAGGCAGTTTTTAATGCTTGAAGCCACTTCGCTTTCGTACATGATTTCCGCTAACCAGCATAACGACGAATTTCTAACAAAGGCAGTAGACACTCTTGCGAAAATGAAATACCCGCATGACATCAGGGGAGGATTTGACATGGCTGAAAAATACGCAAAGAATGTCGCCAGGGCAGTAGAAACAATCCAGGATTCAATAGTCTTACTGGACAACTTGGCACATGCCCCAAGCACTGTAGAGTTGTCGTCAAGCATGGTGGTCAACTTTGTCTTGGGCACATCTGAAAAGTCTGTTGCGATGGTCTACAAGTTCAAAGACAACATCAAGTCATACATTTTCTCAGTCAGAGGGTCTTCCGAATGCAAGATTCATCTAGGTAGGCTAGTCAACGAAGTCGCGTCATCCCTTGGAGGAAGTGGCGGAGGCCACGATAGGGCGGCTGGTGCAGTCGTCCCAAAGGAGAAACTCGAAGAATTCATCAAGACCATGGACTGCAGGGTAGGCTAGGTCAATTCTGCGATAAATTCGACTTCAACTGCGCTATCTAGTGGAAGGCTGCTCATTCCAACAGCAGCCCTCGCGTGTCTGCCATTTTCACCAAAAATTTTCACAAGCATGTCCGATGCGCCATTTATCACCTTTGGATGATCAGTAAAAGTAGGCTCGCAGTTGACAAACCCTGTAACCTTTACTATCCTTGATATTCGGTCCAAGTTCCCAAGGGATGACTTTAATTGCGATAGGCCATTGAGGACGCATAGCCTTGCAGCTTCTTGTCCGTCTTCCAAGGAAATGTCCTTGCCTACTTTTCCCCTGAATTTGAGCTCCTTGCCGACCAGCGGAATCTGCCCTGATACAAAAGCGAGTTTTCCCGATACGACAACTGGAACGTATGACCCTGCGGCAAAAGGCGGAACAGGCAATGAGATGCCGAGAGATGACAGTACATCGTCAATCATGTCATGCGTCTGATTAGCAAGGCTATTTTACTCTGTCGCAAATGCAATAACGTCAGTGGTCACCTCTTCGGAGACGGCTTGAAAAGCGAATATTTTTAAAAAGCATCGTTTAATCATAGGGTAGGCATGTGCGCCAACCACGAAACTGCTGAAGGCGGATATCACAGCAAAGAGATGAAAGTTGTTGCTTTGTCGATCCTAGTCATGGGAATCTCACTCGCCATAGTCATTGTACTGTGGGCCTGGTTTGGACACATTGGACCTAGATTTTCTGACGAGGTGCTATTAAATCAACAAAAAGATCTCCGCGACCAGTATGGACTTCCACCAGCACCCCCAGTAACTGAGAAAGATGCCCAGATCCCGCCGTCGCTAAGAGGCAAGTGATCAGAGTAGCTCTTCGTCTATCTTTTCGATCTTGTCTACGTACTGGGAACAATCGCAGCCTGTTACCAGACACTTGCCCACACGGAGCAGCGATTCAGTTTCTCTTGACCTGAAGTCATGGACCTGATGAGTGTGGCGGCACCGCATGCAGTTCATGTTCGCTGTATGGGTTCCAGTACTGAATATATGTTTTAAGCGAAAAGACTGCGAACTGATACCCTAAAACAAAGGATTATAGATGATTTGAATCCCAGCCAATGACCGTTCATGGCAGATTTCGTAAGGAATTACGAACGAAGGACTGCCAAGTCCAAGAGGCTGTACGCGCGCTCTACCAAAGTATTTCCCGGAGGCATCAACCATAACATCAGGTATTTTGAGCCTTATCCTTTCTTTGTTGAATCTGCCAGAGGCAAAAAACTCACAGACGCTGACGGGAACGATTATACCGATTATTGGATGGGACACTGGGCCCTTATACTCGGTCACTCGCCCAAGGCTGTGGCTGACGCATTGTCATCTCAGGCAAAGAATGGCACACTCTACGGCACGGTAAACAGGCCAAGTATAGAGCTGGCAGAGGTGATACAGAAACTAATGCCAAGAGCTGAAAGTATGCGGTTTAGCAGCACCGGCTCTGAAGCTACGATGTACGCCGTAAGGCTAGCTAGGGCAAGGACTGGCAGGCGCGTAATCGCAAAGGCAATAGGCGGATGGCATGGCTTTAACACTACACTTATGCAGACGGTGAATTATCCGTTCGAATTTGAAGAAGGCTCCGGCCTTGTCCAAGACGAAGGACAGTACGTGGAATCAATACCATTTAACAATCTCGATGCTTCGCTCAAGGTGCTAGAAACAATCAAAGACGATCTTGCCTGCGTCATAATAGAACCGGTTCTTGGTGGCGCTGGCTGCATTACCCCTTCAGATGGATACCTGCAGGGTTTGCAAGAATTCGCCAAAAAGAACGGCAGCCTCTTCATACTCGACGAAATCGTTACCGGCTTTAGACTTTCTCTACACGGAGCAGCTAGCGTCTACAACCTAGAACCCGACCTCTTTACGCTTGGCAAGATTGCTGGCGGGGGGCTTCCAATCGGCATAGTATGCGGAGACAAAGAGATAATGTCGCTCGCAGACCCAGTTTCAAGGACTAGCAAGGAAGCGCGCTGTGCGATCGGCGGAGGAACTTTTTCGGCTAACCCCCTCACCATGACTGCCGGCCTCGCCACTTTGAATTTCCTTAGAAAGAACCCGACAGTTTATTCAAAGATAAACAAACTCGGAGAGGCTGTGAGAAAGGGATTAGTCAAAATATTTGTTGAAGAAAACGTGTCCTGTGACGTAACAGGGACTGGGTCGATTTTTATGCCTCATTTTGGCAAGAAAAGTGTGAGTGACGCCAATGATGTCGCGACTTCAAACAAGTCGGCTTTAAACAAATACCACCTGGCGCTGATGGCGGAACATGGAATTTTCTTTCTGCCCGGCAAGATGGGTGCGGTATCGTATGCACATGATGAAGGCGATGTCAAGCGGTTGCTTGCCGCGACTGAAGAGATTTGTCAATCGGGCATCATAAAGTAATTGACTGTGGGTCTGGAATCATCAAACCATATTGATTCCGTTTCAGCTTAAGAGCAGATACGCCAACACTTAAAAAGCGGAAAAAGGGAATTCTACGCTCGTATATGGCTGCCCGGAAGAACACATCTCGAAAGATCCGCCTGATGAAGCGCACGCGACAGAACAGGCCGGTTCCGGCATGGGTAGTCATTAGAACTAACAGAAAGGTCAGAACCAACCCGAAGCGAAGGATTTGGCGAAGGTCAGACGTCAACGTAGGTTGATTAGAAAATGGCAACAGTTGAAAATCTTACACGTGTTTATACCATTAACCTCGGAAGGGCATGGTTGACGCCCCAGTACAAACGTACGGATAGGGTCGTCAACATGATTCGAGAATTTGCACAGAAGCACATGAAGAGTGACGAGATAAAACTCGAGCAGGAGCTCAACAGACAGCTATGGTCAAGAGGCAAGACAAACCCTCCCAGAAACGTTAGGGTAAAGATGGTCAAGGACGAGGATGGCGTTGTCACTGTTTCACTCTACGAGGATACACCAGAGGCGGCTGTCGAGGAAAAGACAGAGCCGGCGCCGGAGGCGACGGCAGTTGCGGAACAGCCAAAGCCTGAAGAGAGCACGGCAGAAGAAAAGCCTGCCCCGGCAGAAAAATGATTGAAGTCTGTCCAGTATGTTTCAAGTTTCTCCAAACCATACTAGACAAGAAAAAAATGAAAGAGATTAGACTGGTCCAAGAAGGACGCGTCTGCAAGAGCATCTATCACAAGAAACTAATTAGCTGATCCAGGCCCATGCTTGCTTGAAACCTATCGTGCCGTCCCATTGGAAAGCCCAAAGTATTGACACATAAGGGTGTGTGGGAATCAGATCGTTGCTAAACCAGGGCTTACATTATTCAGAACGTGACGCTGGGCCTGTGCTGCCTAAAGTACAGAAACCCGCCGAGGACTGCCAGCGATGAACTCATCAGCGCTATCGCCCCTATAGGACTTTCAGGTAGGACAAAAAAGGAGACATCAAAGAACGCTATAACTGGCTCGCTGAATCCCAGTACGTCTGAAGTGAAAGACCATGGCCCTGCTTGCAGGGGTAATTCGACACCGCACGATTCTGACGAAATGTCAAAGGTTGAACCGCTCTTTATCAGCACAGGGTAGTCAATGTCTGTGCAGTCAAAGTTGTCGCCAGATGGATTCTGGAATCTTGCTGGGCCAGCCAAGCAGGAGGGACACGTCAGATCTTCTCGAAGTTCAAGATCTCTATCCTCAGACGCATGATATCTGATAATTATCGCTTGATTATTACCGCATTGGCCAATGGTGGTCGAAGTGTTATTGCATAACACTTCGATCTGTCCGGCGGCTTTCCCCTCGTGATCCAATATCAGTATAGCCGATTGCTGGGCCTGAGCGTTCGGTAGAATACCCTGCGCGATTAAAAGTGCGCAGATTACGCTGCTTGCAATCAGGGTGGCAGCCATCCGGTTGCCATTTGTCATAAATCCGCGTCAGGTTCCTGATTATTAAGGGGCTAGGAAACACTGTTTTCGATATTCTTATCCAGATGTTCCTGAATTATTGTTCCTAATGCGCTCAACTATCTCGCAGGGTATGCAGAACTTTCCAAGAAAATCAACGATTCCTGCCTCTAACAGACAAATGACAGGCCACATAGGTTATCTTGCGACCCTCGATAATTCAGCGTTTCGACCGTCCTAAGCCATGGATTTTGGATACCCGCATGTCTTGCAATTTGGATAGGTCTCGCCGTCGAGATGATTAAAGTGTGTGCCGCAGGACTTGCAAGTATGGTGAATATCGTCATATCCGTCTGTAGCGACAAAACTGTTGCTCACCAGATCCATGCTCTTGCATGCGATACACCTGCACCCACAGGCAATCATGCAGTGGGTACACGGCTCCCGATGCAATAATAAGTTATTCCATTGCTGGAATCGGCAGTGAAATTTCCGTGCCGGACTCAGGTTCGTCCCAGTCGAGAACGCTTTCCTTCGGAAAGATATCCCCCAGCGGGTCATACCTGTCAAAGCGCGTCTTTTGCCGTGCAGAAGCCATGAGGTGGACCTTGATCCCGTCTGGCGAGGCCACGGAAGTCATTGCAACCTCAGTGGCATTCTCAGCCTCAAACATTCCCTGCATATGCCCGACCATCTTGTTCAAGTCTCCGACTGGCACTTTATCCCCACCCATCACGTAAAGCGTGGTTCGCTTAATAGTACCTGGATTAGGGATATTCTGATAGAGCATCGCGATTGAATCACGAAGAGAGGATTCCGAGTCAGCACCCGACTTGCTCGTGCACAGGAGGTTTACCTCACGTCTAATGCTGCTAGTGGTTATAGACCTCAGCACATCAATGATGGCCTTATTCGTGAGCGAAAAGCACTCTTCCTTGCTGAGCTCAGGATTGTTATCGAGGAATGCGTCGTTGTCCATCACGATGACGGAATCGCATGTCTCTCTCAATCTTCTGAAGGCGTTGCCTGCAGCAAAGAGCCTGTCCTTTTCAAACTTGAACGGCATAATGGCCACATCAATCACTGTGGCCCCTGATTCCTTTGCCAACTTGGAAATTATAGGTGCCATTGCGCACCCAGACTTTCCAGCCAAGTTTGAAATTAATACCACTGTAGAAAAGCCTGCAATGGCTGCAACGATTTCCCGACTCTGACTTTGGGCAAAAGACCGAAGTTTGTAACTCGATGGATTGACCCATCCTGCTGAGTCGACAAAAACGCATGTCTCACACCCGGCCAAGTCTTTCTTGTCGCTGCTTATCAGAAGGTTCTTGCATTCAAAAGTGCCACTCGTTTGTTTTGCAATTCTGCCGCCGGCTCCGCCGATGCCAACAACTAGTGTTGGGTTCTTGATCAAAAGATCGTTCACGTACCCCCGAGCTCCCCGTCCACAATACTTTGCCCAAGTTAAAAAACTTTGGTGATTAAACATGATCCAAGCTTGGCGTAACAAAGTTTAGCTACACTATGGAATTATCCTTGCGCGCAATGAAAAGTTGGAATAATCATAAACTTTCGCGCGCGTTCGGACGCCAATAGCCAAACCCCTGCCATCCGGAAGCATGACTGACTTGTAGGCATGATTCCTTCCCTGCGCAACGCCGCTCTTTCCTATTTCATCGACTATTACGTCGCCTTCCCAGTTGTTCCATCTGGAATTGCGATTCCTTGCTATTTCCTTCGCAAGCGTGTGAAGGCGCTCTGATCTTTGCTTGGCCAGTGAGGAGGATATGCGACCCTTTTTCCACTTTGCAGACTCTGTACCAGGCCTTGCCCCGTAGCGAGATAGATTTACGACGTCAGGCTGGGATTCGGTAATAAGTTCCACCGTCCCCTCAAAGTCTAGCTCGGATTCTGTGGGAAAGCCAACAATTATGTCGGTGGCGATTGTCATCTCGGGGAGCATTTTCCTGAATGCTCTCACGGAATCAAGAAATGTCTTTGACGTATGTCCTCGCTTCATTAGCCTGAGGATCCTGTCGCTCCCGCTCTCGACTGGAACATGAATGAATTTGAAGAGCTTTTCATTTTTCTCGAATACTCTGATTAGTCTGTCGATCATTCTGGGCAGATACATCGGATTTAGCATGCCAAGGCGGATCTTGAAGTCTCCGGGAACTGTGCAGCAGGCAGACAGCAGGTCCACCAGGTCCGAGCCAATATCCCTGCCATAACACCCGTTGTCAGTTGAGGTAAGCCATATCTCACTGCATCCAGCCTCTACGTCCGATTCTACCTGCCTGACAATGTCTCCGATCCGGTAGCTGCGGAGCATGCCTTTGGCAAGTTTTGTCTGGCAGAAGGTGCATTCGCTCAGGCATCCGCTAGCAATTTCAACGATACTGACAGCTGAGTTGAGTTGAATTCTAGGTAGGTTTACTTTGTCGATTCCTGTATCTTCAAGAAATACCTGCCTCGTGCCCGACACGGTGGACTCAGCTACATTTGCGATTCTGTCAATCGCAGCTGGACCGACAAGGCTCGCCGACGGGCTAAGCGCTTCCACCCTAGCCCTGTCCGCTTTGGGCAGGCATCCCGCAACAATTAGAGGCTTGCCGGACTCTGTAAGAGATTTTATTCTGCTGACCATCCTATGCTCTGATGCATCCTTGACTGAGCAAGTAACGATTATCGAAAGTGAACCTTCATCCTGAGTTGTGGCCAAGTCATAGCCTGCCATACTAAGCATGCCAGTTATCATTTCCGAGTCAGCCATGCTAGCAGAACATCCGTACGCCTCTATCCACACCTTTGACCTATCAGAGTGTGTCGGGTTTTTCAACGACCGGATTGATTCGATAAGAGTGGGCTTGAGAGACCTAACCAGCAATCAGCGTCACTGTTTGTTCTTTTGCCTTAAAAATTCTTGCATTGAGGCAATATTCTGGCGACTAATTTTTCGTTACGTCCTTGCCGCCATGGGTCCAGAGCTCTGTTAATACCGAAACGTACGTCGTAACGAGCTCGCCCGTCTCGGTGTTTTCTCTGTTTTTTTCCATGTCACTTCCGAGGGCCATCATGAATGAACGGGGAACCTTCAGATGCTCAGTCATGAAAATCAATAGCGAGTAATACATCATTTTCATGATCTTGTCGTTTGGTGTGATAGGCCCTACCTTCATGTCAGACATTACGTTTGATACGACCTGAGAAAACTGTGGCGAAAGCAATGCCTTGCCTTCCTTGTTCTCCCCTAGCCTGATAACGCCCATCAGGAGGAGATCCTCTATGGCTGATGCCATCTGCTCCACACGCTGGTGTTTCTCTTCGCCCATGGCATCATCCGGTGCGTTCAAGCCTATTTTACGTTGCCGACTATGTTGAGATAGGCTGAAATGAGTTCAGAGTCGATTACTCCCTGGACCACTACAGGCCGTCCATCAGACAATCTGATGTCCATTGCAACCGCACTATATGGTATGTCGAAGAGTTCGATCTTTGACTGCGCGTCACTTTCAAAGATCTTTGAACATACGCCATCTACACATGAGAAACCATAGATCCTATCGATCCTCCGTGAGCCTGATCCCGCGGCCCGTCCGCCGGCGGAGCCTCTGGACTCCTCAACCATCAGCACAAAGACCTTGTTGCCCTTCTTGGTGTCCAGGTGGAGATCATTCTGACAAATTACAAGTTTGCGCTGTGGGAGCTGAAGTACTTTGTCAATCTCTGACAAGAATCAGCTCACAGCTCATGCGGCTTATATTGTTTCGCGGATCAAGTTCGATAAAATATCTTGTTTATCGTTAAATCACATGATAGATTGTCCACTGCTGCTAGTGGTAAAGATAACACGTCCCATATTCATAATCGGAATACAGCGGAGTGGAACCACGGTTCTAGATAATCTCTTTACCCGCCACCATGATACCGCGTTCTTTGAAGGATTTTGCAACAGGTATTACATGACCCCATGGAAATTCGGGCTGATCCCGTTTCAAGTGAAACGGTACAAGACCAGGCCGCCATCCACCGAAGGAAGAGTCTGGCGGCGCTACTTTACAGAAATAGACTACCTCGATGAAAGTCGGTTGACGCAAGAGATGAAAAATTACTACTACTCCGCTATTAGGGCTGAACTTCGCGCCTTTAACGCAAAGAGGTTTGTTAACAAGAATCCTGCACACTGCCTCCGTCTGCGATGGCTTAACTCAATGTTCCCTGACGCGTTATACATTTTGATACGGCGGAACCCGATTGCAGTAGTCAACTCGATTTATCAAAAGATGCTCAGCTATTGGGATATGCAAATAAAGACCGAGTATGAGCATGGCTACAAAGGCTACGTCACGATCAAAGAGGTCTTTGGAAAGGGCACATCCAAGCTTGAGTCATGCATTAACTTTTACAACTACAACAGAAAAATGCTTGAACAGGATACTCATGTCATTAAGGATAGATTGGCAGAAGTAAGTTACGAAGAGTTCGTAAGGAGGCCAAGGAAAGAGCTGAGCAGGCTCTATGATTTTGCAGGGCTCTCATGGTATGGAGAACTTGAAACGAGTGTTCCTGCGGAGCTGAACCTCGAGAACAACAACAAGTGGCAGGCATTGCCTGTTGAAGAGAGAAAAATTCTCGAGAACGCATTCCCTGTTGGAGACGCAGTCGCGGATTAGACACCCGAACTGGTCGGTCAATATTATTCAAAGATCTTCATAATGAGCGAGAATTAAGGGGCCCGCAGGGTAAGCGCCTTCCGAGTCAAGACGTACGCAAGGATAAATATCTCGATGACTTATTTGCTAAATTGTTGGTGCGCCTGGACGATAGGTTTTGGGAACTCAAAGAAGTGGCAAAATGGTCTCTCGATGTAAAGGAGCGCAAAAAGTCCATTAGTATGCTAGCGGATTACTATGGCCCTGCCGCCGTACAGTCAATAGCAGAGATCAGAGACGTGGCAGCTTATGACGAAATAAAGAGAGCCTGCATTGAAGCGATAAGAGCAGTTTCGAGCGGGAAGACAGCACGAAAGTCTCGTAGATCAAACGCAACAAAGTCCAAGAAGCAAAATAAGAGTAAGAAGAAAAAGTAAAGGTCTTTGCGGATTCGCAATAAATATAATGTCTTTAGCAGGCATGTTTGCTATGGTTAAAACAGCCTCATCCCCTCAGGTACTAAAGTCAGGTAACACGGCTCCCAGTTTCGCGCTAAAGGGCGTAGATGGCAAAACGCACTCTCTAGGCGACTACAAGAGCAAGTCAACTCTGATAATTTTCATCTGCAACCACTGCCCGTACGTAAAGGCGAGGATAGGCGATATCGTCGCACTTCAGGGCAAATTCAATCCCACGGAGCTCCAGGTCATTGGCATCAACAGCAACGACCCGAACTACCAAGACGAAGGTTTTGAGAATATGATAAAGTTCTCAGAGGACTACAAGCTCAACTTCCCATATCTAATAGATGACACGCAGCAGGTGGCGAAAGCCTTCGGCGCAGTATGCACCCCAGACCCGTTTCTGCTCGATTCTTCCAAGAAATTAGTTTTTCACGGCAAGGTCAATGACGCGCTGGAGCCGGAATCAAAGCCGACTATTCCTGTCATGGAAAACAACGTGCGTAAAGTGCTAAGGGGAGAAAAGATAGAGAAGGAGTTTGATCCTTCCATTGGCTGCTCCATAAAATGGAAGAACTAGCCGTACTGGTAAACTATTCCCTTTTCTCCTCTGGGGTGACGCCACTCTGTCTCTTTTGCGCAGGTACCGCATTCAATACAAGCCTCGTGCTGAAGCGTAACGTCCTCCTTTTCAAGGCTATAGCATGCAGTCGGGCACATCGTCACCATCATTTTCATGAAATCCGATTTCGAATCCAGCACCTTGATGTGTGAGACAGAGTCGTCGTCGTACTTTAGTTTGGCAACTCGTTCGGCGAGGGTCGGAGTACTTGGTTCGTATGTAGAGCTCACTTGTCTGCCCATCTTTTCCGCCAGCTCTACAGGCACCTGCACGTACGTGTCTTCTGATTCAACAAGTGGAAGTAGCCTGTCGTATCCTAGTATGTTTGCAAATCCCACTGCCAGTCCCCTCAATGTTCCGCTTGACATCAGCCTGAACACCAATCCGTAGCGTTGGCCAATAATGTCCTTCGGAACGTCTTTGGCGGCATCTAGAAATATCTTTAGGTAGTCCTTGTCGATTTCTTTCATGTCTCTCGTATAAGGGCTCTCTTCAACAAGATGGCTGTAGTATTCTCCCATGTACTGCGGCGAGTAGTTGTTTCTGTCGATTGCCCTTGCAACGGCAGTAGCAGCTCTCCCTGCGTCGTCAATTCCAACGTTCAGTCCCTCAATGCGCGGGCCTATGAAGACTCCTCTTCCAGCTGCGTCGCCAATAAACAAGACGTTCTCTTGGTATGGTTTTTTCATCATGCATCGCTTCCCATCCGGCACGAGCTTGGCAGAGTATTCCAGTTCCACGTAGTCGGTCACGAATTTCGTGTGGTACTTTGAAGTCAGCTCATTACTTACGAAATCCAGCCTTGACTTTATTTCATCCTCCGTCTTGTACTTTCCAGATTCCACAAGTTTCTTCCTTGCGGAAGGAGAGAGAAAGGCGTCACGAAGCTCGTTCCAATTCTTTATGAGCTTGCTGACTGCAAACCGAACGCGGAGCTGCTCCTCCTTTGGCAAGTCCTTGTCTATCTCTTTCTTTACTGCGACTTCGTCCCTGATTAGCTCAGAGACCATCGGGTTTTTCAAGAGTGCGTCTACCAGCTCGCTGGGTCCAACGGGCCGATGCATGAGCGAGTCATAGTGGTAAACTGCTCCAGCAGATAGTGTGTCACGGTTTGTGTAGACAAATCCACCACCGATATGATTTAGAGTCACATCTCCCGCAAATAGATGAGCAGCACCTTCGTCGGCGCTGACGCCAAAGCGTTCCTCTATTACTTCTTCAGGGAGCTTGACAACGACTTTGACGCCCTGGTACAACTGCTCCGGCGTGAATTTTGGCCGCGCTCCTATCATCTGAGCTATTTCAGAGTTTACCCCGTCCGCAGCAATTACTGCCTTCACTTCAAAGGGCTCTAGTTCATCTGTTTCTACAAGCGTCCTCGCTTCGCCTTGATGGGTAATAGAACGGACGTGAACGCCAGACACTATACCTCCACCCTGCCGCTCTGCACCCTCAGCTGCGTGCTTTGCAAACCAAGAATTTAGTTTGCCCAAGAGAACCGAATATCCAAAATTGGCTTGGTATTCGTGGGCGGCAGTCAAGTCCATGGTGAACACCCGGTTTCGCGAAGTCGCGTGTAGCATGTATTTGGTAATCTTGCGCTCCACCGGCATCTCGGAGAGAAAATCCTGGCCGTAGATGTCTTCTACGTTGTATACCTTGCCGTGCTTTAGCTTCTTTGAGTAAAGGATGCCACCGGAAACATTCTTGGTCCCCAGTTGCTTGCCGGCCTCGATTAGAATTGCCTGCTTGCCAAGCTTTGAGAGCTGGGTTAGCGCAGCCAGGCCGGCAGAGCCTCCTCCAACTACTGCTACGTCATATTTTTCCATTTATTTTTTCACCTTTACTGCAGGCTTGATCATCCTTAGCTCTTCAAGCAGAGCAGGGATGACGTCCTCCATCCGTCCCTTGATAAAAATGTCACATTCGTCCTTCATCGGCGATTCTTCGTCCGGGTTTATGGCCACTATAAAGCCAGATTCTTTCATGCCGGCAATGTGCTGCATCGCGCCGCTGATGCCGGCTGCGATATAAAGCAGCGGGACGACCTTGCGCCCGCTGGTTCCAATGACCCTATCTGGAATCATGTATTCTGAACTCAAGCCCTCGTTGATTTGATATGGCTTTTTTGAAATCGGAAGCGATACTCCAATCTCCGCATCAAGCTGTTCGGCAAGCTCCTCAATCAGTCGAATGTTCTCTTCAGGCGATTCTTTGATTCCTCTGCCAAAGCTCACAATGGCTTTGTGGCTGTCAAAGTCAACGGAACTCTTTACTATCCTCCTGTCAATTATCTTTACACGCAGGTCGCGCTCATCAAGCTCTGGCTTGTAGTCAATTATCTTGCCCTTTCTGGCCGTGTCGAGCTCCAGTGGCGGGAACACTCCAGGGATTATGCTGCAGGATTGCGGGTGGTAGTCCCTTGCAATCGCTGGATTCTTGTTGTCAAGGCAGAGTATGGTAGTCCATAGAAAGCCGGAAAAGTCAGGCCGATACATTTCTAGGGTCTTTTCGTAGATTATCGGCAAGCCCTTGGTTTTGTGTTCGTGCTTTATTTCAATGTCCTCTATTACCAGCTTGTTAATGTCTGAAGCAAGCCCAGAGTCAAGCTCGACTAATACTGTGGACGAAAGATGGCGGCCCACACTGTCTGCTGCAAAGAACATGTAGCGCGGCTTTACAAATGTGGAAGCATCAGAAAACTGAGATGCAAGCTCGCGGTTTTCAGCAATCCTGCTTATTATCTTGGTGTCTATCAGGTTTCTGGAGTAGCGAAGCTCTGGACTGTCTGCGTATATGACTGCATCAGCGCCGTGGTAGACGAGCTCTTGGCACATCTCGCGGGCGTTGTAACCAAGTACAACTGCGACAACTTTTTCATGCGATTTGTATTTTAAGTTAAAGCCATCCATCAACCTGCGCGCTTCACCTAGCATTTCCAGGCTGACTGGCACGAGCTTGCCCTCGTCATGCTCGATAACGACGTAGAGATGCTGGTATTTGTCGCTCATTTTATCATCATCTCTTCCAGGACTTCGTACATTTTCGCGGCGACTTTCCGAAGTTTAGCGCGATCTGCACCGTCAATGACTTCGGCCCTCCTACTCGCGTGCGCCTTTGGGATCTTCTCGACCTTATAGACGATGGTAGGAGAACCGGGCAAACCAACGAGCTTGGGGTCAACTCCCAACTGCTGGGCGTTGAATACCTTGAGGAAATTTTTGTAGTTCTGTGCCCTGGATTTGGCCTCTTTTTGATATTTTTCAAGTGCCAGCCTCTGCGAGACCGTATTGTAAGCGGATTTGAAGGATGGATGTATTGCGATAAAGACTGGGAGGGGAGCTTCAATCTCTTCTATTATGTCGTAAAACCCCTGAAGAGATATCAGGCGTTTTGCCCGAACGATTCTCCTGTCAGGATCGACGTCATAAACAATTACGTTACCGAGAAAAGTAAACCCTAGCTTCCATGCGGTCTGAGGACCGGTCTGGCCGGTTTCTCCATCTGATGCCCTGTGTCCAGAGAAAACCATGTCAACGCTTCCACCTTCAACCTTTGAAATGCCAGTTTTCAAGACTTCGGCGGTAGCCAGGGTGTCTGCACCGGCAAACAGCCTGTCGCTGTAGAGGTGCAGCTCATCTGCGTCGCATACCAGCTGGGCCTGCTGCAAAGCGGTGTCTGCGATTGGCGGGCCCATTGAAGTCACCGCTATTTTCGCACCACATTTTACTTTGGCAAAGAACGCAGCTCTTGCCGCAATAGCGCTGTGAGGCCCGAGAATGCTCTTTGTCTCGGCTCGGTTCAACGTTCCGTCTGCGTTATAACTGACGTTTCCTTCGGAAAAGTCGGGTTCGAGTTTTGTTATTACGGCTACGCGCAAGGGATCTGTCAATGAAACTCCCTTTTACCTCCATTTTATACCTTTAAATGGTTTTTGAAAGTCGGTTAGTGAGTTACTATAGCCTCTCGCAGCGGACTGGAGCGGAGGCGTTCGTACGCTCCACGTATTTTGCCATAGTATTCAGGCATTTTTGGCGGAAGCATGGTGTACGCAATGTAAAAGTCCTCGGCTTCCCGTAGATAGCGCCTTATTTTGTCATGACCCGGGATATGCTGGATGAAGATCATGTTGTTGAGCCGGTCTGCCAATTTTATCGCTTTCACGTCGTATTCTGCCAACTGGAGAATCCCAGAGTATTCGTGGAAACGAGAGAGTTCCCTGTCTGCCATAGTTTCGCCCGGATAATTTTCAATTGGCTTGATCTTGAGCTCAGTCGCGATGTCTTTTATCCTGCTCCCGAAACGGTACTCGAGATAGGCTTCAAATCCATACGATTTTGATTCATACAAATTCAGAATACGATCATCGTCTTCCATGACATCGTGTAATATCGCTGCCGCCACCTCAACGCTTGTGATATTTCGCTGTTCACTCCGGTAGTGACGAACAACATCCACCGTGACAGGCCAGGTATGTGTTTCGAGAAACTGGGAAGTTCCGTCCTCACGCACAAGGCCGGAATGGACTTCTTCTGCAAGTTCCACTGCGCCTTCGATATAGCCATCTACACGCACTTTGGCGTCGTTTTCGAGAAAAGCCAAGAATTGAGTTTTTGTTAAGGTCGGGATTTCGAGCTTTTCCATGACAATATAGCGAGTGACTTGAACAAAAGATTTACTATTTAGGCTTGGGCTGCTGTGGCAAATTCGGTTCTGACCTGCGGTGTTCGCCTTGTTTTGCGACGCATCCTTTTCTGGACTATTTGAACCGCAAAGATAGTTCCTATTGCTGTAAGAAACACCCAGAATATCGTTCCACCAATGTTGCCTGTTACGACGCTATTGACTGCAGCCGCGGAACAAAGGAGAGCAGAGGCTACCGTGCCTGGCAAAATGAGTTTGCCAATTGCAATCAGGACGTCAAGAATCCTGACTACCGACTCTAGATTCGACGATGCTTCCGCCTGCATTTTCAATATCATATGACATCTAAAGCACTTAACGCTAGCCGTGAACTGCAAAGGTGTCAACACAGCGATGACGTCTTCAAGCACAGGGCTTGCGGTGAGGAAAATTCGCGATAACGAAGCAGGGCAACAGCCATTACTGACGGACGCGTGCGCAGTGAGCAAAACTAGCTATCTGGGTGAACCTTAGGATTAGGATAATATGCGCGTTTTGAAATCACCTTTCCTACTCGAATGCTCAGTTCACGCTTCATGCTGGCAAAAGATGCGTTTTCCCCCAGCGGGGACCAGCCAGAGGCAATAGACAAGCTAGTAAGGGGTGTCCAAGAGATCGGCCGGCAGACCCTGCTCGGGGTTACTGGAAGCGGCAAGACCTACACAATTGCAAACGTTATCGCAAGGTCGAACAAGAACGCCATTGTCATTTCGCATAACAAGACGTTGGCCGCGCAGCTGTATGCAGAGTTTAAAGAGTTTTTTCCTCAAAACAATGTGGGATACTTTGTAAGTTTTTACGATTACTACCAACCCGAAAGTTACCTTCCACAGACCGACACGTACATTGAAAAAGATACCGAGGTAAACGAAAAGATAGAAAGAATGCGGCTTGAAGCCACTGCGATGCTCATGTCAGGCGAGCCCACAATTATTGTTTCAACCGTGTCCTGCATCTATTCTCTTGGTTCTCCAAAAGAATGGGAGGAAAGCGCGATACCGATAACAAAGGGGATGGTCATTGAGCGTAAGTTGCTAATCCATAACCTGATTGAAGCACGCTATGAGAGAAATGACCTCTCGCTTGTGCCAGGGAATTTCAGGGTCAAAGGCGACACTATTGACATCATCGCGGGCTACTCTGACGACGTCATCAGAATTTCGATGTTTGGCGACGAGGTGGAGCAGATAAGCATTCATGACCACGTAAGCATGAAGAAATTGCGCGATGTCAGCTCTGTCAGAATATTTCCCGCAAAGCACTACATCACTGACGAGGATTCAAGGAACAAAGCGGTAGAATCCATAAGGCGCGAGCTGACAGCCTGGCTGCCTAGCCTCCCTTCAGAGCTTGAAAAGCAGAGGCTTGCCTCGCGTACGAAATACGACCTCGAAATGATCCAGGAGCTCGGCTACTGCTCGGGGATTGAGAATTATTCGCGCCATCTGGATGGTAGGGCCCCTGGCCAGCCCCCATACTGTCTACTTGACTTTTTTGGCGAGGACTTTTTGCTGGTCATAGACGAGTCTCACGTGACACTTCCCCAATTGCACGGCATGTACAACGGCGACCACACTAGGAAAAAGATGCTGATCGACTATGGGTTTCGTCTGCCAAGCGCCTATGACAACCGGCCACTTCGCTTTGAAGAGTTTGAACGATACTTGCGAAACGTAGTTTTTGTCTCCGCAACACCGGGGCCGTACGAGCTTAAGAACAGTTTGCAGGTTGTTGAACAGCTGGTTAGGCCAACGGGCTTGGTCGACCCCCGTGTTGAAATTAGGCCGACAAGGAATCAGATGGAAGATCTTATCACAGAGATCAAGGATAGAGCAGAGAAAGGTCAGCGGACTTTGGTGACGACTCTGACAAAGAGGATGGCAGAAGATTTGGCAGAGTACCTTGCCAAGAATGATGTGCGAGTGCGCTACCTCCACTCCGAAATTGAAGGCCTTGAGCGCACGGAGCTCATACGGCAGCTGAGGCTCGGGGATTTTGACGCTCTCGTGGGAATCAACCTTCTCAGAGAGGGACTTGACATCCCAGAGGTTTCCCTAGTCGCGATATTAGACGCAGACAAGGAGGGGTTTTTGCGAAATGCGACGAGCCTTATTCAAACTTTTGGCAGGGCCGCCCGAAACATTGACGGGATGGTCATACTATATTCTGACAATGTCACCCAGTCAATGAAGCAGGCAATGGGGGAAACAGAGCGCAGGAGAAGCAAGCAGCTAGAATTTAATTCGGTTAACAGGATTACTCCAAGATCCATAATCAAGGCCATTCCGGAGGCTGCTAAAGAGATTTCTGAAGACGTTTCGGTTGAGACAAAATCAATGGCTAGAAAGGATCTCGTAAAGTTGGCTGTAGAGACCGAGGCGACAATGAAGCGCTTTGCTGAAGAGCTCGAGTTCGAAAAGGCGATAATGTTTCGAGAAAAGTTGGCAAAGATACGCAAAGCTCTTGGTGAGCCTGCATATTCGGAGGTTTCATGATGCACGACAAGATAATTGTCAGAGGGGCGCGGCAGCACAACCTGAAGGACATCAACGTAGAGATACCAAAGAACAGGCTTGTGGTAATCACTGGCCTATCTGGTTCGGGAAAGTCAACTCTTGCCTTTGACACCATTTACGCGGAAGGCCAGAGGAGGTATGTAGAATCACTCTCCGCATACGCAAGGCAGTTCCTCGAGCTCATGGACAAGCCCGACGTTGATTCAATTGATGGGCTGTCGCCCGCGATTTCGATTCAGCAAAAGACAACAAGCAAGAATCCCCGGTCTACCGTCGGAACTGTTACAGAAATCTATGACTACCTCAGGCTGCTTTTTGCAAGGATCGGAATTCCCCACTGCCCCAGGTGCGGAAGAAAGATTGCAAGTCAGTCCGTGGACTCGATCACAGAGTCGGTGATAAAGACATGCGGGGGCAAGAGCGTGATGATCCTAGGACCCGTAGTACAAGCAAAGAAGGGGACATATGAAAAGCTGTTCGACCAACTGAAGCAGGACGGCTTTTCCAGAATCAGGCTCGATGGCGAACTGACTAAACTTGACGAAGAGTCTGAAAAGCGGCAATACCCGCGCCTTGACAAGCAGAAAAAGCACACAATAGAAGCTGTAGTCGACAGACTTACTCCCTCAGCTGAAGAGAAGGGCAGGCTTTTTGATTCAATCCAGTCTGCCGTCAAAGTTGGAAATGGGACTGTGGTCGTCTCTTCTGACGGTAAGGATTTCATGTATTCGCAGAGAAACGCGTGCCCGCACTGCAATATTTCGCTAGGCGACCTGGAGCCTCGCACCTTTTCATTCAACTCGCCGTTTGGTGCATGCAAGGAATGCAACGGACTTGGAATAAAGACCGAGTTTGACCCCGAGCTTGTCATACCAAACAAATCAAGGAGCATCTTGGAAGGCGCGATTATTCCTTGGAGTGGCCACTTTGCGACTTTCCGATCCTCGATGCTTCGCGATGTCGGCAAAAAGTTTGGATTTGACCTTGCAACTCCTATCGCAAAGATGAGGGAGGAGCAGCTGAATGTGATCCTCTACGGGACCGACCAGAGCATCCACTACAAATATCAATCAAAGTATTCTGACAGCAAGTGGGAGTACAGGGGAAGGTTTGAAGGGGTATTACCCAACCTAGAGCGCGTATTCCGCGAGACACAGTCGGACGCAAAGCGCGAGGACCTTTTGCAATTCATGCGCGAGCGACCGTGCGAATCTTGCGGTGGTAGGCGATTGCGCGAAGAGGCGCTGTGTGTCAAGATCCAGACAAGTTCGATAATGGATGTGTGCGACATGTCAATTGATGGCTGCTACAAGTTCTTCCAGACCCTCTCGCTAAATGACACGGAGCGGTATATCGCAAGGACAATTCTTAAGGAAATCGTTTCAAGGCTCGAATTTCTGCGCAACGTTGGCCTCAACTACTTGACTCTAAACAGAATGACTGCCACCCTGTCCGGAGGCGAGTCGCAAAGGATCAGGCTTGCAACCCAGATCGGCTCCAACCTTACAGGCGTGCTCTACGTGCTTGACGAGCCGACCATAGGGCTTCATCAGAGGGATAACGACAGGCTGATAGACACGCTGAAAAAGCTGCGCGACCTTGGCAACACCCTTGTTGTTGTAGAGCATGACGAAGAGGTTATCCGGAGTTCCGACTGGATAATCGACATTGGGCCGGGGGCCGGAGTCCATGGCGGAGAAGTAGTCGCATGCGGCAGGCTCGATGACATCATGGCAAGCGCCCGGTCTATTACCGGAGCGTTTCTAAGGGGTGATCAAACTGTGGCGCACCGACACGACCGGCGCAAGGCAGAGGGGTGGATGACTGTCCATGGTGCAAGGGAAAACAACTTGAAATCAATAGACGTCCGATTCCCGCTTTCGTGCATGACCGTTGTGACAGGCGTGTCTGGTTCTGGCAAGTCAACTCTGATAAGCGATATTATGTTCCGCGCCCTTGCAACGCAGTTGCACGGCGCAAAGGAAAGGCCAGGAAGGCATGACAGGATTACTGGGCTTGACAAGATTGACAAAGTCATTGGGGTAGACCAATCGCCAATTGGCCGAACTCCCCGCTCAAACGCAGCTACCTATGTCAACGCCTTTTCCCCTCTCCGTGAGATCTATTCAAAGACGCCACAGGCAAGGGAAATGGGCTACAGGCCAGGAAGGTTCTCATTTAACGTCTCAGAAGGCAGGTGCGATGCTTGCGAGGGCGCCGGCGTAAAGAAAATAGAAATGCAATTCTTGCCTGATGTCTATGTGACGTGCGACGAGTGCAAGGGAAAACGTTACAATTCGGAAACGCTTGCAGTGAAGTACAAGGGCAAGACTGTTTCTGAAGTACTGGACATGACCGTTGAAGAGGCACTTTCGTTCTTTGAGAATATCCTCGCGGTGACAAGAAAGCTCCAGACGCTAAGCGACGTGGGACTTGGCTACCTTAGGCTGGGCCAGCCGGCCACAACATTATCCGGCGGCGAGGCCCAGAGAATAAAATTGGCTGCAGAGCTATCAAAGCGTGATACAGGAAGGACAATCTACATTCTAGATGAGCCGACGACTGGTCTTCACTTTGCGGACGTGAGCAAGCTGCTCAATGTTCTGAAGAGACTCGTAGAGCTTGGCAATACCATAATCATAATCGAACACAACCTTGACGTTATCGCATCCGCCGACTGGCTGGTGGATCTTGGCCCGGAAGGAGGAGAAGCCGGAGGCACTATAGTAGCAGAGGGCACACCTGAGGAAGTGGCAGAAAACCCGGCAAGTTTTACAGCCAGATATCTAAAGCCCAAGTTGTCAGTAGACCAGAAAATTCTGGAAAGGGCCGGGAAAAAGTAATGACTTCGCAGGAGCTAGTCAAGGAAAGAAGAATTCCAGATCAGCCCGGAGTCTACCTGATGAAGGACGGCGAAGGAAAAATTATCTACATTGGCAAGGCGCGAAACCTCAGGAAGCGAGTGGCATCATACTTTACAAAGCACGGTGACGCAGAATGGAAGACTGGCAAGCTCGTGAACAAGGTACGCGACATCGAGTTTGTTGTAACGGACAACGAAATTGAGGCATTCCTTCTGGAATCAAACCTCATCAAGCGGTACAGGCCGGTGTTCAATATCGAGCTAAAGGACCAGCAGCGCTATACATATCTGAAAATAACCGACGAGCCGTTCCCGAGGCTGCTAGTAGTCCGGCGAAGCAGAGGGGGAGAATTCCTGGGGCCATCCGGTAAGATCTATGGGCCGTTTGTAAAGGGAAGCTCAAAGTACCTGACGGTCGGCCTGTTGCGAAAGTTATTCAAGATCAGGATATGCAACAGGCTTCCAAAGAAGGCATGCCTCCAGTATTTCATAAAAAACTGCGAAGCTCCCTGCATTCAAAAGGTCACCCAGCACAGGTACATGGCTAACGTCACTTCATTGCAAGAAATACTAGAGGGCAAGAGTAGCGTCGATGCTTTTGCAAACGAATTGCAGAAGGATATGAAACGGTCTTCTGACATCGGCGACTACGAGAGGGCAAAGGAAATCCGAGACACACTCTACAGACTCAACAACCTACGCGTGAGGCAAAAGATGGAAAAAGTGGCAAATAGAAATCCTGATGAGGAATACGTCGGCATCGCGATGGATCGCGCCAAGGGAACTGCACTCGTAATGACCCTCAGGCGAACGCGGGGCGTGATAAGTGACAGGAAAAAATTTGAATTTGAACTTGTCGCCGACAACTCGCTATCGACGTTCTTGCTGCAGTATTATTCGTCCGTTCCCGTAGTCCCTCAGCATGTCTATGTAAATGAACTCCTGGAGGACAGGCAGGTATTAGAAATGTCAATCGAAAAGATTGCTGGGCACAAGGTTAGCATAGTAACTATTCCGGAAAGGAGCCTGGGTCAAAAGCACGAGCTCATGAACTTGATAAAGCGAAATCTGTCGCTCTATCTTGAGAGAGGGTACGATCCTGCAATAGTAGAGCTGAAAAATGCCGTCGGACTCGACGTGGTTCCGTTTGTTATAGATTGCTTTGATGTATCAAATCTGGGAACCGATATCGCGGTAGGCGCCTGCTGCAGGTTTGTCGATGGCAGGCCAGAAAAGTCGTCATATAGAAAGTTCAAGATAAAATCAATTGAAGGCCAGAATGACTTTGCCATGATAGGCGAACTTGTGCGAAGAAGATATTCCCACACCGCCGACAGGATCCCCGATCTTATCGTGATAGATGGGGGCAAAGGCCAGCTGGCCTCTGCCCAGGCGTCACTCCGGAGCATTGGCTTGAGTCACATTGCAAGCATCGGCCTTGCCAAGGAAAATGAAGAGATTTTTAGTCAAAAGAGAACCGAGCCTCTGGTCCTCCCGAGGAGCAATTCCGGGCTAAAGGTACTGCAGCGAATAAGAGACGAAGCACACCGGTTCGGGCTTGCATACAATGTGAGCCTGAGAAGATTACACTAGCTTATTCTACTTTGACGCTTTCACGCCGCTGGCTCTTTTTGATCTCGAGTTCTGTGAGCTCTATGTATTTTGCGAGGGCAGTGTCTGCAGATTGCATGGCGATTTGTGTCATGCGCGCAATTGAGACTGACGCCAGGAGACCGACGTCAAATGCAGTCCTGCCAAGGATAAAAGGCAAGGCGAGCATGTCTGAAGGCATGAATGGGTTGGTAGTTTTTCTGTCACTCATGCATTTCCTAAGCCGTTCGATAGTGATAAACTTTAACAGATACGGGTATTTCCCCTGCCGTCAGGGAGGCTGTTTTCGGCCAGTTCCGTGTTTGGACTTTCCTCCCCGCCACTCCGGCGACCTGCGGTGAACGGAACAGAAACCCGCGCCGCCGTCCTGCAGGAGATAATATCAACTGAACGCAATAGGTTAAAGCTGGAATAGAGCACTCTTCTATGCTGCAAAATTAAAAAACCAGACACCACCCAATACCCGATACCGCAATGAAGAGTGAATCTGACGGCCACTCTGTTCATTTTGCGCATTACGCTGCAAAGCTGGAAAGGCACCTTAGGAATAATGGAATCACCTGCCACGACGCGGACCTGGTCATCGAGGAGAGCTCAATCCTTTACTTTGAGAAACTCCGGGCTAGGCAAGGCAGCCTGTTTAGGCTAATAAGAAGGCAAGACCCTGCGGACCTCTTTGTCGAGGCAGCCTGCAAAGCCATTAGGAAGCTCTTGCCGGGAGCTCAGGATACATTTGGCTCTTCAGGCGAGGTCAATCGCTGCATTCGCTGATCTTGGCAAGATAATAATATCTGTGACACTTGTCTAGGTGGCATACTTGATAGTTGGGATACCAAAGGAGGTGAAGGACTATGAGAACAGGGTTTCTCTTGTTCCTAGATCCGTTTCGTCCCTTGTGATGTCTGGAACCAAGGTCGTTGTGGAGTCCCAGGCGGGCGAAAGGAGTGGTTTTTCTGACGATGAATATTCTTCCGCAGGTGCGCAGATAGTAAAATCTGCCGAGGAACTCTACTCAGGATGCGACTTGATCGTCAAAGTAAAGGAAATCCAACTTAGCAGGAGTGAAGAGGGGTACGTCCGGCCCCACCATACGGTTTTTGGGTTTAACCATTTTGAGTCGAGCAAGGACCTAACAGAAGCGGCCGTTAGATCAAGGGCTACATTCATTTCGTTTGAAAAGGTTGCCAATGAACTGGGCCAGACACCGCTTTTGATGCCCATGAGCAAGATTGCAGGGACGGTCGCAGGCCTCTGGGCGGGATTCATACATAATTTTGCATTCAAGCACGACAAGTCGGTGAGGCTCAAGGCCGGCTCAGAATTGATACGCTCAAAGTTCATCGAAAGTTTCGACCATATCGTAAACAACCAAGGCATGGTTAACGGGGATCTGAGGCGAACGCTTTCACTGCAAGACAAGGTGGTTCTAATATTTGGCGGTGGGACCGTTGGTGAAATGGCTGCGAGGGTCTGCTCGTCACTTGGCGCCAAGATAATAATGGTAGAGAAGAAGGAGTTACGGAGAAAATACCTGCACGAGCTCAACCTACCAAGGTCGTCTATAGTTGCATCAGCCGACGGGGACCTCATTCGGGGAACGCACGTGGTGATTGGCGCCACATACGACAAGGAAAAGTCAGACAGAGTAATCGATGAGAAAACCCTCAGAGAATCGTCTGAAGTGCGAAAGAAAATAATAATTGACGTGTCCGTAGACCAGGGAGGTAATTTTCCGTACATCGACTCTAACGGCAAGTACTCCCCTTCCAGCACAGGGACTATTTTGAACCCCGCACAGTTGGACTATTTTGGTAATGTATTTGTCCGCGTTCCCAATATCCCTTCCATAGTGCCAAGGTATGCGTCAACAGCGCTTTCTTCCATCCTGATGGACTATGTCAAGGACGTCGCCAATAGCACTCAGAATCCTACACTTCAAAATGCAGTAAGCATAAAGAACGGGAAGATACTGGACGAGGCCATCCTGAAGGCCCATAATCTAAAATAGTATTTCATAAGAAGCCTCCGTTCTCGATATAAGCGCGGTATATCACATTTCGATTGTGATTCTATGCATGGACTGCAGGGCTCAGATCAAAACCGCATATAACGACATGTGCTTTAGCTGTTACAGGAAACAAAAGATAGGCAGGACGCGCATAAATGGGCGTTCACGCCAAAGTATAGCATAATAGCACAACCACGTAAAGGCTCTCTGGTTGAGGGAAGTGTGAATGAGTGGGGCCGAAGGGATTTGTCCTGATGTGGCTTTTGCCACTATCATTTGAACCCTTGACCCACGGGTATCTTCATTCTAACTAGCCCGTTATGTTAGATCTGGAGCCCGTTGCGATGCCTGGCTTCGCTACGACCCCACCTTTTTGGCATCGTGCTATGGATACAAGAACGATGTCCGTATAAGTCTTGCTAGATTCAGCGTTGAAGAGACTCTATTGCAGTGCTATTCATGATATTTCTACCAATTTTTCTTCCCAACAACATTTCATCTTGGAGGTACCAATGCTGAGTTGATTCGTACTGCGGCAGGTGTATTTCTTCTCCCGTCGCAGTGTTGTTATAAGCGACTATGCGGGCACTGGCGTCAGACCTTACCAGTGCATGTGCCATAGTTGAAAGTATAGAATCGAAATCTTGAAGTGTCGTGTTTGCAATTATCTTGGTTACGTTCCTAAAGGCAGGATCCGCATTCTCGACGCTTTGATCCAGCACAGCCTGCTCCCTTGTCTTCCATTTTTCATCGAGTCTTAGGGTAAGTAGCGTTACCGTCGCATTTTGGAAATCTCGCTCAAAACTGTCTTGTGATGATTCGACGCCAATTACGACGCCATTCCAGAACCCGGATTCTCCTGACGTATGGTTTGAAATCAAGATGGCTGCTTTGCCAACAATTTTCTTTCCTTGCGCGTCGAAATTGTAACTTACTTGCAGGCCTTCAAGAAATTTTATCGTGGCACTGTTATCCGAGTCATACTGAAGTGCGAACAATGGGTCAGTAGATTGGACAGAATATCCTTCAAGGTTAGCCCGAAGCAAAGGGAAAACTTCACTTTCAAAATACTGTGCCGGCTCCTTTTGACGAGATACCGCAACAGGAGCGTTGCCGAATGAAGTTACTTGCACTTTCTCTGTCGATGCTACCCCGTTGCATGTTTCGAGCTCCTCGCATATCTGATCTTCTGGCAAGATATGCAGAGGCATAAAGGGATAAAAGACATAGGCCAGTGCATTTGCCTCCCCCCTTACAAAGAAAACAAATCCCGTCATGGAATTGTATGGCCTCACTATTTGTAGGTCCGCCTTCCATCCTTCCGGAATGAAAGCCGACATTGCCCCTTCACGGTTGTCCGTCCAGTTTCTGTACCAGCTACCTTCTGAATCAATATTTGGCTCTATTGCGCCAGAGTATTCCGCGGAATCAATGGAGAGTCGGTACCTAAATGCAGGCACGGTGGAGTTTGAATAAAGCATGAAAATTGATGTAGAATTTGTAGTTTCAGACAGCGTAAACGAGATTGAGTCATTATCGTTCTCTGACGGTTTCCACCATTTTGAAGCGGCGGCCTTTTCGATTGTACTTGCTGACGAGAATGTTAGTTCAGCACTTGTGGCATGAGCTGTCCAATTTCCTGAAAGGAGAAATATCGTCTTGTGACCTTGCTGCGCAGCAGAAATAACAGGCTCGCCTTCCTGTGCAAAGGCACCTTGAGCGAAAACATAGAAAAACAATACTAGGGCTAGGAAATATCGAATCACGGACCGGCGTACTAGGTTGAGCTCGGATTGAATTTAACAATTAACATCGATCTAAGTTAGGGTTTATTCTTCTACATACGCTTGCCGAAATTGATAAAAAATCTCCCGTATTATCTCAGCCAGTGACAGGGGAGACTCAGCTTCGCGCAAAGCGAACCAGGATCAAGATTCTGAGGGCGATAGCAGAGAGAAACGGCACCGCTGGGTTCTCAGATATCAAAGTCACTACTGGCCTTTCGACAGGTTCCATATATTACCACTTGGAGAAAATGAGCAATTACGTTACGAAAGATGCGAAGCATTACGTCATTACGGAGGAAGGCCTGGGGCTATTGAGGGAGACAGATTCCAGATTTGCAAAAGCTCCGCCTTCACATGGTAAAGAGGAGAGGGTGCATGGGAATCCGGATGAGGCGCGGGGGACCGATGACCGTGAACCTGAAGAATCGGTAGCTCGAAGAGACTTTTCAAAATTGCAGAGAATTGTAGTTTTTGGAGGACTTGCTCTTTTGGGAACGCTTGGCATGCTACATATCGCCTTATCGGGGAATCTTGCACTAATTCCTCTGAGGGTTAATTCCGCCCCGATCATGTTCATTGCACTCGCAACCGCGCTTACATTATTTTTCTTATTTAGGCGTCGTCTGGTAATTCCTCAAGCGATGGGATATAGGGGATTGATGTTCTCTATCTTGTCTGTCGCAGGTGTTCTTTCTGGAGTCGTGTTCCTGTCCGCGCCGTTCGGAGCCGGAGCTCCGCATTATGACAATTCTATGGATGCGCTTTTGTCATCCTATTCGCTACACTGGCAGGTCAGGTAATTCTTCCATTGTTCGCGTCGAAAGAAAAAGTCCGCGGGTATTCTTTGCAGTTTGCTCTTGAACTGAGGCCCGAACAAAATCCTGGTTCCTCAAGGCCGACAGCAATTTATCACTGCTATCCAGTGATGTGAGAAGGTCAGGGTTTGTTTGCTTTACAAGTTGGATTATCTCAAGGCACCGCTTTCGCACAGTCACCGTGCTGACATCGGCAGCTATGGCTATTCGAAGCTGTGTGGTATACTCTTTGGTTTCTATCGTAGCAAGGTACAGGGCAGCAGCTGCCAGCGAAACTGGATTCTTACCAGACAACATTGCGCTATCGACAACAACACTCAGCAGCTCAAGGGCCTTTCGCGCAGTTTTTTCTGACAGCTTCGCCCTTCCCGAGATTCGGGAAATACTACTCGATGGAACAGGCAGCGGTACCCGGATCTTCATTTCTCGGAGGAGAAACTTGTAATAGTAGGCGATGTTCTTTCGGTCGGTATTGCCAATGACTTCTTGGATTTCGTCTATTGAGCGCGGAGTGCCTGCATCCTTGCAGGCAATGTAGACGGTCGCGGCAACTATTCCGGTTATTGATCTTCCCTTGATTAGGCCCTTGTCCATGGCTTTGCGATAGATGTAGGCAGCTCTCTCGGCCACATGATTTCCTATGCCTAGGATCTCAGTTATTCTGCGTATTTCGCGCATAGCTTTGTTCAAATTTTTTGTCTTGGAATTATTTGAAACTGTGATCTTGTTGAGCCTTCTTAGCCTGTCCATCCCGCTGTATCCCTGTATCTGCTTGCCGTTCGCGTCAACATTCTTGTAATCGATAAAGCTGGAAAGCCCCATATCGTACATCATCAGAGAGGCAGGCTCACCAGTTCGGTAACGCTTATCCATGTCCCGGAAGGTAAATGCCCTTCGCTCAGTGGCAACTTCGATATTATCTCTTGCAACGGTTCCGCAATTGCCACAAACTTCTTCACCGGTATCATGGTCGCAAATGATAGAACCACTGCAAGTACCACACAGGATTACGCT
>DASYRH010000004.1:0-5484 GCA_036004585.1 Nitrososphaera sp. | reverse complement strand
AGCTGGTCGAGCGAGAAGGTCGAGTTATCGTTTGGCGCAAGAGAAATCGCATAGGACCGGCGCAAGTGATATTTGACCACCTCGATCATCTCTTCGCCGAGCCTGGCAAGCACGGTGTTTGCCGCTTGGCGTTTTACGCTATCGCTGACCGTTATGGGCATCTGTAATTGTAAGTTTTGTGCATCGCCTAAAAGCAATCCTCTGTAAAAATTATTACTACGTGTTTCATGTTCAGGCCGAATAAACCAGTAGAAATTCTGACAGTTCCGAACCTCTGATACTATCATGATTCTACCATATTTAATACCTCGAGATTGTCCGGTCGCTAGAAAATGCGTCATCCCAGGTATAGGCTAAGGCAAAAGCAACAATGTTCCATCCCGGGATATTTCAGTTCTCTAGATGGGGATTCTAATCTTTGAAAAATCGTTTCCAAGATCGTTATCGTACGTCGTGTTCATAATATCGTTCCAGCAACGAGCACAAAAATCTTCATCAGCAATCAGTCGCTGCTCAAACTCTACGTCATCTGTCTTGTATAATTCTCTGCACATGACACAGATGTTCTTCATCGGGTCAGTAATATTATACACGCTATGCCCTTTTATCCGTTCTATAAATGACTTGACAAGAAATGTTATCTCACTTGCAATCAAACTTATTTTAGAACATCAATGTCGTCGATGTATGTATCAAATTATGGCAATCTTTCCCTGATTGCTTGCCGACTGAGGCGGCGTGTGGAAGCTATCCTTCAGGTTCGGAAAAAACCTCAAGTCAAATTATAGAAGGGGGTGTCCGTAACAATATCTTGCGAACAACCGGGTGGTCTTTACGTAGGGCGTACGGTGCCTGGCGCAGCAGAGTCAAAGCATTAAATACGATCAAAAGACATTGTAAGGACAATCAGCTGGAATCAACAGAGGAATGAGCATGATAGACCAACCGTCTGCCTTTTTCGCAATTTTCCCTTATGCTTTCATCGCAGCTTTTCCCATACTTGGGATAATATTGGTAACCAGATGGGAGCTTGCTTCAAAACGAAATAGGCGAAAGCGCCTTAGGAATATCTAATCGCCTACACGATAGAATTAGTGAAATTAAAAAAGTAGAAAGAGGAGGAATGTTTAGAACATTCCGAGGAATTTCTTCCTCTTTTCTTCTGGCATCGGAGCCGCGACTTTTTGTGGTTCGGCACCAAAAGTGCTCTCTACGCCAGTTAGGACGACCATGACTCGGGCCTTGCCCTTCATTGCTGGGTCAACTCTTGCGCCCCACACAATCCTCACGTCCTGTGGAAGCGACCTAGTTACGAGTTCTCCTGCCCTTGTGACCTCTTCCAAGGTGATATCGTCTCCCCCTGTGACGTGCACAAGTGCACCATGGGCCATCGACATGTCTTTAACGTCGAGCAGCTGTGTATCTAGCGCCATTCTGGTCGATTGCTCAATCCTGTCAATGCCATCGTTAAAACCTACTCCGATCGCTGCCAGCCCTCTCCCTTCCATGATGGCTGTTAGGTCTGCAAAGTCGATGTTGATAAGTGAAGCTGTCGTGATTGTTTCAGTTGTTCCCTTGATAAACTGACCTACCAGTTCGTTGGCCACGCCAAGAGCCTGCTGTAACGGCAAGTTGCCTGCGACTCTGGTCAGCCTGTTGTTGTCAATTGCGACTACGGTATCGCAAGACTTCTGCAAGCTTAGCAGCGCTTCTTTTGCCATTGTGTAGCGGAATCGCTCAACTGCGAATGGCAGCGTGACAACGCCGACGATAAGCGCCCCAGTAGACCTCTTCAACTCGTCAGACAGGATCTGAATAGCTCCTGTACCTGTTCCGCCTCCAAGACCTGCGCAGAGAAATATGATGTTAGAACCCTGGACTTCTCTAAGAACTTCGGACAAGCTCTCCCTTGTTGCCTGCATGCCTTTTTCTGGATATCCTCCGCAGCCCCGACCTTGGGTCAGCTTCGGACCGATTAGCACCCTGCGATCTGCCTTTGATATCCCGAGGTGCGCAGCGTCCGTGTTAACTGCGATCAGCTTTCCTCCAGAAATCCCCTTGCTCTTTATCCACGAAACAATGTTGCTGCCTGCACCGCCTGCTCCGATGACACAAACCTGTGGCTTGGCCATCTCCATAGCAGCGCGAATCGTCTCTTGCTCCATCACTGATTCCGGCGTTACGTTGTTCGGATGTGTATGACTCATACGGGGAATACTTACTCATGAAAGTATAAACAATAGGTAGTAGCCTGTTCATATTACAAAATGCATAAATAGATGAACGCTACATTTGCGCGCTCGAGAGGATTCGAAGGATTTGTCGGACTCTATTGCTACCTTCTCAATGTCTTAATAGCGTCGCCCGCTGAGCCTGTCATGAGGTGAGGGGCTATCCAAAGCATGGTGAGTGATTCCAAAAGCCGGCTGACACCCTTCCCTTGGGATGTTTCGACACCAAGGAGTGAATTTTTGCTGGATTTCGCGTGCCGATCATCACTTAGTGACCGGTCATGATGAATGCATCAAGTTTTTGGCCCACGGGGCCTGACTCTATGATTCCAACTCGTCACATTTTCAATGGCGAATCTGGTAATACGGCTGAGGGATTACTCGCATCAGTGATCAGGGCCATTGACTACGCTGTTTCTCACTTTGTTCTAGAACATATCGCCATGAACTATTTTAGTAGAATTGAAATCATAAGTGTCGGAAATGCCAGAGTACACTTTCCGGCAGGAAATGGAGAGCATTGATAGATGGATAGAGGAGTTGCGATCCCTCGGAGTCAGCGCCAAGAAAACCAACACGCTAAATAATTCAAAGGAACTGCAGGACCTTACCGATAATATCAAGCAGACGATGTATCAGGATTACAAGACTGCATACACAGATGCAGGATAATACCTAGTACAGGAGCCCAATAATTGGAACAATAGTCTGTCTACTAGTTTTTTATTCTGTATTTTCATGTTTTAGATTTTTTCAGCAGGAATGCGAACTTAACAAAAACACTTTACTGCCTGAATCTTTGAGCGCTTGAGACTGCCTACCAATAGTTTGCCTTAATCTTTTCAATCACATGTTCGTGGTCTGGTCCTTTCCTTCGTGCGTAGCGTTCCATTGCGCCAAGTGGCACGCCACCGAGCGTAGACGCCAGCTGTGTAAAGAACCAGTTCTTTATCGGATTGTCTCGCCCTACCTTGCCCATGAACTTTTGAATCCCGTACTTGAAATTGTGCTGCCATGTCTTGTACATGACGCCGAGTTTCGCCGGGTCCATGGTATTTCCGATATCGTAAAAGTCTGATTTTTCAAGAAGGCCTATTGGCACGAAAGTTAGAGGAGTTGTAGTGAACTTTGATTCTGGCTGTTCCATCTCTATTTCGTGTATCAGGCTGATGGTCTCCCAGCTATCCTCGGGCGTTTCGTCGTTGTCAAGACCCATAATGAGAGTAAACGCTGGAACCCAATAGTTCTCATTGAGTACCTTGATTCCCTCCTTGACTACCCAGTGCCATTCGTCTGGTTTGTATGGAGACAGCTTGCGGTCCGCATACTTGCCTATGAGCCTGATGCTGCCTGTCTCAAATCCGCACTGGATGCCGATATGGTTATCAGGGCCAGAATGAATAATCTTTGATACATTTGGTATCAACCTCTCATCCGCAATTGCTCCTGCAAGAGTCCCGTGCGTAGGATTCGAGTGTTCAATTCCTGTAGCCATAATACCTGTAAATAGCTCCTCTATTGCCTCCCTGTTCGGCTGCATGTTCTTTGTAGTTCGTGGGTTTAGCCCATAGACGAAAATATCATCACTGTGAACCCAGGCGTTCTTCAAGCCGCCGTACTTCATATTAATCTCGATTTCCTTCTGCACCTTCTCTACAGGGTAGTACCTGAGAGGCCTCAGCGTGACATCGCAGAATTTGCATCCTCGTCCACATCCGCGCATGACTTCAATCATGCCGTGCATGCTCGGGTTTACAATATTGGGTATTTCATCGATCGAGGGTTCATTCCAGTAGTGGATGAACCTGCCGTGCATGGTGCTGCCGTTTCTTACAAACTCCTTTATCTCAACCTTGAACTGACTCTTCTTGAAAGGATTAGCCATATCAAATTCGTCTGCAATCAATGCGTCAAAGAATGCTCCCGCTGCGCCGTCTATTTCTGGCCCGATTCCCCCGAGTTCGCCCTCAACAATGCCATAAAGGCCATACTCCTCGATCTTGGCAGGGTCATAGTTGTACTGCCAGGTTCCAGATGCGCCTGCGATTACCTTGGCTTTGCTTCCAGTTCGGGCTTTGGCAGCGTTTATCCTCTGATGGAGGTCGCGGTTGTAGAATTCGTCGTACGACATGTGTTTCCGGCCATACGTGAATGTCATGGTGACTGGACCCATGCCCAGGGGATCCATTTCATACGTTCCCACGACTTCTGTCCCTGGTCCTATGAAATTCTCCACGTAATCAGGATGAGCCACCACGACATCCTCGCGCTTGTAGCCATCTCTAAGAAGGGCTGCCTCGACCTTCCTCAGACCGTATGGCGCAAAATTGGCATAGCCGTTTGTATTGTCAATCGGGTTGCAGATAAAGTCAAAGAGGACTTTAGGAGTCACTTGGTTGCGCAGAACATAATACCAAAATGAGCTTTGGTCGCGGTTAAAGTCCAAGGCTGGCGCACAGCCAAAGAACGAGGCAAGAGAGATTCCCCTATAGGGGGACATTAAAGTGCGGTCTGCCGTAAGAACGACCTTTGGATATATTCCCAAACCGTGAATCCCTATTTAGAGGAAAATGACTACAGGTGCATTAAAGTCTTTCCAATATAACGCCCCGGTTTGTATGAGTATTTCAATATTAGTGAAGGCGAATTGTTGGGGACGTGACCGACTTTGCGTGGCAGCGGCCATTGTAATGATCGTGAGACTGTTGTGCAAGATTTTGTTGCAGATCAACCCTTGATTGTCAGAATTAAGACTACAGGACTCTGCAAAATCAATTTTCATGAGAGATTTATGCGGTAGCAGTGTCGAGCTGGGACTTTACCGTGTTGAGCAGGTCTCTAATACCAATCGGCTTTCTAAGAAAGCATTTCTCAGGAACTTCAGGAAAGCGATCTCTAAATTCACGAAAATATTCGACGTCAAACGCAGTGAGGAAGCACACCTTGATCTGGCCATCTAGTTTTGCTAGGCGCTCATAGAGCTCAAAACCATCCATATTCGGCATACCAACATCGAGAATTACGATGTCGTATCGACGCGGCCTAAAAGTCGCCAAGACTCGCTTAGGATTTCCTTCAGAATCAACGATACAGCCCGACAATTCTAGACCTCTTTTTATTATCTTTCGCAGGTCGGGTTCGTCGTCAACCAACAATATTCTGGGTGATGACATGGAGAGTGGTATTTGTCGCGGTAGTTAAGGCAACTGAAGTACAATACTAGAGGTTCATTGAAGTCCTGAAGAAGACATTC
>DASYRH010000003.1:0-4738 GCA_036004585.1 Nitrososphaera sp. | reverse complement strand
GATGAGTGCATGACCCCTGAGGCCATTCTCAACGACTTGGAAAGGCCGAGACCGTCTCGCAAGGATGTTTCAACTTCGATTCAAGGTCGCAGAAGAGTATGGTCTATCGCAGCAGAATAGAGATACAGGCAGTTATCCTAGAGGCCGCTATCGGAGGAGCAGCAAAAACCCGGGTCATGTACACTGCCGAGCTATCATACTTTCAAATGGCCTCCTATCTGAAGGAACTTATTGTCATGGGCATGCTGGAATATGACGGATTATCCAAGCTCTATACAACTACGGCGAAAGGAAATGATTTCCTGTACTCTTACAGACAGCTGACAGTTTTGATTCAAGGTTAGTGTTACCATAAAACATGCGCAACCGCAAATTTTTTTATGGCTTCATTTCTTTAGATCGCCCATGATCGCGGAACCTAGAATGTAGATAATTTCGCAGATTCGTGCGGCTTGAGCCTGTCCCAAAATGTCCCAAAAACAAGACCGAGCAGCACCCAGAAGACAACCATTGTAAGGGCACTTGCGACCCTAAAGTTCGTTACCAAGTCCATTGGCGCGGTTATCAGATCGGGGTTTGGCGGCATTGCCAGAAATCCGACGATCATTATTGCAGCGTAAATTCCGGGGGCTATCATCTTCCTTGCCTCGATTCCTCCAATTTTCCTGTATAGCACTGCCGCGCCCAAAGCTGAAAAGCCGGATAATGCAAGAAAGGCAACATAGAGGCTCTGCCTATAGTATATTGTCTCGGGATCTCCTACCGCCGGGGGATTTGCAGGATACTTTAGAGCTGGAACAACGAACAGCACAAAACCCATAATGCCGGCAAGTATCAGGGCCTTCTTTTTGTTATTGGATCCCGGGACAGACGGTCGGCCATAAGCGAATACGACGCCAAACAATGCCCCTAAGGACATGCCAAGAACAGCACCTGCTACAATCCCACCAGTTTTCTGCCATATCCTATAAAGTGCATAGTCATTGGGGTCAAATAGTTCGCCGGAAGCAATCGCGTTCTGATTCTCTATGTCGATCGCCATTTCGATGTATGGCTCAACCACTAGTTGGTTGATTATGCCAAGAACAGCACCTGCAATTGCACCCGACAAAAGCGTGACAACGATAAATACCGCTGCTTTCAACGGTTCGCATTCACCGCACACTATTTAGTGACAGGGAAATCCCGCAGCGTGCCTCATGTCATGGTAGAATTCATGCATCCACATGTTATCGTACGCAGCATCGCCCTCAGCTATGGCAAAGAGTTGCCCTTGGTCAAAGCCTACCATGAAAATGCCAAATACCATAATCCCCAGAAGGACGCCAATAGCTACCTTTGGAACCTTGACTACTGTCGACCTAATATTCTTGACTACTGGCGAAACCATACTCTCCATTTATCAAAAAATGTAATATATAAAGGAACGGATGGTTTATCCAACTGAGTTTACGACTTGCACATAGAATAAATTCCATTCAGTCGGGTATAGCATGTAGCACAATCATGCACATGCTGATCAAGGCACTGACCAAAGCTGCGAGCAAGTATGCGCCAAGCAGAGGACTTTCATTTGGCGTTGTCCACATCTTCAAAACACTTCAGCTTATGGATAGGGACGGCCATGTGGGCAGAGAACAACTCTGTAAGGAATTAGGTCTCGGCGAAGGAAGCATCAAGACGCTGGTAAAGCACCTAAAGATGAACAATTTGGTAAAGACAAGCAATCGCGGCACGAGGATGACTGAAAGAGGTCAGGCGATATTTTCAGAATTGATTGCATCCATGCCAGCCGAGAAATCGCTTCCCAGGTGCTCTGTCGCTCTGGGCAGGTTCAACCACGCAGTGCTGATAAAAGAATTGGGCTATGCTGTAAAGTCAGGGATCGAGCAGCGCGACGCGGCGATAAAGGTAGGCGGAATCGGCGCTACAACGTTGTTGTATATAGACAATAAATTCGTCATGCCTTCTGCAGGACGGTCGCAGGATTCCCTCAGAAAGGATGCGGATATTCGCTCACTGATACTGGACGGCCTGAACCCCGAGCAGGGGGATATTATAATCGTAGGAAGTGCAGACACCGACAGAAGGACTGCAGAGCTTGCCGCAAAGAATGCAGCGCTTTTCACGATTGTGAATCACGAAAAACATTATTGAGCCAAAGTTATGCGATGGAAGCGAAGTGGCAGACTCTTCGATTACATATTGAACTGATCACATTAGAACAAGCTGACGTTAGTAGGGTGATAGGATTTCGCACCTCGACAGGGCTAGCACTCATGAACGCGAAGAGGGATGGTCGCGCAGATTAAGAGAAATGCTCCAGTGATCTTCTATAAAGGTGAAAATGGGATATCGACGCAAGTGCCATATGGTTGCTAGAATCTGCGGTTATTGAATGACGCTACGAATAACGCCTCCTTCGCGCATTTATACTACTACGATGAATCAGTGTGTGATATCGTTACGTGAAAAGAGGATTGGCCGAAGGGATTATCCATATCGTTGACGATGAACCCGACATACTCAATATTGCAGCCGATGCTCTGCGAAATAGCGGCTACGAAGTCCATTCATTTTCCAATCCTTCAGAAGCTTTTATTGACATAGAGGAGTGCGGTGGAAAGACGAGCATGCTCATTACAGATATCCGAATGCCTGGTCATTCAGGATTCGAATTAGCTCGACAGGCAAGGATGATTAATCCGAACCTCCCAGTTGTTTTTATGACTGCATTTGAGGTAAATTTGATAGAGTTTGAAAAGATCTTTCCTTCCTTGAAGGTGAATGATCTCCTGCAAAAACCATTTCATATAGACAAGCTGGTTGGCCTAGTGAAGAATCATGTCCGATAAAGAGTCAAGCGCGGAGCTTCAGAGGTCGCACTTTTCGTAGCTGATAAATAGCCAGGACACGATACTTGGGTTATGCCTAGACCAATTCACTTTGACCTAACGGTCGATAATCCAGAGCGCGCAATGGACTTTTACAGAGCAGTCTTTGGATGGAAATTCCAAAAATGGGACGGACCGATGGAGTACTGGATGGCAACAACCGGGGACGACAAAGAGCCGGGAATAAACGGGGGCATTTCCAAAAAGGGTGAGAGCGGCATGCCGAACATGAATACGATCTCTGTCGCGTCGGTGGACCAGTACTCGAAGATGATAACAGACAAAGGTGGCAAAGTATTGATGCCGAAAATGCCTATACCGGGGATTGGCTGGTTCGCAAACTGCCAGGACACTGAGGGCAACACGTTTGGCATAATGCAAAACGATCCATCAGCAAAGTAAACCGCCTGCAATCATATTCTTCCTTCTTATTTTTTCACTGAAATCAATTCGATTGCGTTCTAGTCCGGCAAGCCATTCATATACAAGTTATCACAGTTATTGCTGTGAAACAGCCTCAGCATTACAAGGCTTTGCTTCAAGTCTGCGCGCTCTTCAGCCTAGCAATGCGCGATTCTAACCTGCTTTCCACTTGTAGAACCTGTTCGAGCAGCAGACCCGTTGAGTCTGGACCGAACAACCGTTCAAGAGTTTCTCTCACCAAAGCACTGTCAATATAATCCTGGTCATAGTCGCATCTAGAACGGAGCTCAGAAATGATGGCTTTTTCGCCAGTCGGCCCCAGTATCGAGATTATACCCTCAAAGGCTTTTCTCAGAATCTTGTTCGTATTGCCAGATTGGGGCATTTTGCTGAACACTGATTGTTCATTAGGGGAAACTGAAAACCGTTGCAAGTATTGCTGATTACATATTCATCCTTTATAGTTCCGATCAATCTGTCAGGTTCAAATAATTCTCATATTTCGATCATCCTGCCAAGAGGCATGCAAGTGTGCTCTATTCCATTCATATTTCTCCGGAAACGCACCCTCTGATTTCCAATAAGCCGAACCTCCGATATAATGTGTTGTGGTACAACTGTCAATGTGAGATTAGCTGTCTGCAATTGGAATAGGCGCCTTCGATCAGGCGGTCGTATCACAATAAGTATTAAGTTGGCCGAGTCTCCACTGGATATGAACAGAAATACAAAGGTAGTTTTGCTGGCGGCTATTCTGTCAACTGCGCTCGCAGGTTTATTTACGAGCGGACAATTTGCAATGGCCGGCGAAAGTTCAAAAAAGAAGGTGGAAGCTTCGGATACCGTAGTACCTCTAAAAGAGGCCAAGCTTATCATAGAACACAACGCGAAGGACGAAGATACAGGATTCCAGGGATTCCTGGACAGCGAGGGTTGGAACAGGATGACTGTCACTGGACCGGATGGGAAGGTGTTGGAGTTCCAAGGAAATGGGGAGCTGGGACGACTTGGATTGACTGAATTATTCTTTGAGACTGTCGAGCCCGAAAACGCAGATGTGCCAATCGAAGAGGTGCTAGAAACCCTGCCAGAAGGCCAGTATACGTTTAAAGGAACTGGAATGGAAGTTGGAGAAAGGACGGGCACCACGATAGGGACCGCTTTGCTAACCCATGACATTCCTGAAGGCCCAGAACTTTTGTCGCCAGCTGAGGATGCTGAAGTTCCGGATGACAAAGACCTTCTGGTGAGCTGGCATCCAGTTGACAAAACCATCGACGGCGATGACGTCAACATCATTGCCTACCAGCTCATTATCGAGAAGGATGAAGCGCCACATCCACACATGATTGGAAAATTCGGCCTAAGCATGTATTTGCCCCCAACTGTGACAGAAATGATAATTCCAGAGGAATTTCTTG
>DASYRH010000002.1:0-9835 GCA_036004585.1 Nitrososphaera sp. | reverse complement strand
CAGCGCTGCCCCGTGACTCTTTATGGTTCCCTTGCGGACGAGGTCATCCAGCGCGCCAAAAAGCTCATCGTTCTTGATTGCATCCATCTTGGGATTGTGAAGGCTGTAGACATCGACATAGTCTGTCTGTAGCCTCTCGAGGCTCTGTGAAAGCGCAAAATCCAAAAACTCGGGGTCATGCTTTTGTGGTAGCTCGCTGTGGCCGACCTGCTGCGCGTTGTACATGTCATAGCCCCACTTTGTAGAATAGACCACTTCTCCTCGCATGTCCTTGAAAGCCTGGGCCATTAATTTTTCGCTCTTGCCCTTGCCATACATGTCTGCCGTTTCGTAAAAGTTGATGCCGACATCGTATGCCTTCTTTAGCATCTTGATGGCTTCGGCGTCGTCTATCTTCTTGCCCCACCAATCAAGGCCTATCGTCCAAGCGCCAAAACCTATCTCGCTTACCCTTATGCCACTCTTTCCCAAGGTCCGATATTTCATACTGCTATTGATAGCACCTCTCTAAACTCGCTGGTAACTTTATCAAACTCGGAATCACTCAGCACTGGATCTGCGCCGGAAATATCGCCAACATTTAGCGGAACCCATGACTTGCAGCCAGCCCATTCTTCCAAAGTCTGAACTTCAATCGGATCATGCAGCCGAAAAACGCGCAACAATATGACACTCATTGGCTTGGACGGGTTATAGTCCATCCTCGCATTAACATAGCTTTCGTTCCAGATGTGAAACCTCTCCAACCTCTTTAGCAATATTCGGTCTGTTATTTCCCTCACGTCCTTTGCTTCTGCGTAGCTTGACATTTTGGTCTTCCCCGCAGTAGGCTGGTCCTTCATCACGTCGTCAAGGGTGGCGACATAATCCTTCTGAAGGTGATCCTTTGACTGGTGTTCAAAAGTTGGAAACATCAGAAACCTGTCGTGCTTTATTTCAAAACCCTGCCTGTACTCCAGTATTCCGCCTTTGCGCAGCAAAACTACCTGGCGCCCTTGTTCAAGGGCCCGGCAGACGACAGCCCATTCCTTAAGTGCCTGCATTAGCCCAGACTCTTGACGATGTCCTCGACTCCCTTATAAACGCAAACAATTATGGGGGTATCTCTCACAACGTATTTGCTTACTTTGGTTTCGCGTAGCTGAATTATCAGCTCTTGGAAAGCAGACAGGTCCGGAGTCTCAAATGCAAGCATGAAATCCTGATCGTCAAGCCCAAAAGAGTACGTGGTATTCAGCCTGACTTGCGGAAACTTTCTGCCGACCATGATGTGTTCTTCCATCATCTTTTTGCGCTCTTCGAATGGAAGCAGGTACCATTCTCTAGATTTCACGAATGGATATACTATCACATATTTCATCGGCGCTTCGTCTGTCATGAAACCCGGTGTGACCTTGGACGAGTAGATCGACGGCCTGGAAGAAGACAGAAAGACATGGGAAGGACTTAGGTATTTCCCAAGGACGGTGGAGTAAATTTTGGAAGTCATGACCTGCGTCTTTTCTATTGTATCTGATACCATCCAGACAAGCAAGTCCGCGTCAGCTCGAAGTCCGACTGTGGAATAGACGCGCACTTTGATCTTTGTGTTGGCGACTTCGATCAAGTTTGCAAATTCTTTGGCGGCTTCATCCTTGCCTATTTCATTGAGCCATCGCCACTTTGGGTCAACTTTGAAAAACGAGTAATTTAGAAAAAGAGTCGAGCCCGGTTCCTTTTTTTCTGGTGCCGGCGATTCTGCCATCCGGCAGAACTGCGGCCAGACCCTATTTTTACTGTTCTATCTTCCAACGCAACAGAAGATTTGAAAGAACCTTTCTACTTCTCGTCTTCGAGCCCGAGCCAGCCGTAGCCCTTTGTTTCCAGCTCTTCTGAAAGGTCCTTGGAACCTGACTTGATTACCTTGCCCTTTGCGACCACGTGGACTTGATCGAGCTTTTTGAGGTAGCGCAGTATTCTTGCATAGTGGGTAATTACCAATACGCCAGCGCCTGAGTCTATGAGCTTGTTAATCGCCTCAGCAACAGACTTGACTGCGTCAATGTCAAGTCCGGAATCAGGCTCATCAAGAATCGCAAGATATGGTTTGAGAACCAGCATCTGCATTACTTCAGAACGCTTTTTCTCGCCGCCAGAAAATCCTTCGTTCAAGTATCTGCTGAGGAACGACTGGTCAAGGCCCACTGCCGCCAGGTTTTTCTTCACATATTCATAAAACTCCCGGACCGTAAGAAATACCTCTCTTGAATGATCCTCCGGGAGTGCCTTGTTGAGAGTATTGTAGGCGTTCCTGAGAAAGTGGCTGTAGCCTACACCCGAGATTTCTGTTGGATATTGAAATGCAAGGAAGAGACCCTTCCGCGCCCTTAGATCGGTTGTTAGCTTTAGAATGCTCTCGTCGTTAACTCTAATGTCTCCGGAATTAACCGTGTACTTTGGATGTCCCATGATGGCATTGGCGAGAGTGCTCTTGCCCGAGCCGTTAGGCCCCATAATCGCATGAACCTCTCCCTTGTCCATCTTGAAGTTGAGACCTGACAAGATCTCTTTACCGTCAATACTAACATGGAGATCCTTAACTTCTAGAAACGTCATATAACGGTGTTTTATTTTTACTCAATATAAGCGTTAAATCCGACCCTTTCTGGCTTCCGGGGCTGAAAGATTACTGTGTCTGCAAACGCAAGGAAACGATCCCCGAATAATCATTCAAGGGATACACAAGGCAATTGAAGAGACAATCTCTCGCGGACAAGTACATGACGGCCACTGGATATTATCCATGTAAAGCGTTGGGAGCAGGGATGAATGGCTATTAGCTCCAATAGTTATATATCCGCAGGCTGCGAATTTCTTTCGTTTCATGCATGAGGGCTAGCCTACCATTCAGAGCATGGTTCTATTTGAGAACCGGCTATGCAGTTTATTTGAGCTTCATTTTGGCAGCCATCAACGTTATTGTGACCGTTTACTATCTCGCGATTGAAAATAATCCGTCGATCAAATTTCTTTTCCCGGAATTCTGGTACTGGGCGATCACTGTAACTGTAGTCGGAGTACCCACTTCTGTCTTCATTGGGTGGCTACATCTTAAGCGCAGTCCGGCGTACAGATCTGAATTGGATGTGTCAGTAGAAGCAAATCCATACTATTACAAATTGCCTCCAGGATACTGGAGGGACGCATTGGTACCGGTGATGCTCGAGACAATGAAACTCAACATCAAACTCTTGAAGAAAGAAACTCTATCAGAGAGCGAAGTAGAATCGCTACAGGGACTCCAAGAAAAACTGCAACACTTGATTGAGGGCGGTCGGATTGACGCACAGCGCAAGAATCTATCTGCGCCTTAGAAAAGTCCATGTTTGATTTGAAGTTCCGTTGCGGTTTCGACTTCTGTTAGACTGTCAAGCTTTTCCGTGGCTAACAGGATTGCTGCACGCTGACTATGGTGGAAACCTGAAGAAATCCTGTCCAGTCATTCATTCAAGCTTGGTCTTGCGCGACATTGTCTTTGTTACAAAGGTTCTATACCAGACTTCAAGCGAGAGCAATTGCAAAACCTTGTTAATATAACGCAGGTCTTTGTTCTTTTCCAGACCAATGAGGGTTGAGCTAAGCCAATTTCTGTCGATTAGCTCCTCTTGGCAGATAACTGCATCTTCAAGATATTCGTTGGCTATCGCCCTGCCGTGACTATCCCACAAATTGACAAGATCCATTCCAAACCCCAATTTTTTCTTGCCAACATGATTCAAGATGCCATACCTTTCCAAGATGCTTCTTAGAACCAGTTTGCCCTGCTGCGTTTCCAAATTATACTTCTGCTGAACTGGGATGTGCGGCGCATATTCTATCAGGGATTCAGATAAGAAGGGCGATGACATTCGTGTTTCAAAGTACTTGCTCAACTTTGCATTAGTCGGTATCCAATCGTAAATCAGCTTGCCATTATAGTCCGCTAGAAATACCTGGCTTAGATCATTGTCAATCTTGCTATTGTCAAAATACGGCTTAAAGTACTGAAGAATACGGGACCAATCGAAAATGCCAGACATCTTTGATCCAAACATTCTTTCCTGATCTGGAACCCAGTCTCGGTCATGGCATTGCAGGTATGCCCAAGCTCTCTTTGCCCATATGACATCATTTTCTGAAACTGTACTTGGTAATTGTAACTTGCTTCGGATCAAGTCTAGATACTTTGAATATCTGAAAACATATCCTCCAAACAATTCATCTCCACCATCTCCTGTCAACAACAAGTCAGAGCCAAGTTTTCTGGCATGTTCCAAGACGTAATAATACCAGAGATTCCACCTCGGTTCTCCCACGATGTTAACCTGCAGCGGAAGATCCAGCAATACATTCTTGACTCGGGCAATATGGCATTCGGTTCCAATAGCGCGGCAGATTCTTTTTGCAACAGCTGTTTCATCCTGGGAGCCGCTAAAGCCTAGAGATATGCCAAAGATATTCTTCTCCGGGAATTCCTCTCTGGCCAAGGTCATTATCACAGCAGAATCAATGCCACTCCCTATTGGAATCGCAACATTCTTCGCCTTGCCAAGCTGGAGTCTTATTTCATTTCTCAACATAGCCTCGATTTTTTGAGGTACAGAGTCTCCATAGTCGATGGGACGAAAGTCACGAAGTTGCAGTTTCTTTTCAAAAGTTGTTTTCTCTGGATCATAACGAAGCGTTAGGATGTTTCGAATAGAGGAAAGCTGAACTGGGACTTGTTTCTTAATAGTACGGTTCAAATCGTAGATCTATCGCCTACTTACGAATACTGTGCTATATATCACCATTGCAATTATTTATTCTTGACCTAAAACAAGCAGACTTGTTACACATTTTAGCTGACGAGCTCTGTTTCAAAGGATCTGCTGTAGAACAGTCATTCAATAGATCGCACTCCAAGGGGCAAAACTGTCAGTGAGAGGGATCCTGCGACGAACCAATTCATTCCGTCATTATATATATGAGCTGGAGAGTAGCAGGTGCTTGCATGGTGTCCTACTGGGCGCTGGTGACGGTAAAAAATGGTGAGCGCACTATTGCCAGCTCGCTTGAGTCCATACTTGCCCAGTCTATTCCGCCGGCGCTCCTGTGTGTCATAGACGACGGCTCGACAGATTCTACTCCTGCCATCCTTGCACATTTCCAGACTGCCAACTCTTTGATCCACGTCATAACCCTGCCGGACAAGGGATACGACAGCAGGCGCATCGTTCACAATTGGAACATCGCGTGCGACTATGCGAAAACCGCTGGCAATTATGATTACTTTCTCATATCTAGTGACGATGTTGTTTTTCCAAAAGAGTACGTAGAAAAGTTAGTGACCGAGATGAATCTTGATTCAAAGTTGGCTGTCATTTCAGGCACACGTGGGTTAAGCCAGTCCGATTATCTGTCTTTGCCTGAGGGGGCCGGTAGGCTCATCCGCTCGTCTTTCTTCGGGCAGCTGGGCTATCGCCACCCGCCATATTATGGCTATGAACCTTGGTTGCTCTACAAGGCGATGCAAATGGGTTATAGCGTAAAAAAACTTAATGAGCTTACGTACAGGCACGAGCGCACGTTTGGAGTCGGCCACAAGTTTGTCGAGTACGGGCCTGCCATGAGATGCCTGGGTTATCACCCACTGTTTGTGCTAGCGCGTGCAGCGCGCAATTTTTTCACCGGCAGGTCGGGTATCTCCAGAGGCGCCAGTATCCGGATGGTTCTTGATTACATGTCCGAAAGCAAGTGGAAAGGTGACCCGTATTTCCACTACTTTGAACCAGAGCTCCGCTCCTTTGTGAGAAATCTGCAAAAAAAGCGGCTAATGACAAAGTTCGTTTGAGCTCAAACCGCGTCTGTACTAAATGTTATATCCCTCTGCGATTCCTATTTTTTGTCAGTTGAAGAAAAATTACCTCGTCACAGGTGGATATGGCTTTGTAGGATCACATCTCGTGGAGAGCCTGATAGGTGAAGGCAATGACGTAACGGTTCTAGATAACCTCAGCAATGGACAGCTCAAAAACCTCCGTGAAATCAATTCACCAATAACTTCCTATATCTCTCAAGTGGAACAACTCCAGGCAGCCCACTTTGATGAGAAATTTGATGGCATATTTCATCTCGCTACTGCCCCACGTTCGTCAAGCCTCCAAGACCCAATGCGGGACATTGAAACAAACTGCAAGGGCATGATCGCTGTACTAGAGTTAGCAAAGTCGCATAGAGCAAAGGTTGTCTTTACAAGCAACTCAGGTATATACGGCTCCGCCAAAGATGGCAAGCCCATAACCGAGGCTGCAGCAAATAACCCTACTACGCCTTATGATGCTGACAAGCTCGTGTCGGAATACTATTGCAGAATCTACCACAATATTTACGGCGTCCGTGCGACATGCGTGCGCTTTGCCACCGTGTACGGCGAGCGCCAAGTAGTCAACGAAAAACTCAACTGGCGTCCGCTTGTCGCCACGTTTGTGAAAAACGTTCTTGGAAATGAGGAGGTCGTCATCAATGGCGACGGCGAGCAGACGCGGGATCTGATATACGTGAAGGATGCTGTGCAGGGAGTCGTAAAGGCGATGAATAGCAATGCAGACGACGCGGAAGTCTTTCTGCTATCGACCAACAATGAGACATCTGTCAACCAGGTTTTGCATGCCGTTGAAGACGTTACTGGCCGCAAGGCAAAGGTGCGGTACACTGAGCCATTAAAAGGTGACATACGGAGGATGCGGTACGATTACTCAAAGGCGAGAGAATCATTCGGTTTTGAGCCACAATTCAGCGTCCAAGATGGCATCACGCGGCTTGCTGAATTCAATGCCAAGATCACTGGGAACTAACTAGATGCGCATACTGGTACTCGGCAACCTAGCAAATGACGGGTACTCTGTTGCCAAGGAACTCCGCAAAATGGGCAAGGACGTAGACCTTGCTGTCAATACATCGGACTTTGCAATGGCATTCCCAGAATGGGAAGACGGCAATGTCAGCACTAGTGTCGACCCGTACAGCGTCAACCGCAACCAGCTAAAGGACACGTGGGTGCCGCCACCCTGGATTCACTATTTTGACTTTAAGAACAACCTGCCTCGCAGGGGACATTTGATGTCAAAGATCATGGCAAGAATTGACGTCATCAGGATGATCCGGGAATACAACATAGTCGAGACTCACGTTCCATGGTACATTTACGCCCAGTTCTCGGGTAAGCCCTATGTTGTGTATGATGCCGGCGCGATACGGTATTTTCCCTTTCGCAATTCGTTTCGTGATAAACTGGCAAGACGCGGGTACAGAAAAGCGCGAAGCATCATGGTCACAAACCCTGACACTTTTGAAATTTTTGACAAGTTGCCGTATCTTGACCACGACAGGATCTATCCTATCCCGTTTGCCATCGACCCTGAAAAGTACCGGCCCGTGGACGCAACGGAACTGAGGGCAAGGTGCGCAACGGACGATGAACTTCTTCTCTTTTCCCCGTCGCGCCAGATATGGGCAGAAAAAGGAAACGACAAGATGATACGCGCGTACGCAAGGTTCGGAAAGGAATTCCCCCGATCCAAGTTCGTGATGGTGTCGTGGAGCGTAGATGACCGGAGGAGCATAGATCTCGTGAACTCGCTGGGCTTGAAGGATAGAGTAGTGTGGATAAAGCCCGTCGCCAAGAACCATCTCATCCAGTACTATGGCGCTGCTGATATCGTCCTAGACCAGTTTGTCCTCGGCAGCTGGGGGACAAGCACTCCTGAAGCCATGTCATGTGGCAAGCCTGTGCTAATGTTTTACAAGAAAAACCATATCACACGCGCGTTTGGCGAGGAAGAGCCGCCAATTCTGAACTCATTCACGGAGGACGACATTTACTCGAATTTGGTTAGGCTAGCAAAGGATCGAGACTATGCGCTGGAGGTAGGCAAGAAGTCCCGCGAGTGGATAATCCGGACTCATCACCCTCGCCTTGTGGCACAGCGACACCTTGACATTCTCGAGGCGCAAGTCAGATGAAATCTGCAATGTGAACAGCCAATCAATCTCTCCTGGTCATTATTGCAGCCGCACAGCATTAATAATCAGGATATGCTGTGAAAAATCGGGCAATGCCGGACTTTGACTACCAGTGGAAGAATTTGCCTAGCCGATTTATAGAGTACAATGAAGATCGGGTGAACGAATTTTTGAAATTTACGGGACTAGGGCGCGACGCGCTGAAAGGGAAGGTTTGTCTTGACGCAGGGTGTGGAAACGGCCGATATACTTACGCCATGCAAAAGCTCGGTGCTGCCAAAGTCGATAGTTTTGACATCAGCCCAGAAGCGGTCGCAAAGTGCAAGCAGATAAATCCTTCAGCACGGGTAGTAGACATCGCATCCCTCGGACCAGATCCCTCATTTGACTTTGTGCTATGCTGGGGTGTGCTCAATCATGTACCGGAACCGAGATCGGCATTTGCGCGCATCTCATCACAGGTTAAGCACGGAGGCATGCTGCATATCATGGTCTATCACCGTGACACGCAGGGACCATATGAGGAAGGAAGGAAGCGGTGGCCTAACCTTTCAATGGAAGAAAAGCTCAGGTTGTGTGAGACAATGTCAAAAGAAAAAGGGGGAGACGTGCACGGATGGTTCGATGCATTCAATCCGACCTTCAACTGGAGTTTTCATGAAAAAGAGCCAAAGAGATGGTTCAAGGAAGAGGGTTTTGAAAAAGTCCGCCTTGTAACGAAGCACAATATCAACATGAACGGGCGCAAAGTGTAGTCTCATCAGGTAGCTGCTCTTCATTCGCAGAGATTCGAAAAGCGGCCTTAATAGAGTCAGATAATATTTTATATTACGACCACACGACAGAAGCGACGAAGGCAATCCCATAATTGGAAAAGTTGCTCACTCTTTCTCTTGCGGGAATCGCAATCTCGATAGTTGGAATTGCGACAATAGTGTTTCTTTACAACGATTTTCAATCTGCCCTGAAAGACTCTGATGATCAACTAGAATCTATCAGCTCCAGATTGGATGAACTGGAGTCGACTGTTGCAAATACGGGTCTTGTAGCTCACTGGAGACTTGATGAAGCTGGGGGGGCGGCAACGAATGATAATAGTGAGAATGGTAACACAGCATCGTTAGAAAATGACCCATCTTGGCAAGATAAGTATCAATGTGCAGTAGGTGACAGCTGCCTGGGTTTTGACGGGATCGATGATTATGTACGGGGTCCCGAGGAGTCTATGCGAATTGCATATCAGTGGACCACATCCGGATGGATACAACTTGACTCACACGGTTCCTTTAACATCGTGCTCACAAAAATGGGTTCCACTAATGGACATGTGAATTACGAGATGAAGATTGATAATCAAGGACATCTAGTATGCAGAAGCCACAATGAGGCAGGAGATAACTTTCAGAGTACTTCTGTCCAAGCGCTTTCTCTTGACACATGGTACAATATAGCCTGTGATTTTGATGGTACGAGATTAAGAGGTTGGATAAATGGTAGCTTTGATGGCGCAACTAGCGTTCTTGGCAACTTGTGTACGCAGTGTGTGATAGGGACGCCCGGTCCATTTGTTGTTGGACACGCTGGTGCGAATTCGGGGTGTCCCAATTGTGTTTCGGAGTATTTCAATGGCATCATAGATGATATTAGAGTTTATTCTAGAGCGCTAAGTGGTTCAGAGATACAAAAGTTATATCAAGAGCGGCTCGTCTAGTCACGGCCCTCCAACTCTAGCCAAGGGAAACGAAGATACAGCAGAACTTTGGAGGCACCCTCGTGGTAAATCATATAAGCCAGCATGTTATCGCATGTTCGA
>DASYRH010000001.1:0-4394 GCA_036004585.1 Nitrososphaera sp. | reverse complement strand
CATCAGGTCCGAATCAGTCATGTTGCCTGCCTGCCTTACCTTTTCATATACTAGGTTTCTAATGGGGTATTTCACAACAATCCCTGTCTAGCTATAACATATGGTGAAAGGAGGCAGTAGATTCCGCACAAGAATAGCATGAATTCTCTTGTTAAGATGCCTCTCCTAAAAAAATATATCATTTATTGGGAATCGACCTAGATATTGATACCCCTTTCCCATAAACAACATTTCAGGATAGAGGTTCGGAAGCCATCTTATGCCGACCCACATAGTACTCTTTCCCAGCTGTCGTCAAAAAATGACACACTAACACATATAGAAAAACAATTCATGATTGCCCCATACATGCCGGAACTCTACACAAAGCTTTTCGATAGGAAGCAGTGCAGATCATGTGGGAACAGAATTACTGTAGAGAAGGTCTGCTTGGCATGTAACGAGCCCACCGCGATTTGGTGCGAAAACTGCTTCAAAATAGAAGACTATAGTCACTATGAGCACCCAGAGCTGGATCTATTCTAGCCAATGCTGGATGATGCTTGCTGAATATCATCCATAGAATGTCTTGTCAAGTGGCTTTGGCATTGCATATGTCATGTTCTTCTTGACAGAGTCGTACCATTCTTCAACGTCTTTGGTTATTGACGGCCTGACAAGCCGGACGGCCTTTACAAAATCTGCATTAGAAACGATCTCCGATCTGCCCTGCATTGCATTGACAGCTGCCTCTCGGCACAAAGAGACCAAGTCAGCACCGCTAAAGTTCTTTGTAGATATCGCGATGCTGTCAAGGTTAATGTCATCTGCAAGTGGCATCGGGGCAGTGATTATGCGAAGGATCTCCAAACGAGCCTTTTCATCGGGCGAGCCGACGTTAACGATAAGATCAAGCCTCCCCGGCCTGAGAAGCGAGGTATCAATAAGGTCTGGCCTGTTCGTAATGCCGATTACCACCACACCGGCACTTCCAGCGTCGTCCATCTCTGTCAGCATCTGGCTCAGCACGCGCTCATTGCCCGACATGTCGTCTTGACCGCGCGGCCTTGCGAGTGAGTCGAGCTCGTCAAAGACAACGATGCAAGGTGAGGACGCCTTTGCCTTCCTAAAAATTTCGCGTATCGCCTTTTCTGATTCGCCAACCCATTTGGAGAGCACTTCTGGTCCCCTGACTACGATAATGTTTGCGCTGCTTTCCGTGGCAAGCGCTTTTGCAAGCAGAGTCTTGCCGGTTCCAGGAGGTCCATAGAGTAAGGCGCCTCGAGGGGGCTTTATCCCCATCTTTGCAAATTTTTCCGGCTCTTTAATTGATGCGATCAGGTTATCATGTAGCGCTCTCTTGGCTTCGTATAACCCCCCGACGTCATTCCATTTTACGCGAGCGACTTCCACATAGAATTCGCGCATGGCAGTAGGGATTATTTCCTTCATGCCCTCCTTGAAGTCTCGCGTTGTGATCACCATTACTTCAAGCATTTCTGGCGAAATCTTGTCCCCTTCGAGGTCTATCTCCGGGAGATATCTCCTAAGGGCCTTCATGGCTGCCTCTCTACAGAGCGCCTTGATATCGGCACCCGTATATCCGTGAAGTTCAGATGCCAGCTCCTGCAGGTTAATGTCTTCAGCTAAGGGCATTCCCCTTGTGTGAATCTGAAGTATTTCAAGCCGGCCTTCGCCGTTTGGAACGCCGATTTCGATCTCTCTGTCAAACCTCCCCGGTCGTCGAAGTGCGGGGTCGAGGCTCTCTGGGCGGTTAGTCGCGCCAAGTACTATTACCTGGCCTCGCTCAGACATGCCGTCCATTAGCGCGAGAAGCTGCGCGACCACCCTTTTCTCCACGTCCCCAAAGGCCTCTTCACGCTTTGGCGCAATGGCGTCAATCTCATCGATGAATATAATCGAAGGCGACGATTCACGTGCCTCCTTGAAAATATCTCGCAGCCTTGCCTCGGTTTCACCGTAATATTTGTTCATAATTTCTGGACCGTTTATTATGAAAAAGTTTGCTTCAGATTCTGACGCAAGTGCTTTGGCAATCAATGTCTTGCCGCAACCCGGGGAGCCATACATCAAGATGCCGCTGTGCGGCTCGATTCCGAGCCGGGCAAAGACCTCTGGATGGCGCATAGGGAGCTCGACTATTTCCCGCAGGCGCTTTATCTGATCCTTCATTCCGCCAATTTCTTCATAAGTTACCCTAGGCTTTCTATCCGTAGTAGTTTCGGCCATTATTGACAGCCTAGTCGCGCGCTCTATCTTTGCAATAGATTTTGGACCAACTTTTTCAATCTTGAAATCCATCTGGTTGCCTAGAATGACTACCGAAATCTCATCGCCCTCATTTACAGGAAATCCTCGTAGTCTGTTCTTTACAAAATCGCAGAATTCCTTGTCGACTGTTATCGAGCTTTCACCTAGGGGCATGAGCGTCACGCTCTTTGCCTGCTTGCAGTCGATCCGTTTCAGGTTCAAGAGTTCGTTGATGCCAACGCTGGCGTTTTTTCTTGTCTGACCGTCAATCCTGATTATGTCATTTTCCTTTTCTTCTTCGTCGGCGGGCCATGCGGTTACTGGGGTGCTACGTTTGCCAACAAGTTCAATTACTTCGCCCGCTTCAATCCCAAGGGATGTCATGTAGCGGGGATCGATCCTGGCCCTGCGCTTGCCAACATCTCTGTGCTTCGCCTCAGCTACTCTTAACTGGATAGGGGATGACTCGTCGCCCCCCGACCGCGTCTTTTTCAAACTTGGGAAGCCTCCGGCATATGATTACCGTTATTTCATCTTCACAGACTGTCTGCTAATGTTCATTACTTCGATTTCGCCGACCCCATCTACCGCACGGATCGACTCTTCTAGTTTATCCATCTGACCTTCAGCGTCCTCCAGCAAAAAATCGCCAACCAGAGCCTTCAGACCAAATGCGATAGGCTCCATGGCATGGCCTTTCATCTCCATTCCCTCCGGCATAGAGCCCTTGATGGAGCCAACCGCTGCTTCAAGGTTGGATTCCGCTTCTGCAGGAAGTATTCTAATCCTTGCGATCAAGCGCGCCATGACTAAGGTCCCTCAAATCCGCAACCAATGCACTTGTAGGATCGCGCAAACTCGCGACAACTTTCGCAGCGCCACAGCAGTACATATCCGCAGTTAGGGCAGTAGTACTTGACACATTCATCGTTCGGCATGATAGGTCTGCTGCATGAAGAGCAGACTGGTAATTGCAAGGGCTTGGACATACACGCACACTGTCAGGCTAACCGAATTTATACCTTATCAAAATACATTTAGAAAAGACAAGATAGCGAACTCGAATTTTGCCCGACTACTTGCTGCCGTCCTTATTCTCTACGGCCTTCTTAATTACAGCCATATATGATTCTATGAAACCTCGTGCAAAAGCATTTGCAAGCTTCTCAGTTCCCCTATGTGATCCATCCCTGGATCTTAGATGATGATAAAACTCGTGAAGTATGACAAAAGGGTTGTAGTATATCGTTGAATCCATTGCGTAAATCTTCTTTTCCCTGTGAACGTACACAGCATAGGCTGTTCTTCTCTTTCCTTTAACAGTGCCAACGGCTATTTTGGGAGGTTCAAGATGGTAAAAACTGCTCAATGCCAGCAGCGCCTCTTCGGTCCTCTTGGTGAGGATCATTTGAACTATTCTCGCTTGCATCATTTCGTCTGGCTGAGGCATCAATATGTGTAATAATTGAAGTTATTTATCGATATAAGTTCCTCATTACTATGCTTGTCAGCCTTGCACCATAATGTAAAAAATAACAATGCTTTCCTTGACTTATCCGCCCGCCGCACCTTCAAACACTCCAAAACTGCGAATTCAAAAAACCCAATAAATTCGGGAGATTTAATGTGAATAATCGCTAGTATAGTCTTGCTTAAGTGTCGATAAGCCGTCGGATTTCATTCCCGAGGATCGCTTTGACCATTTTGGCCGCGGCTTTGGCGCCCAAGATTTTCGCGATTGCAGCTGAATGAAAATCAAAGTCTCCCATGGCGGACGCTTCCTCGATCTTTTCATGTGGTATCGCTGCAAACAATTCATCGAGCGCCTTGTTGTCAAGACGTTCCAAGAGTCTTCGGGCTAGAAGCATCTTGTCGAATTCGGATTTGAATAAGGAAAGCCAGTTTCTTTCATATGCTGCAAGAAAAGTGTCGTCTTTGGCCTTCAATGCATTACCGATGGCCTGGCCGGCGTACAATCCCCCCATCCCGCAAGTATAGATCCCTCCCGCAGTCGTAGGCTTGCTCTGACCTGCAGCGTCGCCAACGATGATGGACCGCCCACTTATGAAATTCTGAATCGGCCCATTGACCCAAATCGGCGCATACACCTTACGAACGATGGAGTGATGGCCGCCCTTTGATTC